>JBGSPJ010000244.1:0-5718 GCA_041738655.1 Rhodothermales bacterium | reverse complement strand
GATCAGGGCGTCTGCCCCCGTCAGCGCGGTTGTGAGTCCTCGTGCCTCGCAGGCCCTCAGGACATCGCCACGGCCGCGGCGGGCCGACATCGCGAGGGCGTTGGCGCCGTGTTCACCACCGGGAAGGGCAGGATCGGCACCATGATCCAGCATGGCCTCGAGAATCGCGAGGACATTGTCGCGCCGTATGGCGTGTTGGAATGGGGTGAAGTGCCACTGCGTCATCCGGTTGGGGTCAGCCCCGTGCGCCAGCAGGTACCGCGCGCCAGCCTCGTCGTGCAAGTCGGCCTTACGGAGCAACATGGTCGCCAGGCTGCCGGCGTGGGGCTTGCCCACCTCCACCAGCACGTGCATCACCTCGTTGTCGTAGCCTTCAGGGATGTGGTAGGTCGTCTCCAGGTCGTCTGGGTCGGCTCCGTATTCCAGCAGCACCCGCGTCACGCCCGGGTGCCGGGCTACGCCGGCCGCGCCGTACAACACGGGCTCCCATCCCGGCTCGGGGTAGTGGACGGTATCCCGCCAGCCGGTGTTCGCGCTCGCGCCGGCTTCCAGTAACAAGCGCGTGGCCTCCACGAAGCCGGCGGATCGCGAAGGATCGAGGCGCAGGAAACGCGAGAAGCAGAGATGGGTCAGCGCGTCCCAGCCGAGAAGTGGATCTGTCGCCGTGGCCAGGGCTGGATCCGTCTGAAGGAAGCGAAGCACCCCTTCCGCTTCGCCTAACAGCGCCGCGGTGTAGACATCCAGGCCCACCAGTTCAGGATGGGCGGTCAACAGGGCTTGTGCGGCGTTCAGAGAGCCGGAGGCATGAGAGGTGCCGTCCAGCGGGACAATGGTCGCGCGGATAAAGGCGCTGCGTATGGCGTCGTTCATCGTTCGATGCTAAAGACATCACGTGTAGAGACGCCCCGGTGGGGCGTCTCTACGGCGTAGGTGTTGAGGATGAGCATTTGCCCGAGTAGAAAGCCCGGCGAAACCGGGTTAAGGACCACAGGATGACGCAAGTTCGCACCACCGTATGTCAACGCCCAGTCACACCCGATCAATCTTCCGGCCCGACCCACGCAAACGGGTTGTGGGCGAGCTCCCAGAGATGGCCGTCGGGGTCGGCGAAGTAGCCGGAGTATCCTCCCCAGAACACTTTCTGCGGGGGCTTGACGAGCGTCGCGCCGGCGGCGAGGGCTTCCTCCATCTGGCGGTCGACCTCCGCCTCCGAGGCCAGATTGTGCGAAAGCGAGATCCCCCGAAATCCCGATCCCTCCGCTGGCACGGTCGCGTCCTCGGCAAGCGCTTCGCGGCCAAACAGGCTCAGCCAGGTGCCGTTGAGGTTAAAAAACGCCACACCCGGCGACCACTCGACGCGCGGCAGCCCGAGGCCTTTTTCGTAAAACTGGATCGACGCGGCCAGATCGCGCACGCCGAGGGTAATCATGCTGATACGAGGTTTCATCGGTGCTTCCGCTCAGGCTTTTTTGAGGCAGTTGAACATCCAGCGCACCCCAAACCGGTCGGCCGCGATGCCGAAATAGGCACCCCAGAACATGTCCTGCATCGGCATTTCTATCTTGCCACCCTCCGACAGGGCCTGAAACAGTCGATCGGTGTCGGCAACGGTGTCCGGCTCAAGCTGAATGGTCACCGCATTGCCTCGTGTGAGCGTGAATCCCATGGACTCCGGCGCATCGGTCCCCATCAGGACATGCCCGCCCAGAATGGGCAATTCCACATGCATTACCAGGCGCCCGTCGGCCTCTGCCATCGGCGGCTGGCCCGGGTAGGGCGGGACGTCGGCGAAGCGCATGATCGGGCCGTTGAAGTCGCCACCGAAGACTAACTTGTAGAACACGAAGGCGGCTTCGGTCTCGCGGGGGAAATTGAGATAGGTGCTTACTCGAGCCATGAGGGATACCTCGTCTGTTAACGATTCAGGAATCTAACGGCGTTCAAACGTCCACCGGGCCAGGAGTTCGGTGTCGGGATCGGGGATGACTTCGGTCACGGCCTTTTCGGTCGTAAGCGTCAGCGAGGCGACGGCGTTGCCGGCCATATCGAGCACATGCCGGCTGCTCGTGCCGTCTTCGTACCGCACCTCGAATGCCATGGGCAGACGAAACTGATACGTCTCCTGCACCGGCTGCGCGGTGATCACCAGTTCCTTCCGACGGGTGTTGAACGACCACCCACCTTCGATCCACGGGACGCCGCCCTGGTAGAGCCACTGGTCGAAATACGCGTCGAGGTCCTGTCCGGACGCCTCTTCCATGTGCCGGAGAAAGTCCGCCGTCGTGGCGTTCCGATCCTGAAACTCGGCGTAATACGTCTGGATACCCTGCCAGAACACATCGTCGCCCACGAGGACGCGCAGCATATGCAGCACCCAGGCGCCCTTCTGGTACGTCATGTTGGTGGTCACCTGGCTCATGTCGCTCAGGTTGTCGTGGACAATCCGGTAGTCCGGCCGGTCCTGATAAAAGGTGTAGATCCGATCGCGGGACTCCCGGAGCCCCTCGACAAAATCATCCCGCCCGTAGAAGTGCTCCCGAAAGAGGAGGGTGAAATACGTCGCGAACCCTTCGCTGAGCCAGACATCGTCCCAATCCGCCTCCGTCACCGCGTTGCCAAACCACTGGTGGGCGATTTCGTGGATGATGACGTGTTGCCACCGGCGGGACCGATCGCCAGTCACCGAATTATCCCCATAAAAGATGGCGGACGCGGCCTCCATGCCTCCTCCAACACTGTTCGACTGGATGTTGGCGAGTTTCTCGTAGGAGTAGGGTCCCACGTTCGCCTCGTAAAACGCGAGCGCGGGGATGGTTGGCACGGCAAAGTCGTAAAACCCGGCGTCGCGGTCTTGGCGGTACACCCACGTCTGGATCTCCTTCCCCCCATATGTCCCGACGCGCTGGACGGCGAACTCGGCTACTCCCAGCACATACAGCCAGGTGGCGATCGGGACCGACTGTTTCCAGTGCGAGAGGCGCACGCCGGCGCCGCGGTCGCTCTCCTCGATCAACAATCCATTCGACACCACCTGGTACCGCGCCGGCGCCACGATCTTCATCTCGCTCGTCGCCTTGTCGTACGGGTGGTCGACCGTCGGCAGCCAGTTGCGCGCCTTGTCCGGCCAGTTATCGCTGAAGAAGGTCCGGTCGCCGTGTTTGTTCGGGGCGATCTTGAGGCCGGAGGCCGGCACGCCGGCGTATTCGATCGTCACCTGAATCCGGGCCCCGGCCTCGGGCGCAGCCGGCAGGGTGATAAAGAGTTGATCGTTTTCATGTCGAAACGCGAGTTCTCCGCCGGCGAGCGTGACCCGATCGACCCGCATCCCCTTTCCTTCCCGCGCCTCAATAAGATCCAGCCGCAACGCCGTCTGCCCCGCGACGAGGTAGCGCGCATCCACCGTCGCCACGCCATGGATGACGTCCGTCTCGTCGGACAGCGTCAGCTCGAAGGCGTAGTGGAGGATGTCGATGCCGTGATTCTTGGGATACGTGTCGCGCGGCGCGGCCAGCAAGGCCTGCGCACAGCCGGCGATTATAATTAGGATGACGGTAATAACAGGCTTCATAAGCAAGGAATTCAGCTGGGGTCAGGGGTTTCAGGGGGGGCCAGGGGGGGATGTCTTACGATACCAGACCATCTGCACGAGGTTGGCCACGTTCAGGATCAGGGTGATGAGATTCGACAGGATGATCGGCCAGTTGTCGATGAGCACGCCGTACGTCAACCACAAGCCGAGCCCGATGCTGAACAGACCGAAGGTGCCAAACGACAGATCGCCGGCCGTCTTCCGCTTCCAGTTCTTGACGACCTGTGGGAGGAAGGCGACAGTTGTGCAGACCGCCGCGACCATGCCGAGCGCTGTGATGGGATCCATGCCAGGGGGTTCAGGTGAGTAGGTCGACGTACGCGGTTTCGACGAGCCGCGAGCCCGGGATGCCAAGCTGCGCGAGCAGATCGTGAGCCTCGCGCACGCCGGCCTCGGTGGGCTCGCCTTCCTCGAGCACGACTTCGAGCTCCAGGTACGCCCCGAGCCCCTCGACCCGGTCCAGGTGGACCCGCGTGCGCCCGACAAGATACAACGTCCGGTGTTTAATCACGCGCCCGGCCAGCCCGTACGCGAGCCCGAGCACCTCGCGAAGGCTCACGGGGTCGGGCGCGGGTGAGAGAATGTAAAACGACTCCTTCGGCCCCTGCTCGTCGGCACGGCGGTAGTAGATCAGCTCGCCCTCGCCGGTTGCGAAGACCCGCAGCTTGAGCCGGCCGGCGTCGCAAGCAAAAAACGTGTCGTCCTGCGGGGTGGCGATAGGACCCGAGTCCGCCAGGCCGGCGACGAGGTGTTCGAGGGCATCGAGGTCGTCCACCCGGGCTTTAATTTCGACATTTCTAGGCATAACAAACCGATTCGTTCTGCATTGGAGAGACCCGAGGGGTCTTCAAGACCCCTCGGGTCTGCTCTCGGACGCACGATACCGCTCCGGTGCAAAACGCATCGCGAGAAATCCCGTCGCCTGCTCCAGATCGATGTCCTGCACCAGCAGTCCCTCCTGCCCGTACGGCAGATAGGCCTGGCAATTCCCGGAGGGATCGATCAAACTGGTCGCGGAGTCCTGAAACCGCATGGCGTAGTTGACGCTCGCGAAGTAGATCGTATTCTCGATGCTCCGCATCCGCATCGCCTTTTCGTAATAAGGCGCGTCGACGGCGCCCCACTGGGTGAGCGACACGCCGGCACGGTCGCTCCCGGTGATCTGGGGATGAAAGACGATATGGGCGCCACGCACAGCGGCCCATCGGACCGTTTCCGGGTAGCGCCAGCCTTCGTGGCAGATAGCGACGCCGAAACGAAGCCCGTCGAACTCGAACAGTTGCCGGGTGTCGCCCGGCACGTAGTTGGGCTCCTCGGTGGGATCGATCTGGTTTTTGGTCTGGCGCCCGAGTGGCCGGCCCTGCGCATCAAAGACCGAAGCGGCGAGCTGCCGGCCGGACGCCGCATGGTGCTCGATCCCGAGGATGGTGGCGACGCCATATGTTTTCGCCCAGGCGCCGACCGCCTGCAACGCCTCCTCTTCCTGCGCGGCGTCAAACGACGGCACCTCGAAGTCCTGCCCCCGGAGGCCCGGTAGATACGCCTCGGGAAAACAGACGATCTTCGCCCCCTGCGCCGCGGCTTCGGCCATGAGGCGGTGGACGTTCTTCAGTCCCTCTTCCACGGACGCCGCGATACGCGGAGAGGCCAGGGCTATTTTCATGATGGGTTAACGATCAACTACGCCAGCGCCGCGCCGCTTGTGGCCCGGCAGGCGGTATCGTGGAGCGCCACGACGGGGGCGATTTTGGGGTGAGTGGTACCAGAGCCGAGGGCCTCGACAAACGCACAGGCCGCGAAGCCGGCGGCCTTTTTTTCGTACGCCTCCACCCAGGCCTTGCGCTCCGGCAGCCGCTCCGGACGCACCGGCCACACACCGGGGCGCGGCTTCATGCGCCCCTCAATGCCGATGCGCCAGGGTTTGGCCGAAAGCCGCGCTCGAAAGCAGTTCTGGTTGAGGCACATGCGAACGTATACAGGGTCGGCACTGATGGCCCGGAAAAACGATTGAACCTCCTCTGACTCGGGGGGCATCGGCGCGTGGGTGGCCAGCAGGCGCAGGCCGGCCGGCGTGCGGTACATGCGTACGTTCCACGACGGGTGCGTCTCGAGAAAACGCCGCACCCGCT
>JBGSPJ010000010.1:0-5603 GCA_041738655.1 Rhodothermales bacterium | reverse complement strand
TGGTGGCCTCGGCGCCGCAGCCGGTGGATGTCGCGGTGGGCGGACAACGGTTCGCGCCGGCCGACGAAGTCCCGGTCACCGTACGCGTCTACAACCCCGACTTCGCGCCCGTCGACGACGCCGAGGTGACCGGCTATGTCGTCGACCCGTACGGCGCCCAGCAACAGGTGGCCTTCCAGCCCGACCTCGCCGAGGCCGGCGCGTACATCGCTACGTTTGTCCCGCGCGACCTCGGGGTGTACGAACTCGAGGTCGAGGCCCGCTACGGCGATACTGTCCGCCAGGCCCGTCCCCAGACGTTCCTGGTGCGGGATTCGCAGCAGGAATATTTCGACGCCACCCTGAAGCGCGACCTCCTCCAGCGCCTTGCACAGGCCAGCGGGGGGCTTTATTATGATCCAATCGAGGCAACGGCCATCCCCGACAACCTCCGCGGCCGGCGGACGAGCACGTCCGTCTACCACGCCGAGTACCTGTGGGACATGCCGGCCCTCTGGGGGCTCATCCTCCTGCTGCTGTGCGTCGAATGGGTCTGGCGCCGGCGGCAAGGGTTGCCTTGAATAGTGAATAGTGAAAAGTGAATCAGGGGTGTTAACAAAACGCCCATTTCCACGGCAATGTCATCCCGGACTTGATCCGGGATCCCGAAGAATGACTCATCCGGCTGGATCCCGGGTCGGGGCCCGGGATGACAAACTGCCTTTTTTTAGTCGTTTCGGAATTTTGTTAACACTCCTGATAGTGAATAGTGATGGATGAATAGGAGAAAGGGCAAAAAGTAACAATCCGACTACTGCCATGGATGAGCTGATCCAAACGACAACCATCGAAGTGATTCCCAAGGGGATGTTTTCGAACGATTTTGTCTTCCAGAAAAACGGGGAGGAGATCGGGTGGATCGACCTCAAGGCGATGCGTGAGGCGGCGACGTTGTACCTGGGAGACGAGGTGTATGAGATGGGGCGGGAGGGGATGATGAGTGGCGCTTTTTTTCTCGCCCAGGGGGAAAAGGTGATGCTAAAGGCGGACAAACCCAGCGCGTTTAAATCGGAGTTTGTGTTCTTGCTCGGCGATCCCCCGGTGGTACTGCGTAAACCGAGCATGATGCGGTCGGATTACGAACTGGTACACAACGAGACGCTGATCGGACGGGTGACGCGGGACGGCCTGTTTACGCGCAAGGCGACGCTGGAAGTGCCGGCCGAATGGCCGCTGCCGCTCCAGCTGTTTATTTTCTGGCTCGTCCAACTCATGTGGAGCCGCGAATCCGCTGCCGCATCCTGAGAAACCCATGAAGCGATACCTCCTCCTGATGCTTTGCTTAGTGCTGGCCGGCTCCGCCCGGGGGCAGTCTGGCGAGCGCTACGCCCTGCTCATCGGCGGGCTCGGCGGGAGCGATGAGCATACGGAGCGGTTTCAGCAGTACCTGTTCGACACCCGCAAGGCCCTCATCGATACCCACGGGTTTTCGGCGGAGCGAGTGACCGTGCTCGGCGAGACCAAGCTGCAAACGCTCGACTTCATCGACGGCGTCTCCCTCGAGGAAACGATCCGCGCCGAGTTCGCGAAGCTGGCCGGCGAGGTCACCGCGGACGACCACGTGTACGTCGTCCTCTTCGGCCACGGCGGGTTCGATGGGACTGAGGCGCGGTTCAACATCCCCCGGACGGATCTGACGCAGGGGCAATACGCCGAGTTGGTCGGCACGCTCGACGCCGGCCGCGTCGTCTTCATCAACACCGCCAGCGCCAGCGCTCCGTTTGTCGAGGCCCTCAGCGGAGCCGGCCGGATCGTCATCACCGCCACCCGCATCGGCTCCCAGAAAAACGAAACGATGTTTCCCGGCTTCCTCGTCGACGGCCTCGCGTCGCCCTCGGCCGACCGCGACCGGGACGGGAGTCTGTCGGTTGCCGAGTGGTTCACCTACGCCGCCGAGACGACCGACCAGTGGTTCGAGGACAACGGCAACATCCCCACCGAAAACGCCCTCATCGACGACAATGGCGACGGAAAGGGGACGCGGCTTTCGGAGATAGAAGGAGCGGCGGACGGCAGCCTGGCCGGCCTGACCTACATCAGCCGGCGGGACGCGATGCTGGCGGAGTCGGTGGGGAACGTATCCGCCGGCTGGCTGCGGGAGAAGGAGCAGATCGAACAGGCCATCGCCGACGTCAAGAGCCAGAAGGCCACCCTGGGCGAATCGACGTATTACGCGGAGTTGGAAACGCTCTTTGTCCGCCTCGCCCGCGGGAACGAGGCGGCGGAGCGGGGGCAGTGATGGGGCTGCAATCTCTCCGATCACCAAATCAAGGCCGTCATGTTTCTTCACGTAACACGTGTTCACTACTTGCAGCCGTATACGCTGGAAGTCGAATTCAACGACGGCTCGATCAAAGAAGTGGATCTTGCTCGAGAGCTCATCGGAGAGGTATTTGAGCCTCTACGTGATGTCTCGTTCTTTCAGCATGTATTCGTAAACTCGGAGACCAATACAATAGAGTGGCCGAATGGCGCTGACTTCGCGCCGGAGTTTTTGCATGAAATCGGAAAAGAGGTCGTCGGTCGGGTTAGCGAAGCGTAACCCAGATCTTTCATTCGCATCCCCATGAAGGCAGTTGCCATAACCATAAGAGTTGGCCTGCTGGCGATGGCCTGTTTTCTTACCGCTGGCCCATCACAGGCACAGCCCGATGTTCGTCCGGATACGGCCGACTGGCGAGGGTACCATCCGCTTGAAGTGGGTAATGTCTGGGAGTGGCGGACGTCCTTGCTTGTCGCTTTTGAGCAACTCGATCAATGGGAGATCATCGGGGATACACTCGTTGATGGGCAGCGGTACTTTGTTCAGGCTAGCTACACGTCGGTGGTCTCGCATGGAAACCCGGCGGAAATTGTCCTGGATACCCTCTGGATTCGGTATGACTCGACGGCGACCCGCATCGTGGCTCGATCGCCGCAATCAATGGAGGAGTGGGCATACACCTGTGACCTGGCCGCTGACTTTGGCGGCAGAATGCCATGTGAGGAGTTTGAAGAAGTCAATTTCTACGGCGGACCCGCTGACGGTGTCGAGCTCTCGACCTGGGATGGTGCAGCAGTCCCCTTCACGACTTCGAAAAGTTACTGCAATCTTGGCTATTGCCTCATGTATTACCACGGCGTAGGCCCTCTTCCTGGCGTTGGTGATGGGGACGCCGGCACCATCGCCTTTACGTACCTGCGCATCGGTGGCGTCGAATATGGGTCGCGGGCTATCCGAGTTGATGTCGAGGCCGAGCCACAGAGGCGACCAGCGCGAGTTTCCGTCTACCCGAATCCAGCACATCAACAGGTTTGGATCGATTCGGCGGTGACGGGATCACAGGTTACTTTGTTCGATGCATTGGGTCGAACCATGGGCGCTGCGACCACGTGCTCCAACACACCGTGCGGCATCGACGTATCGGCCTTCCCTGCAGGGCGTTATATGGTGCGGGTCGATAAAGGGGGCAAGGGGGATGTGGAGGCGGCGCTTGTGGTGGTGCGATGAGGTTGTGCGCGCTTCGATTCTTGGGGATCGCAAGTCTCGGAGGTTAATGCCGGGTTACGCTTCGCTAACGTGACGATTGGAGGCATTCGTTGGCCAAACGCTGGGTTACGCTTCGCTAACCCGGGCTACGCGCAACGGGCGATGGGCAACGGGCGACGGGCGACGGGCACATCGGATGGATACGGGGTCGATCGGTACGTTTCTTGTCGCGGCGATTTCTGTCACCGGTCCTCCCGTAACCGAACGGACTTCTCGCCATGGCCTCGTCCCATCTCCGCATCCACCTGCTCTTTTTGCTCTTCATCCTGGCCTCCGCGGCCAGCGCCCAGGAGCGTACCGATCTCCCCAACCCGATCCTTTTCGCCACCCACCTACCGATGCCGGAGGAGTGGATGATGTTCTCCCAGACCTTTGGCAACCACCTGGGCAACGTCCCCAACGCCGGCCGGGGCGGCGATCTCTACATCTACTACCCGGCCGAGGACGCCCTCAAGAACCTGACGGCCCTCGCCGGCTTCGGTGTCGAAGGGTTCCAGGGGGCGACCAGCATCGCCGTCCGCGACCCGCAGGTCCACTGGGACGGGCAGAAGGCGGTCTTCAGCATGGCCGTCGGCGCCACAGAACAACAGTACCAGCACGAGGCCTACTACTGGCAGCTCTACGAAGTCACCGGCCTCGGCTTCAACGACACGCCGGTCATCATCACCAGAGTCCCGAACCAGCCGGCCGACTACAACAACGTCGCCCCGGTTTACGGCACCGATGACCGGATCCTGTTTACGTCCGACCGCCCCCGGAACGGCGAGCGCCACCTGTATCCGCAGCGCGACGAATACGAATCTGCCCCGACCGTCACGGGCATCTGGTCGCTCGACCCAGCGAGCGGCGATCTCTTCTTGATGAACCACGCTCCCTCGGGCAGCTTCTCGCCGTTTATCGATAGTTTCGGGCGGGTCTTGTCCACGCGGTGGGACCACCTCCAGCGCGACCAGCAGAACTACGCCGGCAGCTCGTTCGGCGCCTTTAACTGGAGCGACGAGTCGCCGGCCTCCAGCAAGACCGCCTCCAACGAGGAAGTCTATCCTGAACCCCGCGAACGGGTGGGGGATGTCAACGGCCACACGATCGAGCTCTTTTTTCCCTGGCAGATCAACGAGGACGGCACGGGCGAGGAGCTGCTGAACCACCTCGGCCGGCATGAGCTGGTGAACTACTTCGAGCCAAACTTCCTGGAGGACAACGAGCTGGAGTATTTCAGTTTCAACCGCCCCAACTCCATCCCCATCCGCAACCTGTTTCAGATCGCCGAAAATCCGGCCGTTCCGGGCGAGTACTTCGGCGTCAACGCGCCGACGTTTTTCCGCCATGCCTCCGGGCAGCTCGTGGAGCTGTACGCGCCGGCCGGCATGAACCCGGATGAGATCCAGGTTGCCGCGGCCACCGCCGAAGAGTTCACCGACGGCCACTACCGCCATCCCCGGCCGCTGTCGGACGGGTCGATGATCGCCTCCCACACTGACTACACGGGGGCGGTCGACAATATCGGATCGGGCACGGCGCCCGAATCCCCCTTCCGCTTCCGGCTCCGCGTCCTCGAAAAAACCGGCGACGTGTGGAGCCCCGGCGCGTTCCTGACGGATGGAATCCACAAACCCGTTTCGTTCTGGGACCCGGATCAGATGGTGACCTACTCGGAGGCCGTGCCGATGTGGGAGTTCAGCCCCGTGGAGGTCGTGGCGCGGCCCCGGCCGGCCCGGACCGTCGCACACGTCGAGGCGCCCGAGCAGCAAATCTTCGACGAGGAACGGGTGGATGTCGATGCCTTGAAACGCTTCCTGCGGGAGAACGACCTTGCGCTGGTCGTCAGCCGGAACGTTACCAGCCGGGACGCGGCGGATGAACAGCAGCCCTACAACCTACGCGTCGCCGGCACGAACATTGAAACCATCGGTTCACCCGGCACCCGGTACGACGTGTCGCATCTGCAGTTTTTCCAGGGGGATCAGGTCCGCGGCTACGACTCTATGAACGGCGGCCGGCGCGTCATCGCCCGGCCGATGCATGACGCCACGGG
>JBGSPJ010000092.1:0-13237 GCA_041738655.1 Rhodothermales bacterium | reverse complement strand
GGTTTCCTGGGCCGCATCGAGGGTGACGCCGGCGTCGTCCGGCACGAGGGTGCGGACGAGCACGCGGCCTTCCTCGACGGCGACGCGGGTTTCGGGGGCGTCAAGCGCCGGGCGCGTGGACACGTTGAAGCGGGTGCCCAGAACCTGAACGCGGGCGTTGTGGGTTTCGACGACGAAAGGAGAGCCGTCGGCAACGACGCTAAAGAAGGCCTCGCCTTCCAGGTGGACGGTGCGGGTCCGCCGGCCCAGGAACGACCTGTGGGTAATCGAGGAGGCGCTGTTGAGTTCAACGACCGACCCGTCCGGCAGGTGGGCGACAAGTCGCTCGCCAGGCCGTGCTTCGATGGTTCGAGGAGCCGTCCACCACAGGAGTCCGCTGACAACCAACAGGACGACCGATGCCGCGAGGGCCATCATCTGATAGGAATGGAGCGGGCGAATGAGCCGCAACGTGGGCGCCGTGGGCTCCACGATGCGTCGCAGCACGTCGTCGGTGAAGGTGTCGGAAAACGAGGCGTCGCCGCCGGCGTGGACGACGTCGCGAAGCTGTACGTGTTGCCGGTGCAGCGCCTGCGCCTGCGGCGATGTGTGCAGCAGGTCGGCAAGCCGGGCCGCCTCGGAGGGCGACAGGTCGGCGTCCAGCGAGCGCAGGATAAGCGCGTGATCATGCTCGTTCATCGTCGTGCAGGTAAGGGAGCAACAGCTCGCGTAATTTGGATTGGGCGCGCGAAAGCCGCGACAACACCGTGCCCAGGGGGAGGTCCAGCGCGTCGGCCGTCTCGCGGGTCGATAACCCCTCGATGAGCCGAAGCACGATGACAGACCGGAAGGCCGGCGGCAGCTGTTCGATGGCCCGTCGGACCAGATGGCGCTTCTCGGCGGCCAGGATGGGGCGGTCGGTCTGATCGCTCGACGCCATGTTCGCCAGGCGTTCCGGTTCGGACGGGGCCAGCCGTACCCTGGTTCGCTGCCGGCGTTTCAAGGCGTTGAGCGAGAGGTTGACGGCGATCCGGTGGAGGTAGGTCGCGACGGCCGAGTCGCCCCGGAAGGTGTCGATCGTCCGGTAAAACCGGATGAACGTCTCCTGACCGATGTCCTCCGCCTCGTCGCCCGGCCCCATCATTCCGATCACCACTGCCGCGACGCGATCCTTGTACGTATCCACGAAGAGGCGAAACGCGTCGCGGTCTCCACCACGAATCCGGCCCAGCAGGGCGGATTCATCGGCATAGGCTGTGGCATCGCCTGGTTTCTGGGTATCGTGCAACGCTGGCACCCGTTCGCGCCTCTAGTTGGTCTGGTGTCGGCCGTTAGACATCGGGTTGGCGGGCTGTATTCCCGGAATGTGGTTTAAGGTTTAATGTCTGAAGTTCAAGGTTCTCGTCTGATCGTTTCGCGCTATTCGCCTCGCCCGTTAACGTGTCATCCTTTAAATGGCTCTCGCGTTAAACGTTGAACCACGAACCTTGAACACACACGTAGGCGTCACCCCAGTATCCCAATAAACCCTGCCTCGCCGGCGACAACATCCCCGGCAGCGCTGATTTCCGCAAGAAAAACCGGCTCCGTTCGCCCGCCTTTCGACGCCTCGTAGGGCGCCTCGACCCGGATGTAGTTGTCGGTGTAGCCGTGCATCAGGCCGCTGTTGTGGGCGTGCTCCCAATGGACGAGCCGGGTTTGCCCTAGATGGCGATTGTAAAAAGCGAGGCGTTTTTGTTCGGACAACACCCGCAGCCGGCGATTACGCCGTGAGCGCACCTCGGGAGGCACGGGCGTTCTGCCGGCGGGCGCGTCCACGGCGGCCGTATTTGGTCGCTCAGAGTAGGTGAATGCGTGGAGATAGGCCACTGGGAGGTCGGCCAGGTACGCGAGCGTGGTGTCAAACGAGCGGTCGTCTTCGCCCGGGAAGCCGACGATGACGTCGGCCCCAATGGCGGCGTGGGGGAGGACGGAGAGGATATGCTCTACCCGGGCAGTGTACACGGCTCGCCGGTATCGCCGGCGCATCGCGCCGAGCACCGTGTCGTCTCCGCTCTGAAGGGGGAGGTGGAAGTGTGGCTGGAAGGCGCGGGAGCCGGCGACGAAGTCGATGAGCGCGTCGGTGAGCAGGTTGGGCTCGATGGAAGAAATCCGGTACCGTTCGATCCCCTCCACGGCGTCGAGCGCGGCGAGCAGGTCGAGCAGCGATTCCCCCGTATCCACCCCGAACAGCCCGATATTGACCCCGCTCAGCACGATTTCGCGAAAGCCTCGGCCGGCGAGGTCGTGCGCCTGGCGCACGGTTTCCTGGATCGACTGCGAGCGGCTGCGGCCGCGTGCGAGCGGGATCGTGCAGAAGGCGCACGAATAATCGCATCCATCCTGGACTTTCAGAAAGGCCCGGGCCCGCTCGCCGGCGTGGTAGGCCGGCCCGAACGTGTCCGCCTCGTCGATGCAGGACACATGGATCTGGCTGCGCTCGCCCTTTTGGAAGGACTGGACGAGGCCGAACAGGTTGAACTTTTCCCGGGTGCCGAGAACCACATCCACCCCAGGGATGGCGGCGATCTCCGCCGGCTGCAGCTGGGCGTAACAGCCTGTGACGATCACAAACGTCTCCGGGTTGGCCCGCAGCGCGCGGCGGATGACCTGCCGGCACTTGCGGTCCGCCTCCTCGGTCACCGTACAGGTATTGATGACCGTCACGTCCGCCGGCTCGCCGAAGGCCACGGCTTTGAAGCTGCGTGTGGCAAAGGCGTCCTGAAGGGCGCCCGTTTCGGCGTAATTGAGCTTGCAGCCCAGGGTGTAAAAGGAAACACGGGCCATGGGGTGGACGGGATGAGAGGGCGATGGATGCGGGCTCAGGGGTGTGGGCGTCTTAATCAAGAATCGATGCAGCGTAAAGGATGAATCCGTATCTTACCGGCCATTCTGCAGCCCAGGCTTCAGACTTTTTCGATAGCCCACCAAACCTGCACAGACGAATCGTGATTGCCCGGGAAGGATATTTTATCGTCGCCATAGCTACCCTCATCGCCGTTATCTGCTGGGTGGTGGGGCTACAAATGGAATCCAAACTCCGTTTGTTCCTTTTTGCTCTTGGGGCGGTGGTGCTGGCGTTCACCCTGTATTTCTTCAGGGATCCGCGGCGGACGACCCCTGTGCATGCGGACGCGGACCGAATGATTCTCGCGCCGGCCGACGGAAAAGTAGTGGAGATCGTCGAGGAAGTGGACTCGCTCTACATCAACGGGCCGGCGCGGCGGATCTCGATCTTCCTGTCCCCCCTGAACGTGCACGTCAACCGCGCGCCCGTCGCCGGCGTGGTGGAGTTCGACCGGTACGTGTCCGGCGATTACCTCGTCGCGTGGCACCCCAAGGCGAGCGAAAAAAACGAGCGGTCGCAGCTAGGTGTGCGTCATCCGAGTGGCGCGCCGGTGCTGTTTAAGCAGATCGCTGGCGCCGTGGCGCGGCGTATCGTTTATCACATCTCGGTGGGAGACACCGTGCGGGCGGGTGAGCGGTTTGGGATCGTGAAATTCGGCTCCCGTATGGATGTGCTGGTGACGCCGGATGTCCACTTTGACGTGCAGATCGGTCAGCGAGTCACCGCCGGAGAGACCATTCTCGGATTTTTACCGCCGGCCATTCCCGTCGCCGCCGCGGGTGCCGCACGTGAGACGGAGCACGAGTAATCGCTATGGCTATGCCCCCGACCGACAACCAGACGCCCGGCAGCCGGATGGCCAAACAACGCCGATTCCGGGCACGCCTCACGGCGTACAGAGCCAGCAAGGGCCCTCGTCCTCGCCGGCAGATCCCGCTCGTGGCGGTCCCTTCGTTTTTTACCCTGATGAACCTGCTGTGCGGGTTCGGGGCGATCATCCAGATCCACGAGGGTCGCTTCGATCAGGCGGGCTGGCTCATTGTCTTTGCCGGCTTTTTTGATGCGCTGGATGGGATGATGGCGCGGCTCACGAACGCCACGAGCATGTTCGGGGTGGAGCTCGATTCGTTGAGCGACATTGTGTCCTTCGGCGTGGCGCCGGCGTTTCTGGTGTACATTTTTGGGCTTCAGCAGTTCGGACTGCTGGGCCTGATCGTCTCGGCCCTGCCGGCGTTGTGCGGCGCGGTGCGGTTGGCCCGGTTCAACGTCGGCGTCGATACCCAGGGCGATAAGCCCGAGTACTTCAGCGGGTTGCCCATCCCGATCCAGGCGGCGGCGATCGTGGCGTTGATCCTCAATATCGAGAATGCGGCGTGGCTCAATCAGTTTAGCTTCAGCTCGATCTCGCTTCTCATCCCGATCGTGGCGGTGCTGGCCGGCCTGATGGTGTCCACCATCCCGTTCGACGCGCTGCCCAAGCCTACGCTGCGGTACATCCGCCTCCATCCGTATAAGTTCGGCGCCTGCGCGGTGGGGCTGCTCCTTACAATCTTCCTCCAACAGGTGGGGCTCCTGATCTCGATCCTGGTGTATCTTCTGGCGGGATTGACAAACGCGGCCGTTCGGGTGGTGAAAGCCATCATGAACACCCCGACGGAAGCCCCGATTCACAACGAAGACTATCCCTGAACCGCGCGCCGGCGCGTAAAGCTCGCCATGTATAAAGCCATCGCCACCATCACGTTACGCCCTTCCATCCTCGACCCGCAGGGGAAAGCCACGCAGCGCGCCCTGCACGATCTGGGGGCGACCCGGGTCGAGAGTGTGCGCATCGGAAAGTCCGTCGAACTGGTGATCGATGCCGCCACGGAAGCCGAGGCCCACGAAGTGGCGGCCCGGGCGTGTCAACAGCTACTGGCCAACTCGGTCATGGAAGATTTTCGGATTACCATCGAGGCGCAGCCGGCCGTTCGCGCCTGAGCGCCGGCCGGCCTGGAACGCGCCCTTTTAGCACTAACCAACCCCGATGCACCTTGTCATCCGATCGCCGCATGCGCCAGGTTTATGCAGTCCGCACAAAAGACTCTGCCGCCACGGTCGCGCCGGACGAAGAAGTACTCGTCGAGGAGGTGACGGAGGAGCGACTCGATACGCCGTGGCGCGTCATCCTGTACAACGATGACATCCACACGTTTGAAGAGGTGATTATGCAGCTGGTGAAGGCAACCGGGTGCACGGAGAGCCAGGCCGAAGCGCATGCGTGGACGGTCCATACGCAGGGTAAGGCTGCGGTATTTGAGGGGACATTCGAAGAATGCTTCCGTGTGCAGGGCGTGCTTCGCGAAATCCAACTGGTCACCGAAATCGAGGGATAGTCGGGGCGGTTCCGATCAGGCGCTCCGGCGGAGGGTCACATTTTCCTGGAGGACGTGCACGTTGGATTCCGTCGCTTCCGGTGATGGCGGCGAGATGCGCTCGGGAGCGGAGAAGATGGAAAGCAGCGTATCGGTCAACTTCGCATAGTCCTGCGCCCCGCGGGAGTTGAGGTCGAGGTCAAACACCGTCGCCCCGCCCTTGTAGGAGTTCGCGAGAGACGAGCAGGTGCGGATTTCGACATCGAGCACCTGGTCCGGATACCGTCCCTGGAGATACTCACGGTACCGATCGTGCACCCGCCGGCGGGCGTCCACCTGGGTAAGTACGAAGTAGGGGAGATGCAGCTCGGGGTTGAGCTTGTCGCGGACGACGCGGATGGTTTCGGCGGTTTGTTCGGCCCCCATCACCGGCTGGTATTCCGGCGTGACGGGGATGAGCGTGTAGTTGGAGGCGACGAGCGCGTTCAGGCTGAACACCGTGATCGCGGCGGCGGTGTCGAAGATCACCATGTCGTAATCGTTGCCCCGGGCGAGGGCTTCCTTGATGAAGAACACGTCGGTCGCCTTGTTCAGGTGACGCATCTTGCTCGTCATCATGGTAGAGCTGGGGAGGACGTCGAGCGAGCCGACCCGCGTGAGCTGGATCTCGCGGAGAGAGGCGCCGGGCTCGAACAGTTCGAGGCACGAGCCGGCGCTGGGGCGCTGCTGGAGGCCAAGCATGCTCGTGAGGAAGCCCTGGGGGTCCAGGTCCACCAGCAGCGTGCGATGGCCCGTCAGGGCGAGTGCGGCCGAGAGGTTGACGGCTGTCGTGGTTTTGCCAGTCCCGCCTTTGTGGCTGCAGATCGTAAGAATACGCATGCGAGGTCTGTCGCTTGATGATTCGCGGTTCATCCGCTCCGGCATTCCCGTCGGGTTCAGTGCCCCTGCATCTTGAGGAGCCGCTCGATGCGGTCCACCCGGGCGCTAAACAGCGGGTCGGTTTCCATGTAGCCCTCGATCGTCCGCAGCGCGTGGATAACGGTGCTGTGGTCGCGGCCGGCAAAGTAGGCCCCGATCGATTTCAACGACTGGTGCGTGAGCATCTTGGCGAAATGCATCACCGTCTGCCGGGCGATGACGACTTCCCGTTTGCGGGACTTTCCGACAATGTGCTCCCTGGGGATGCCGAACTCCTCCGAGACGACTTCCATGATCCGCTCGAGCGTGATCCGGGTCATCGGAGTGCCGCGTTCGCCCAGTACCTCGCACACGAGCCGTTCGTCGATCTCGGTCTGGTGCAGCAGGCTGTGCGCGAGCAGCTTCGTCAGGATCCCTTCCAGGTCGCGGATGTTTGTCGACACCGAGCGGGCGATCGTGTCGATCACCTCGGTCGGCAGGTCCAGGTTATACCGGCGGGATTTCTGAAGGAGGATGGCGGCCCGCGTCTCGAAGTCGGGCGCGCTGATATCCGCCGTTAGCCCCCATTGGAAGCGGGAGACGAGACGGGCATGGATGCCCTGGATGTCGCGCGGTGGACGGTCGGCGCAGAGGACGATCTGGCCGCCGGACTGGTGGAGGACGTTGAACAGGTGGAAGAACTCTTCCTGCGTGCGCTCCTTGCCGCTGAGAAACTGGATATCGTCCACCACAAGGACATTCAGCCCGCGGTAGAAGTTCGCAAAGTCGTGGCTCCGGTTGTTTCGGATGGCCGCGATGAACTGGTTCGTGAAGTTGTCGCTCGACACGTAGACCACGCGCAGATCCGGGTGGACACGCATGGCCTGGTGGCAGATGGCCTGGGCCAGGTGCGTTTTGCCGAGGCCGACGTTGCCATAGATAAACAGCGGGTTAAAGCTCGTCGAGCCCGGCCGGTGCGCGATGGCCAGGGCGGCGTTGCGCGCCAGGCGGTTGCCGTCGCACTCGACGAACTCGTCAAACGTGTAGTGCTCGTTGAGCTGCGGCGGGGCGATGCTGTCGTCCTGCGGCGAAGCCCCGGCGGAAGCCATGGGGTGGTGATGGGGGCCGGGCGTGGGCTCGGGCTCTCGGAAGGACATCGGCATGCCGTCACCCGCCGGCAGGGACTCGCGAAAGGAATCACGGGCCGTGTCGCGCGCCGTTTCTCGGTTCGTTTCTCGCTGGGGTTCCCGCGCCGGCTGGCGCTCGCTGATCGGCTCGACTTCCTCGTAGCGGGACCCGCCGATCGTGTACGCCGGCCGGGCGTTCGGGCCCAGCACCAGGCGGACACTGTCGACCATTACGTCCTTGAAATGCTCCTCGATCCACCGCTGGTGGAAGGCATTGGGGACTTCGAGATTCAGAATCTGTTTTTCGTGACCATCGAGAGACAATGCCCGAATAGGACGGATCCAGGTTTCGTAACTATAGGCGGGCACCCTGCTCGAAATCTGCGCAAGACAGTCGGTCCAAACGGATTGTGCCCTTGCGTTCATGCGAGTTGACAGAGTTAACGAGTTGGAGATGGCTGATCGCCGATGTGCGGTAAAAAAGGGTCTTAAGAGTACGCCCCGAAACGGTTCACTTGCAACCAGTTAGCGGCGCTATTTTCCCACACGTTATTGGACCAGTTTCCCACAGCTTTTGGCGCTTCCCCACGGGGTTTTCAACAGGTTGTCCACATTGGGGCGTTGCGCGTTTAACGTTGAACGTTCTAGAGTTGGGGTTCCGTGAATCGGGAGAAGAAACGCTGAATCCCCAGCCTGTTTCATGAATTACGGGATGTGCCGTAGAGCGCGCACCGCGTCAACGTGCAACGTGCCAACGCGAATAAGGAACTCCTCCACGCGAAGTCGTTCCAGCGGCATGGACAGGAAGATTATCCACATAGATATGGACGCATTTTTTGCGTCCGTCGAGCAGCGGGACGACCCATCGCTTCGCGGCCGGCCCGTCGTCGTGGGCGGCAGCCCCACCGGGCGAGGGGTGGTCGCGGCCGCCAGCTACGAAGCGCGGGTCTATGGGATCCACTCCGCCATGCCGGCCCGTACGGCGCTACGACTCTGTCCGGACCTCGTCTTTGTCCGGGGCGATTTTGCGCGGTACCGCGAGGTCTCGAGTCAGATGCGGCGGATCGTGTCGGACTATACGTCGCTCGTCGAGCCCATGAGCCTCGATGAATGCTACCTCGACGTATCCGATCTGCCGCAAGGGTTTACGACCGCCACCGCCGTGGCCGAAGCGATCCGGGCACGGATCCGGGAGGAACTCTGCCTCACGGCCTCTGCCGGCGTGGCGCCGCTCAAGTTCGTCGCGAAGATGGCGTCCGACTTCAAGAAGCCCGACGGCCTCACGGTCGTCCCGCCGACGCGGTTGCTGGCCTTTCTCCACCCGCTGAAGGTCGCCCGCCTTCCGGGCGTCGGGCCGGCGACGGAAGCGTTCCTCCACGAACACGGCATCCACACCATTGGCGATCTCGCTGCGCTGTCGACGGAGCGCGCCGATGGGTTATTCGGGAAATTCGGCCGGCGGCTCTGGGAACGGGCCAATGGGATCGACGAGGGAGAGGTCCGCACCCACCACATCCGCAAATCCCGCAGCGCCGAGCGCACCTTTGCCGAAGACATCGCCGTCCGTCCCGAGATGCACCGCGCCCTGGAATCCCTCGCCGCTCGCGTCTGCCACGAAATGGCCCGCGATACCCTGCTGGCGCGCACCGTTCGGATCAAAGTCCGTTATCGCGACTTTACTACATTCACCCGCGCGACCACGCTGTTCGACGCCACCGCCGACGAAGCCCTCGTCGCCCGGGTCGCCATCACCCTGCTCGACCACGTGGCGCCCGTCCAGCCCGTCAGGCTCCTGGGCGTAGGCCTCGCCAACCTCGTCTACCCGGACACGCCCCGGCAGCTTCGGCTCGACCTGTGAGGCGGAGTAGTAATGATTGATGATTAACCATTAACCTACCATCGCTATTCGCTTTTCGCTATCAGGGGTGTTAACAAAACGCCCATTACCACGGCAATGTCATCCCGGACTTGATCCGGGATCCCGAAGAATGGCTCATCCGGCTGGTTCCCGGGTCGGGGCCCGGGATGACAAACTGCCTTTTTAGGCGTTTCGGAATTTTGTTAACATTCCTGATTCGCTATTCACTATTCGCTCTTCGCTATGCTCCCGCGTCTTCAGCAATCCCTCTCCGACTACCACTTCATCGGCGTACCGCTGTACGATATCGTCGTCATAGCCAGTGTGTGGCTTATCCTGGCCACGCTCCTGCTGTTCATCCGAAAACAGGCCGGTGTACGGCTGGAGCGGCTGGCGGCGCGCACATCCAATCTGTTCGATGATCTGCTGTCGACCATCGTGAATAACACGCGGGGCTATTTCTTAATGGCCGTCGCGTTTCTGATCGCCAGCGGGTTCGGGGAGATTCCGGATGGGGTGTCCCTCGTGATCCGCCGGATCGTGCTGCTCGTCGGCCTTGTCCAGATGATCGTCTGGGGATCGAGCCTGATCACGCTCTGGATCGACAACTACCGGAAGCGGCGGTTCGAGGAAGATCCGGCGGCAGTTACGACGATGATTGCGGTGGCCTTTCTCGGTCGCATGGTGCTGGGGCTCATCGCGATACTGATCGCGCTGGACAATTTCGGGGTGGATGTGACGGCGCTCGTCGCCGGCCTGGGGATCGGCGGCATCGCGGTCGCCCTCGCGCTGCAAAATATCCTCGGGGATCTGTTTGCGTCGTTGTCGATCATCCTCGACAAGCCCTTTGTCGTGGGTGACTTCCTCATCGTGGGCGATACGCTGGGTTCGGTGGAGAAGGTGGGATTAAAAACGACCCGGCTGCGCAGCATCTCCGGCGAGCAGATCATCGTGTCGAATAGCGATCTGTTGTCCAGTCGGATCCGGAATTTCAAACGGATGTACGAGCGCCGCGTCGTATTCGAGATCGGTGTGATCTACGAAACGAAGCGCGAACTACTTGCCGAGATCCCCGAGATGCTCAAATCGATCATCCTGTCGAACGAGCAGGTTCGGTTCGACCGTGCCCACTTCAAGGGGTTCGGCGACTTCGCGCTGACCTTCGAGGCGGTGTATTTTGTACTCACCTCCGATTACGTGGTGTATATGGACATCCAACAGGCCATCAACCTGGAGCTGTTCCGCCAGTTCGAGGAGCGCGGGATCGAATTTGCGTATCCCACCCAGGTGCTGCATGTCCAGCAGCAAGCCGGCGTCGTACCGGAGCACCAAGTGGCCGTCGAGAGCCGGGAGAAATCGGACCAAAACGGAGAGGAATCCCCGAGTTAACAGCCATTGTGTTGACAGACACGTACTGTACCCTCGCCGGCCCGGTCCGGGCTGAGATGAAGATCAAGGGCTCCCGATTTATCGCGGAGGCATTCCCCATCACGGCGCCCGAAGAGGTGGCCGCACACCTCGGTGTGATCCGTAAGCGGTTCTTCGACGCCTCCCACCACTGCTTCGCCTACCGGTTGGGCGGAGATTTCCGCTACAGCGATGGCGGCGAACCCTTTGGCACCGCCGGCCAGCCCATCCTCCGCCAGATCGATGCCCGGGGGGTGACGAACACGCTGGTCATCGTTACGCGGTACTTCGGGGGCACCAAGCTGGGCACAGGCGGCCTCATCCGCGCCTACGGCGACGCGGCCGCCGCTGTGATGGCGGAAATCGTTGTCCGGGAAGAAGTTAGGTTCGTCCCTTTGCGGTTGCGATTTCCGTACGACGAGACCTCGCCGGCGATGCGGCTTATCGAGGAATTTCACGCCGCGATCACGGCCTCGGCGTACGGGGATGAGACGGAACTGGAAGTGGCCGTTCGTGCCTCGCGGGTGGATGCGTTTCGCGAGGCGTTCGTGGAGCGTCTTCGGGGGCGGGGGGGTGTGGATTGATAGATTCGGTCCCTACACCTGTTGCGTACGCCTGGCCGCCACCGCCAGCTCGTCGCACCGGTTGTTGAGCTCGTCGTCCGCGTGGCCCTTCACTTTGGCCCAGACGATCGTGTGACGCTTTTCCAGCTCCAGCAGCCGCTTCCAGAGATCCTGGTTCTCCACAGGCTTTTTACTCGCCGTCATCCAGCCGTTTTTCTGCCACTTCTTCAGCCAGCCCTCGGTGAAGGCGCGAAGCATGTAGGCGCTGTCGGTGTGGAGGGTGACTTCGCAAGGCTCCTTGAGGGCGTCGAGGCCCTCGATGGCGCCCATCAGCTCCATCCGGTTATTGGTCGTGAGCTTCTCGGAGCCCGTGATTTCGCGCCGGGTGGCGCCGTGGATCAGGATGGCCGCCCAGCCGCCCGGACCCGGGTTGCCGCTGCAGGATCCGTCGGTGTAGAGGATGACGTGCTTCAAACGAGCGTTGAACGTTTTTGGGTTTGGACGTTTAACGAGGTCCGGTCGAGAGAATGAGCCGGCCCACCAGGATACGCAATCCACGGTATCCGACTGTACACGAACGATGAAATTTGTCGATTACGTCACCATTTCGGTCCGCAGCGGTAAAGGCGGCGCCGGCGCTGTTTCCTTCCGCCGCGCCAAGTACGAGCCGAACGGCGGCCCCGATGGCGGCGACGGTGGCGCCGGCGGATCGGTGATCCTCGAGGGCGATACCCACCTCTACACGCTGCTCGACCTCCGCTACAACCGCCACCACTACGCCGACAACGGCAAGCCGGGCTCCGGCGCCAATAAACAGGGCCGCAGCGGCGACGATATCGTCCTCCGAGTCCCGATGGGCACGGTCGCGCGCAACCTGGCGACGGACGAGATCATCGGAGAAATCGTTGCGCCCGGTCAGCAGATCATGCTGGCCCAGGGCGGGCGCGGCGGGAAGGGCAATACGTTTTTTAAGACGTCCACCCATCAAACGCCACGGTACTCGCAGCCGGGCGAGCCGAGCATCGAACTGGAAGTCGTGCTCGAACTCAAGCTCCTGGCCGATGTCGGCCTCGTCGGGTTTCCCAACGCCGGCAAAAGCACGCTTGTGGCATCCGTTTCCGCCGCTCGGCCTAAGATCGCCGACTACCCCTTTACCACGCTAGAGCCGGCGCTGGGGGTCGTTCGGGTGGAGGAGTACAAGTCGTTTGTCATCGCGGACATCCCGGGCATCATCGAGGGCGCCAGCGAAGGCCGCGGGCTCGGGCTGCAGTTCTTGAAACACATCGAGCGCAACGCCATCCTGCTTTTTGTCATCCCTGTCACGGACGATGATCCGGGCGCCTCGTACCGCATCCTGCTCAACGAGTTGGAGGCGTTTAACGCGGACTTGCTGCGGAAGCCCCGGATGGTGGCCCTGAGCAAGATCGATCTCCTGCCCGTGGAAGACGCCGACGAGTGGATCACGATGGTCCGCGCCGGCTTCCCGCCCAACCTCCACATCGTCCCCATCAGCGCGGTCGCACAAAAAGGGCTCGAGAGGTTACGTCTGGACCTCTGGAATCGTCTAGAGAAGAGTAAGGGGTGACGCGTCGGCCGGCGGCATCCCGCCCGAGCCATCTGACGTGTGCCCCATGCCCCACCTTCCCGACGACTCTCCCGACGAACAACGCGCCCTCATCGCCCTGTCATTGGTGCCCGGCGTCGGTCCCGGCCGGATCCGGTTGCTGGTGAATGCCTTTGGCTCCGCCGCCGAGGCGATCGAAGCCCCTCGCGCCGCGCTGGAGGCGATCGAAGGGTTCGGGGGGATCACCGCGGAAGCCATCGTCCGCTTCGACGGGTACGACCTCGTCGAGGAGCAATGGCACCGAGCCGGCCAGGTCGAGGCGCGGATGGTCACCGAATGGGATCCGCTGTACCCCGAGGCGCTGCGCACCATCTACGATCCCCCTGTTTTTTTGTGGATGCGTGGGGAGGCCGTGCCGGCCGATACCCGCGCGATCGCCGTCGTCGGGACGCGCAAGCCGTCCGAATACGGCAAGCGGATGACGGAACGGTTCGCCGGCGAACTGGCCGAACGCGGCTACACGATCGTCAGCGGCCTCGCCTACGGGGTGGACGCGATCGCCCACGCAGCGGCGCTCCAGGCCGGCGGTCGGACGCTGGCT
>JBGSPJ010000054.1:0-26246 GCA_041738655.1 Rhodothermales bacterium | reverse complement strand
CGCGGTAGCGGGCGACGCCGGCCTCGCGCCGGGTGGGGACGTCGCGGCCACGGCCCAGCTGCTGTTCGAGATGAGTTCGAATGCCTGGGGTGTCGGCGCGCTGTTTTTTGGCCTCTGGCTGATCCCGATGGGGCATGTGGTGGTCACCTCGGGCACGATGCCGAAGGGTCTGGGGTGGACGCTGATCGGGGGTGGCTTCGGGTATATGTTGAGCGCCTTTCTGTCGAACGGCTTCGCGGGCGCGCCGGAATGGCTGGTCCAGGGCCTCACCGTGCCGGCGACCGTCGGCGAGTTCTGGATGATTGGCTATTTGTTGTCCGTGGGGATTCGGCAGCCAACGAGTTAGCCCTCCAGAAAAGATCCCAACGTTTTCCCCCAGTGCACAAATCGTTACGTATCCTCGTCAAGGATCTGGTATTCCACGATCAGGAAGACGGTTGCGTCTTCCGCCCGGAGTGTGATCTCCGGTAGATCATCCAGCGACAGCCTCGGTTCACTTGCGTCATCCGAGACAATGCGGTTGATGGATGTAATTTGGCGCCGGCGTGCGACATAGGGAAACAATCGATCATCGAGTGTGACCGAAATATCGGACGCGGCGCCGGACAACAGGCGCTGGGCCTCGTCGGGAAAATCGTGTTTAACACTGATGAGTTGGGCAAAGCGACCCGACGTGGTAGCCGTTTCCGACGAAGAACCGCCGGGGTCGGCCGTGTACTGGATGTGGAGCACCAGATCACTGATCGTATCGTAGTCGAACGGCCGGCTCGCGCCGGGAAGTGTGAACGTCCACGTCGTGCCGGCTTCCTCATCCAGGGCAACCCCTTCGAACGGCAGGAAGCGCTCATCGCGAAAATCGAGTTGGAACACTCCCGCATCTCCCTGACCCGAGCTGGTGGCGATCATCCGCCGCCCTCCCGCCCCAACCGGCGCCGTGAGTTCCAGAAGACCATGGACGCCGGTATACGGTCCGACAACGCTGGGTATCGAGACACTCACCGACTTAATTCGCCTTGCCATCAGACCGGGGAAGTCGAGGGCCAGTACCCAGGCGGGCAGCGTGAAGGTGCAATGGCTGTGGGCCCGCAGGTTCCAGAGCGCCAGGCCGTCGAGTCTGCGCAGCGAAAAATGGCTGGTTATTTCCAGACGCCGCGCGTTACGTTCCAGGTAGTAAGCGTCGAGACGTCGAAGGTCATGGGCGAGGGCTTCGCCGGCTGTCAGATACCGATAGGTGCCGTCTGAATGCCTCAAGTTCACGATTGGCGGTTCGTCGGCCGTGCCGAGTTCGTACCGCGCCGCCGCCTCCGCTTTTTGTGCCATTCCTAGCGCCAACTGATAGGCCTGGTAATGCAGTGCGGAAAGCTGGCCAGTCATCCAGACATACAGTTGCTGGTTGGTGAACTTGCCGCGCAGGTACTGATCCACCTCGGCGGCCCGATCGATCTGCTTGCTGTGGTTCTCGCGTTCCGCCTCGGCGATGGCGAGGCGAATCTCGGCGGCGAGGATTTGCTTGTCAATCTGTACCAGTTCGCGCTCGGCGAGCGCAGTCTGCAGTTGCCAATCATCGCGGCGGCGTTCATAGCCGCTCATCATAGTAGCGAGGCTGGCGGCATAGGAATGCTCGCCCGAGATCAGGCGTTGAATTTCACTGGCTGCCTTCAACGCATCCCCGACCTGCTGACCACCAAATTCGCTGCCTCCTGTGACCGTAGCGTGAATTTGTGGAACCAGATGAGCGATGCTCGCCGCTACCACCAGCGCCTGAGCATGCCTTTCCCCCTCATGCGCCAACCCCTGAAGTACTGTGGTCGCAATCTCACCCGCGCTCATGAACTCCCTGGACGAATAGAACTCCACCCGCTTCTCGACCGTCAACCGCGACTTCCTTAACGCCTCCAGACTTTCACGAGCCTCGTCGACTTGGCGATCTCTTATGGCGCTCACCTCGCGCAGCATTACCTGTTCATGTGTGGAGCGCAGGAGGCCAAGGGCTTCGGCGTCACGCTTCTCCATGGCAGAAAGCAGGGCCGATCCGAGTGCGCGTACTTCGCCGCAGAACTCGAGCGCCTTCTGCTGCACGACCACATAGCGATAGTGCGGACGTTCCGCCGTCGTGCGCAGCGCCGATCGCAAGTCGACCCCCGCGGCCCGCGCGCGAACCAACAAACCCGGGTCGATCGGCGGGTCGAATAACGGTAGGTTACGCAGGCGACCTTCAATGTCCTGGCAATGACGGATCTTGAACAGCCGGTCGGCCAACGTGTCCCAGTAGCCCAGCAACTTCTCGTTTGGGGGCAGGCAGAAATAAGGCAGCAGACGTATCGGTCTGCCGCCTCGCCCGCCGCGAGTCGAGGTGCCGCTTACGGGCAGGCGCGATTCGAGTTCGAGCCAAATGTTGCCGAACTCGTCCGCAAGCCCCTCGAAGTCGGCATAGCTGTAGTCCGGTCGCTCGATCGGTGGTGCCATAACGGGGCGTGGGCCCAGGAGTTCGGACGCCAACAGATACAGCTGAACGGCTTCATTGATGGACTCGCGCCGATCCTCGCGAAACAGTTCGTCCGCCCAGGCGATCAGGTTGTCGAGGTAGGCCATCACGGTGGCCTTCATGTAGGCCACGGGGCGAAGCCGTGCGATGGCTTGCGGGTTGAAGGGGTCCTTTCGCCAGGCATCGACCTGCCGCTCCGCGTCGGCTTCGCGTGAAGCGATACGTTCGAGCAGTTGCGGGACAGTTTCTACCGGGTTCAAGGCCAGATCGAAGAATGGCTTGAATCGCCAGAATCGAGCGGGTGACGGAGCCGTCGATGTGTCCGTCGGGTCGAAAATGTACTGAAACCAGCGCTGCGACTCGGCATACTTCTGGTCCTGCGTTAGGCGCGTTGCAACGAGCAGCAAGGTGTGGAAATAGAGCTCGGAGTTTTCGAGGCCGTAAGCCGCTGATAGGTCGAAGTCGATCCGTTCGACGGGATAAGGAGTCGCGACGTCTTGGATGTTCGGCTCATATGCATGCAGCGGTGATGGTCTCGTTGCGGTAACCCTCGCGCGTGGGCGCAGCAACGCGTCGAATCCGTCCTTCCGAAAGGTCTCGACGATCCCACAGATGACAGAATGCTGTAGCAACTCAAAGCGGTACCGTCGTCTGTTCATGAAAAGCCGCCTGACCGTTGTCTCGCTGACGAGCATGCTGCGCTCGGCGTCTTGAAACACAAACGGTTGTCGACCGTCGACTCGATTTGACGCTATTGGCGGAACGATCCGAAACTGCCCCGGCGTTCTACGCAGGAGCGGCGTCGTACGCCGTGAAGCTTGGAGCACTCGTTCCGCTTCTCGGTCCACCTGCCTTGCTTCTCTGACGAGCATCGATTCAAACGAACCGAGTATCACGAGCTTGCCGGTCCTCCCACGCCCGCTGCCGTCGCCCCCGACCACTTCCATTGTAGCGCCGGTGGTTCTCGGCATTCTTGTCCCACCGGACACTTGAGCACCAGTTGCGCTGGCCAACTCTGACACATCACTTCCGGAATCTCGGGCGAGCTGCAACATCTGCAAACCGTAGATCGCACGAATGTTGTCGAGGAAGCTCAGGTCGGTATCAATCGCGTCATCGCTCTCTGACGCCACCTGCAGATAGAGAGCATCATCGGTCACGTTTGCCTCATGAAAACCCATGGCGCTCTGGGTCGTGTTCCTCAACAGAGGCAAAAACTGAACACGCGGTGATTCCTCTAGCTCAAGCTCATCGGCACACGCATCAGCGCGAAAAACCGCAGCGGTGGCCAGATAAGCGCCAGCGGTCCCGGGAACCCAGCTGAACGCAACAATTCGGAGTGCATCGTTCGACCGGGCGCGGTCAACACGAAAGGTCAGTCGATTCGCATCTTCAGACCAAAGAAGCTTGCGCGCAACGCTTGTTCGCGGCGAAGCCCAGCGCCCATCCTGGTACCGACTGAACGAGAGCCCTAGCTCCTGCTTGCTGAATCCACGTTCTCCTCCACCCGATCCCTTCTCGCGAAGCAAGGCCCAGAAGAGCATTAGTTGCCCGTTGTGCACAACAGGGATCAGGTGCTCGCCCTCGATGTTGAGTTCAACCTTTTCCCACGAAGTCCAGACATTGGTCTGCAGATCGCGCCGTCGGTAGTAATACAGATGCGGCTCGCCGTACGTGCGTGCGAACAGGTGCATCACACGCTTGCGCAATTCGCCACTTGGTGTGAGATCCTCCTCGATGCAGAAACTCCGAATGTCCAGCCGCGCCACCTGATGCAAGCCGGTCAGAAAATTGTCATAGGCGCGCTCCACCGTGCGCGCGGTTAGTTCGTCCTGCAAAAGCGCGTTCTCGAACGCCACGAACAACGGACTCTTGTTGTCACGCAACTCGGGGTAGAGCCAGTTCTCCGGATAGAAGAGCACCTTGCGATTAGCTTCCCAGATGCGATAACTCTTCATCACCGGCCAGCGTGACCAGTGGTCGTGCCACTCCTCGGCCTGGCTGGTGGGAACGGGGATGTCTTCTATTTCCAGATTTTGAAGGATGCGCTGAGCAAAAAGCTGAACCGCCGCCGTGGCCTGCACGATGCGCGTGGTCAGCATGCAACTCGTCATTTCAGGATCGATGAGGTAATGCGCATACACCGCGGCCGAGTACGAGAATTGACGTCGTCCACCTGACGGTCGCGGCGCGCCATGCGCCAACAATGCAGCCAGGAGCACCTCGCGTTTGCGTTCCCGCACGCGGTCGTTGATGGGCGTAAGCACGCGGTACCAGGCCGCGTCGTCGGATTGCCGGGCACGCAGCGCGACCTGAAGGCCGGCGGAAAGATCCGTTGTCGCCGTTGCGGGATTCGACCACTGGATCATGGCATCGGGTGTGATCCGCCATTTCCGCATCCAACCGACCGCCGTCGCGATGCGTGGATACAGGGCGGCCACACGTAACGAACGCCGCGCCTCGGCAGCGCTCTCACTACCGCTGATCGATTCGGCGAATCGGGCGGCGACGGTACGCTCAAGCCCGGCGTACCGCTCGCCCGTGGCCGGATCCAGACTCCAACCGGTCGCGGTTTCGAGGTCCGTGAAAAACGCCTCGTCGCTCAGACCCTCACGGCCCGCGGCGCCCAGCCAGTCGAAGAGATGGGACTCCGCGCGAGGAAGCTCTCGGAAGGCGACAGCCGCGCGCGCCAGCGGCAACCAGGCGTTGAATCGTTCTGCGAGCGCGGCGCCGTCAATTGGGTCTGGCGACAGAAGCAAGACTGCGGGATCGAGAAACCCGTTGTCCGATCGAACGGCCGCGACCACCGAGTAGGCGCTGGCCGGTAGGTTCAAATGCCGCAGTAAACTCCCCAGCCGATGCCAGCGGACCAACAGCGCCGCCGCGGCCTGCGGGTCGGGGCGAGTTGCATCCGAGGGCCTTGCCACGAAGTCGCGGATTTCGTCAATACGCCAGCTTGCGTCGACGGCGGCAACGTCCAGCCCGATCCAGCCGGCGAGGTTGCCGCGAATCAAATCGGCGAGTCGCTCCGGCGACTCGGCGCCATCAGGTGACGCGTCGGCCAACACATTGCCAGCGGCCCGTTCCGCCTGTACCAGCTCGAACAGTCCGTCGAGGAAGGCATGTAGTTCTTCGGGCGTCGGTGTGAAGACCGCGGGGATCTGGTCTTGACCCGACAGCACAAATGCGAGTTCGCGCAGGTCGGCGCCGGTCTCGCGGAACTCGATCCAACGCTCCAGCAGGAGGATCTGTTGTGGGAGCGACAACTCCGCGTGTGTGTCATGGCCATGGAATCGTGCAAAGAGTGCTACTTCCTGTTCGGTATGGCTGAACCAGCGTTGCAGGGTGGCACTTCTTGCGTCGACAAGTTCGGCGAGCGGCCGGCCGAATTCCCGAGCGACGCGATGCGCGCGCGCCAGCAGGAGCAGTGCCTCGAGGTCGACGGTGCGCCGGCCCAACGTGCGGAGCAGTCCGTCAAGCAGGTCGAGGGCCCAGCCCAGGCGTCGCTGCAAACGCAGCAAGCGGTGGATCTGGTCAAGCATCGGATCGGTGAGTCCACTCAGGCGCCACTGGTCAAAGTCACAAGGATCAGCGCCGTCGGGGATGTTCAGTTCCACACGACCCGCGCCATCCTCCGAGAGGAACCAGGTTCGTACCAGCGTCTGCAATTCATCCGCATTCAGATCGGCCTGACGCATGAAGGCGGTCGTTTCCTGCAGATCAGGAGCAGTGCCCCACACACGAGCACGATCAAAGGCCGAGGTCGGCGCCGTCAGCAGGGCCCAGTCCCCGCGACCAAGCCCCAGTTCCACACGTGCGATGTCGGACGCGTCCCGGCCGAACAGACGGTACAGGTCGGACAACTCAAAGCGCAGATGCTCGGTGAGTCCGCGCACCCGTTCCTCGTCGGGCTCGAATGGCAGGCTCCAGGGCCATGTGTGTGCCTGCAAGGCGGCATAGGCCGCCGGCAATTCGTGACGCGGCCATGCGCGCAGCTCTGCCGCCAGTTCGATGTCGGACTTGCCCTCGTCACCGGGTTGGCGTGTTTGCCAGGCCTGCCCCAGCTCATCCGGCGCGCCGGCCACGGCCGCTTCCAGGATCTCGTTGACGAGGTCGATATAAGGTAGTGCGATGTTGGCGTTGGCGCAGTTCAGCTTGAGGTGCTGAATGTCGGGCCGGCGGGCGAACAACACATCGAGCGCACCGATCGCAAGAATCGTTTCCCTGGGTGTGTCCTTCATAAACTCCAGGAGATCCACCAGGTAGGCGGCCGGGCCATACATCGAACCGCAGTGTTCGCAGTGGCACGTGTTCAGCGAGCCGAACAAGCGCGCCCAGTCGGGCACATGCGTGTCGCCGGTCCACCCTGGGAGGGCAGCCACGCGATCGGCGATCCAGTCACGCAATTGCAAGCCGGTCATGCCCACGAGATCGGCGCGGAATTCAGCATTGGCCGCTGCCCGGGCGGTGGCCTCTGGCCCCATGACCGGCTGCATGATGGCCTTAAACGTGCCGATGCCGGCGCGTTGCACCGCATAGGCGGATGTGAAGCCGTGGCGCATCAGCGCTTCCGTGTGCTTCGCGCGTTGCGCGTCCGGCGCGATCAGCGCCGTGCGTTGCCAGGTCTTCAGACGCGCGCGCAAGCCATCCTTGTCGGCCACCCCGGCCAGGACCTGGCTGCCGTCCAGATAATCGTCGACCGTCGTCGAGAGCAGATCGAAGTCTGGGTGTGCGTCGAGGAACGGCATCAACTCCGGATGGCCGAGTTCGGGGTCGCTCCCCATCCGCTGTGCGATCACGGCCGTCGGAAACGCACGTTCCACCTGGTCCGCCAGAGCCTCGGCGTACCTGTCGATGCTGTTTTCATCACCCGGAAGAGAGCCGGCTCGGGCAGCCACGTTCTTCCAATCTGCCGGCGTGAGCCGGGCCAGGTCACGTGCGGTGTTGAGGTCCAGCCGAGTCGCATCGGATTGCAGCGCCTTCAGCGTACCCAGGTGCCCACCGAGAACGACATGGGTATCCACCGCGAAACGCGCCGCCGCCAGCGTGGGGGCATCGACCTGGCCGGACTCGGCCAGCGCCAGCCACGGATCTTTGTCCCCTTCGTGCAGCAGCACGAACCGCGTGATCTGCCGCTGCAAGGCGGGTGTGAGCGTGGACGTGGCGAGAACGGCTCCTAGGGGTACCACCGATGGGGTGGCCTCGTCGGGCACGTTAAAAGCGTACGCGACGGCAAGTTCGGACAAGCGCTCGATCACGGAGTCGAGGGTCGCCTCCAAACTTGTCGGGATGATCCGCTCCGCCAGTGCCGCCTTAAACGCCTCGCGCCAGCGCGACGGCTTCTCGGCGAGCAGGCGCGACAGGTCGGTCGGCAGGCCCTGGCGGAAGAGGCTGTAGAATACGTGCGGCACGAGCTGGTGCTCCATGCTCAGCACGGTGGCCCGCCGCATGAAGGCCACATGTTCGGTGGGGATGCCCGTCTCGGCGGCGACGTCGAGCACCTCGTTGTCCGTCAGTTCGGCCAGTCCGATACGGGCGTGGTCGAGTAGCGGCAGCAATGTGGCGAGGTAACGCTCGACTTCCGACTCCTTCGCGGGCACCGCGCGCGGCAGCGTCAGGTCGATCCGTTGGAGGCGGCCGGCCTGGAAGTGTTTGGCGGACTCGGTGACAACGGGCTGGCCGTTTTCATCGTCGAAGGTGACGCGCAGGTACATGTCCGCCGAAGCGATCTCACCAGGAGTGACTTGTTGGTCGCTGTAGCGGACGAGGTAAAATCCATCGGCGCGGGTCTCGGCTTCACCTAGCAGCGTCGGCCGGCGGAGGTCCCAGTCGTAGAGTTCGACCCGCAGGCCCGCGGCCGGCACAGCGCCAGGCGCGGAGATCAAACCGTAGGCGGCATTCGCGCCGGCTTCTTCGAGGGCGACGTCGAGGTGTACCGCCGTGGCCTGATCCAGGACCCCCGTGGCCGGCAGGCCGCGCTGGCTCTGGAAGGCGCCGATGGCTTTTGCCGTCGCCGCGTCGAGGGTGTCGAGAGGGCGTTGAGGTACGACTTGCCCCGGGAACACCTCGAATCCGAGCAGGGAAAGTGCGAGTTTTGCGTCGAGAATTTCTGCATTCATCACAGCCCTGTTGAGTGGGTTGTTCGGATTCAGCATTTTCGATTTACCTCATTTGTTTATGATCTATAAAGTACGCTTTACCTTCTGCGTATGGGCGTTTTTATACTTCAGAATAGAGCTACAAAAAAATCACCTCTTCTTTTTCATTACTCACAAACAATCACGCCGTCACTACGAATACATGAGTTCTCACCGACTTGCTGCAAAACGGACTTTCCCTTATTGTTATTTTCAAGATCTGGTTCACCGCTGAACCCTCATTGGTTTCATCAGAACGGATTCACCCTAGAGAGGTGTGATCCTGTTCGCCTGTTCACGCACCGGGACTTGCGCCCATCTTGTGCCCCTTTGCCCAGCCATCAATGTCCGAGCAACCTCTCTCCCATTTCGGCGTCCGACATTCCAAGTCGCTACGCGCTACTGACAAATAGTGCAACCCGCCCGCCGATTGAGCTCACGAACAGCGTCCCGCAGGTTAATTACCCCTTCCACCATCTCAAAACCTATCGATGCCACGATGCCAACTGCAGCTCCGACGTACGCTGCAACAGTGATCAGCGCTCGCCCTCGGCGTTCCGTTTCTTCTGGGCTTACCTCCTCTCGTCTGTAGTCAAATGACACAGGCCCTAAGTCAAACCCAAAGCCAACTTCTATGAGTCCGTCCGCGTCTACATCGGTATTGTGCACGCGACCCTCGCCACCCACATTGAGCGAAAGTCCAAATCGAATGCGTTCATCTCCTTCGTCTTCCACAGAAATATCGCCGACGGATACAGCAAAGCCGGCTGCCGTTAGGCCGCCACCCAGTCGGAATCCACTGTCGTAGACATGGGCGCCAGCGGAAGCGCGAAACGCGTTGACTTCCAAGTCAAGCGAGTGCGTGTTGGAGTCATTGGCTGATGTGTCAACAAGGCCCAAGTTCGCTTCGCCATCAATCCCTATCCCACGGTTGCTAAAGCCCTCTCCTGATACGTGCACTCCTAGAAATTCCCCGACTCGCCCCTCAGTTCCTGGGGAGTCCGGCCGGTTTGCGTAGGCACGCGCAAAGTAGAACCCCGTCTCGAATGCAGGTCTGTTCAACTCAAGAGGACCTCGCGCATAGGAGTCAAAAATGGGAGAGACACCTTCTTGCAATGCTGGAATACTCGGAGATGTGCCAGTTTCCCTAGTATCCGCGCTAGAAGAACCCCCTGCTGCTGAGAGAGGTGGTCCATATTCAAGTAGTTCACTTCCAGATGCTGATTGTGGCGGTCCATACTCAAGTTCGTTGGGATGCGCCTGGTTCCACACCTCTGTGAGCACGTCAATTGATTGATCCGGATTCGCGCGACCAAAATCTGCCAACGAAACAAAATTGAGGGGATCGGTTCGATCATTCGTGGAGACGGCTTGCGTTCCAGATCGGTCTGTAAAGGCAAGAGGATTGCAGTCGGAGTACGCAAAGGACAACGTTAGGTCCATCGGGTCGACGCTACACCAGCGCGCGAGCCACTGGCAGTAGCAACGCTTCGTGTGATAGCTGACGCCCGTCTCCTCATCCCGCTCCATCCCCGTATACCGGTAGCGCTTGGCCGTTGCGCGTAATGTAACGTCACCGGCCTGGTACGCCGTCGTCCCATACGGATGAAACTCCTCATACGAAATCACCGCCGCGTGGTCGTCCAGCTCAATCCCAACCGACCCAAGATGATTGCCCAGCTGGTACTTCACCAGCCGCCCGGTCCCGAGTGCCACATTGTCCGTCGTCAGCACATCGTCCACCAGCAGCACCCGCGTCTCGCCCACAAACAGGTGGTGCGTCTCGATCTCCTCATCGAGGCGCGCGCCGGTCCACCGGCGATAGACCTCCATGCCGCCGAGGTAGAGCCGCTCCTCGCGTGTCGCGCCGTCGCGTTGGATGAGCTTACGCGTCCGTTGTTTGCTGCCGTCGTAGGCGTAATAGGCGGTGCCGCCGCCACCCAGGTCGGCCCGGCGGATCATGTCGCGCCAGTCCCAGGTGAGCGGCTGCAGACCGGGTGAGGCTGTTACGTTTTGCATGCTGCCGTGTAGATCGTAGGCGTAACGCATCGAATACACGTCTGGCGCATCACCGGGGAGGCTGGTGGCCAGCAGGCGATTGCTATCAGCGGCGTACTGGTAGCGCCGGCTCCAGCGGAGCGCGCGGCCACCGGTGTGGCTCATCGCGAGGATGTTGCCGGCGGAGTCGTAGACGTACTGCTCTACATAGTTCTGCAAGGCGTCGGGACTGTTCGGGAACGGGATGCCGATGCCGGCCGGGTCGAAGTGCCGATGGTCACGCTGCACGTTGTTCTGCGCCGCATGTTCGCGGCCCTCGGCGCGGACCAGGCGGTACAACGCGTCGTATTCAAACACCTGATGCGGTTCCACCACCGCGTTCGCGAAATACACCGTCTGCTGCGCATCGTCGCGGATCGAGGAGATATTGCCGACCGGGTCGTAGACGTAGGACACGTCCTGCAGCAGGGCGCCGTCCGCCTCTCGCGTGGCGCGTAGACGGGTCAGCCGGAACGTAAGCGGGTCGTAGTCATAACGCAGCATCGTCCCATTGCCGTAACGCATCCGGGTCAACTGGCCTTTCGCGTCGCGTGTGATGCCCGCGACCACACGCGTCCGCTCGCCACCCACGGGGCCGGCCGGCGTGGCGCGGGCGCCCAGGATCAGTTCTTCGGATTCGAGTTCGCCGCGCTGGTTGTATTGCGGCTCATAAACGGCCACGCGGTCGGGGCTACGGTGCCAGTTCCACAGCCGCGTCATGCGGTTAAGCGCGTCGTATTCGGTGCGTTGGGTGAAGGTCTCGGTCATCAGTGCCGCCGATGGCGAGCCCTCGCTCCAATCGATGACGGCGGCGTCATGCGCGGCCACGAGCCGGCGTGTCGAGCCGAGCGCATTGCCCTTGAAGTCGTGCCCGAGACTCGTGCTCAGGCCCGACGGATCGAACTGCTGGAACGCCTGCCCGCGCAGGTTCAACGTCTCGGGCTCGGCGGTCTCCTCTCCCCATACCGTGCGCGACACCACCTGCCAGACGCCGCCGTCGACCCGCATGTGTGCCTCGCGCACGCGCCGTAGGGCATCGTACACCGTGCGATGCACGCGCTGTTCGATGGGGCCGCCCTCGGGGCCGTTTGAATCCCAACCGTAAAGCGGCTGGCCGGCGATATCGGGCAGCATCCAGCGCTCGCCGGCGTCCATACTCTTCTGATAAAGCAAGCGCCCGGCCAGGTCGTAGGCCGGCACATGGCGGCGGGTGCCCGCGTCGTCGACCGCGCGTCGGTAGTCCATCACCGTGTTGCCGCGTGGGTCCACGATACGCAGCGATCGACCTTCCAGGTCAAGCTCGGTGCGCGTCTCGTAACGGCCTTCCGACCCATTGTCGGCCCGAACCAGGAACGGCCGCCCCAGGCTATCGAAATAAGACACGGTTGGCGTATCCGCATGCACTTCCGTCTTAATGGCCGCGTCTCGTTCACGCGATGTTCCCGCGAGCGCCGTGGCGTACCAGGAAGGGCTAACATCGGTTGCCGGCAAACGCTCGAAGTAGGCGCCAGAACGAGGATCGGCCATCGGTTCGGCAAGGAGAGTGTCGTTGACATCGTACGCGGCCTGCCGCCAGGGATCCACCACGATCTTTTCGAACGTGTGATTGGGGTGGAGCGTAGCCACGACCCGTTCGACCGGGTCGTAGAATAGAATGGGGCTGACGCCGGCCGTGACACCGAACTCGAACTGATGGCTCGTGCTGAAAAACGGCTCGTACTGACGGACCGGCTTTCCCTTGTTGTTGTGGATCACCCAACCGCTCGTGATCCAACGGGAGATCGGGGGCCCCAGGGTGTCGGGGTCGGGTTCGGCCAGGGCCTTGGCCTGAATGGATCGCCCGAAGCCGTCCGAGTACCCAATAGCCACTTGAAAGCGTGCACCGCCGGCGGGCGCTGGACCCCGTGTATGGGTTTCGCGGGTGAGCGTCATGGCCATCCCTGGTTCACCCGTGCGTAGATAGCGGTGGGTGTCGTAGACGATGCGCGTCGAAGCTTGAGCCAGCGCTACGCGCGCCGCATCGCCGGCCGGGCCGGAGAGCAGGGCTTCGACTTCGGCCGGAGCGAGGTCGGGGCGGAACCCGTCGAGGAGATCGCCAACCGCTTCGCCGGGCTTGCCCATGACGGCCGTGCCGGCAACGAGTCCGAGCGCATCGAACGACACGGCGCTGCGGTTACCGTTGGGATCCGTCATCAAGGCGGGTTGCAGCACGCGGTAATCGATGGCCGAGGCAACCGTGCCGTCGACGTTCCGATGGCCCGCCGTGGCTCGGTTGCCAAGGGCATCGGTGGTTTCGAGTGGCAACAGGTTGTAGGGCGCGTCGTAGGCGATGAGCGTGGCGGCGCCGAAGGGGTCGATGACACGATGGGGCAGGAAAAAGTGACGCCTGGCGTGTGCAAGCTCCGTGGCGGCAGTGTCGGCGGCCCCCGGCGAGAAACGCACGGTGCCGCTGGGAATCCACCACCCTTCGGCCCCGGCCAGGCGAACGTAGCCGCCCTCCATCACCATCGCCTCACTCACACGATCGTCCAGGATCGCGGCCAGCAGCGCCGGCGTCAGCGCGAGCTGATAACGCTGGTCGGGTAGCGCGAGACGGCCGCTTTCACCCAGTGGCAGTGATTCGCTGAGGTCGTTGCTGCGGTACGTGGTTCGCTGCTCCGCAAGCAGCCGCCTGGTGCCGGCCGGCGCGGGCTGTTCGTGGTCAACCACGCCGGCCGAGGCGACCAGGGCGAACACTTCCTCGAACGATATGGACGCCCGCGCCACGTGCTCGGGCAGCACCAGTTCAAATTGGCGTACGCGTGCCGGCAGGGGTGTACGGAAGACGTCTGCCTCGTCGATCACACGCGTGAAGGTGTTCTCCGCGCACGTGGCGAACGGGTGTGCCTGCCGGGCCTGATCCTCCGTGGAGAGTTCAGGATCCGACCGGAGGCGACCGAACCCGATAGTGGCCGCCGTGAGCACGTTGCCGAAGTCGTCGACTTCAAGCGCCATTTCACGCTGGATCCGCGGGTCGTCCGGGTTCCGTTCGTAGTGTATCGAGACGGCGTCTCGCGGATGGGTAAAGTACACGCCGGGTTTCCCCCCCAACGCGGGTTGTACTTCCCGCATGGTGGGACGGGACTCGTTGACGACATACGGGATGGACGCAAGGCCGGTACCGTCGAGGGCGTACACCTCCTGACGCAGCATCGTGCCCTTGAGCGCGCGAACCGCGTCGCGGCGCGCCGCGATCGACAGTCCGGCCGGCAGTGCGATGTCGGGCATAGGTGCGAGCACCGTGGCCGCCACGGACGTCGCCGGAGGCCGGTAATACTCTCCGGCAAAACGCTCCAACAGCGAAGGCCCCTCGGGGAAGGCCCCGGTATGAAACCAGGTCTTGCTCACCACCGGCGGCACGTGTGAGGCAGGGTCCAGGTTGGTAGCCGCTTCTACCCAACCTTCGATCGGTGCAAATGAGCTGAATTCCTCTGTATCGAACTGTTCAACCATGCCGAAGCCCCGGAATTCGCGCTCGAAGCCATCGAAGTAGCCGTGGTGGTAGGCATAACGAGTGACGAACCGATTCCGACTGATGTGGTCGTAGATTTCGACACGTTCGACCACGTGCACCGGGAACGGCAGCCGGGTGATCCAGGCTTTCCCGTCCCGCTTGTCTTGCAGGTAGAACTTGGTCGACGGCGCATATTCGACACGTGTCTCCGCGCCCAGGTTGTTGGCGACGCCGATCAACAGATGTGGTTTGAGCCGGCCCATCAGATTGACGTAACGCATGGGGCGTTGGGCGTCACCCGGCAGCGGCGACGACCAGACCAGACACACCGTGCCACTACCCAGTAGGTCGACCGGCACAATGTTCACGACGTCATCGATGCGCGGAAATACACGTAGCGGTTGGGCTCGACTCCAGGAATTGCCGGATTGGTTAAAATACAGCTGCACGCCGTCCCGATGGAGGTAGATGATGTCCGTCGTGCCGCTACCGTCGATGTCGGCCAGGCGGAGGAGTCGGGGGTCGAACTGATCCGCGTGATCAAAACGAGGGGCGTTGTCCATCGCCACTCTGGCTCCAAAGCGGCCGTACCCCAGGTTGGGCCAATAACACACCTCGCCATTGCGAATGCGGACGATATCCGTCAGGCCATCTCCCGAAAAATCGGCGAGATGAATAGACTGCGTGCCGTCGGCGAACACCACACGCGGTCCACGTTCCTCGTCGATCGCGTGTGCGATGCGTTGCGCCGGACCGAAGCCCTGCTCCGCATGGGAAGCGTGCCAGACAAACGTCTCCTCTTCGGTGACGAGCACGTCGGCACGTCCGTCGCCGTCGAGGTCGATAAATTTGAGATTGGGGTCGGCGAGGTCGCGCGTCAACCGTTCGGCGAGCGGCCGGAAGGGCAGCCAGTCCTCGCCGTGGTCGTGTTCAAACAGGCCGGCCATCGGGCCTTGCAAGGTTACGACATCGGCGTGGCCGTTGCCGGCCATGTCCATGAAATCGGCGCCATTGCCCAGTGAGACGTTGGGGTGTGACGCGACGGTTTCCAGAGGAGCGAAACGGGTTAAATCGCCAAGGGGGCTCTGGTTACGTTTGTAATACCATGCACCACCCTGCTCGGCGAGGATACCCGGAATGCCCTCGCCGTGCAGATCCACCCACCGAAAACCGCGGCCATCGAGCCCCATCGGCAGGTTCTCCAGATTCGACGGGTCCACTTCTTCAATGCGATCCTGTACAACCGGCTCGCTATACGTGAACGTGACCGGCGGGAGCGTTGCCCGGTCGTAGCCCGGGCCGTTGCGTCGATAGGAGGCGTGTGTGACGTGCGTAAGGAAGCTGTAAACGGGGCTTCGGGTATCGGTCGGATTCGCTTCGTCTGAATAGCTGAAATCGGTCGAACGCACGAGGCAGTCCCGATCGACGCCGGCCTCGCCCGGGAAATGATGGAACATCAGGACCCGCCGGCAAAGCCGATAGGTGCGAACCTCGAAGCCAGCACGGTAGCTGGAGAACGGATCGGGGCGCGCCGGCCAGTCCCCGGCCTCAACGGGAGTCGGAGCGTCGGTATCGTGTTCACCAAAGTCAAAGACGACTTCAAACAGCCAATCCTCGCTACCGTCTCGCGCGGCGGCGGCCGGCGGCGTCGGCCAGGGGATGGCGGCATCTAATTCCGGGAAATACGGAGCCCGGTTGCCGTAACGCACCCGTTTAAGGTACCGACCCGATGAGCGAGATGCCGTGTCGCGATTACGCTCGTGTGCCCTGAAAACTGCGTTGCCGGAGGCATCCTCCAAAATACGAGCCGAATCCTCGGCCTTATAGCCATATACCACTACATGGCCTTTGTCGTCGTGGCTCTCGCAGATTTGCCACTGAAAGATGCGAGCCGGATCAGTGGGGTCGGAGACACGACTTTCGGAGGTGCGTCCGTACCAGGTTGTGACGTTATCTCGCGAGATGGTCCGCCAGAAGCTGTCGCCCACATCCGAAACGTTCGTCCATCGTTCGATTCGCGCAAAAAGCCCCTCTATTCGAGGGCGGTAACGCCGTATGCGGTAGCTCTGACCACCGACCCGCCTTGGCGGCAAGGTCTCCGGAACCCATCGGCCGGCGTCGTCCACGACCAATACCGGCACCAGATCTTCCGACCCTGACAGCAAGAAGACGTCTGACTCCTCCTGATCGTGATAGCGCGGAAGCCCTTTGTCGGTCTTGCGCGTGATCGACGGAAGGGACAAGCTCCAACCGAAGCCAAACGGGCCGTTGCCCGCGCCAGAGTCATAAGTTACCGAGAGCTGCGGACCAAAACCCGAACGGCCCGGGCTGGTGGCAATCGGTACTGACATGGACCCTGTACCGGTGACGGGATTGGCGGCGAACTTCTCCCCAACACCGCGTAGGCTACCTCCCCCTTTGGGCAGCGCGATGGAAGGGACAGCGTTTTGCCGCGTCTCCTCGTTGGATGGATCCGGTGTCCTTTGTGTTTGCGTCATCTCACGTCAGCTAAACAATGAGTGGCCGCCTCTCCTATCTTTCCTTCAAACTATTACTTCCCGAACTCTGGTAAAAATTGGGTGGGGGGTTATCTGCTCCCTCTGGGTCTCCGGCTGGCCATCAAACAACCAGCCGGCGCATAACGCCATTGGTTTTATCCGGGATCGAGCTCTCGCCAATGAACGATCACGTGGTGAATCAGAAAATTATCCCCGCCCCTGCGTTCAAACTGAATCGTGTTCTCTCCCTGCCTCAGAAAACTCGAAGGGATCACATCGGTGTGTGTTTGTAATCCGGTGTTTGTGCCGTGTCCGGTCCGATGGACATCAACCCCGGGCAACCGCGACCCATTGATGAGGATCTCATGGGATAAATGGTCCACATGAGAAACCTGATACTGCACGTATCCCGCGACTTGAAAGAGGGTCTGGTTGATTTCGAACACTTTCTCGGAGGAAAACTGACCCTGGAAGTCGAAGTCGGTATTGATATCGCTTTCGTCGTCTCCGAGGTGTTCGTTAAAGGTGAATACCTCAAAATCTGCTCTTGCGCCCATACGGATGTACCGGTTTTAGAAGCATACCAACCAGCATATTAAGTGGCCCGTATGCCCGAAAGGCTTCAATAAATTACGTGGGGTGCTTATAACAACACCCCCCAATACGATCTGCGAAAAAAACGGACAATTCACGCCACGCTCACTTCAAAGAACTGAAAACGGGTGTAAAGCGGATCATCAGCCACAAAAACGGCTGCGAACTTTTGCGGTGCGGGCCCCTATTGAAGTTTCTACCGGGCAATTGCCGAAGCCCTATCCGGCCAGCTGGTTTACACTCAAGATTTCGCCAGACGAGTGTTAACGTCTGGCCAGAATGTGAAGTGCCGCGACAAGCTTGTCCAGGTCCGCCGGGCTGTTGTAGAGCGCCGGGGTGACGCGGACGCAGTCGCCGCCGGCGATCCCGGTGCGGGCAACGGTGAACAGGCCGAACTCGTCGAGCAGAGTCTGCGTGAGCGTCGTGTAGAAGTCGCCATCGCCCCGCCCCTGCAGCCGGAAGCTGGTGATCGCGCCGGCCAGGTCGGCGTCATCCGGCGTCAGCACATCCACGCCTGGGATCTGGCGCGCCGCGCCCACCCAGCGATCCCGCAGGTACCGGAGGCGCGCCATCTTGTAGTCGAGCCCGATGGCATCCTGAAAGTCGAGTGCATCGGGAATCGCGAGGATGGCCGCGAAGCTGACGGTGCCGGTGTGGATCCGGCTGTCGATGGACTCCAGGCTGCCCGTGTCGCCGTGCGCCCGGTCGATGCCGGCCAGGCCGGATGCCCGGATGTACAGGGCGCCCACCCCGAGCGGGGCCCCGACCCACTTGTGCAGGTTCAGGCCCACATAATCCGCACCGAAGCCGGCGACGTCGAGCGGCACGTGCCCCCAGGAGTGGGCCGCGTCCACGACCACATCCACACCCCGCCCACGCGCCAGGGTGGTAATTTCACGAACGGGGTGGATGAGACCGGTTTTGTTGTTGGCGTGGGTGAGCAGCAACAGCCGCGTCCGGGGATGCGCGTCCAACGCCCGGGTGTAGGCATCGAGGATGGCTTCGCGCGAGGCCGGCTCGGGGAAAGCGAAGGTGGCCACCTGCGCGCCGCGGCGTTGGGCGAGCCCATCCATGGCCATCTGCATGGCGGGGTAGTCGAGGTCCGCATACATCACCGTCTCGCCCGGCTGAAGCCGGTTGTACTGCCCGATGAGGGTCTGCAGCGCCTCGGTAGCGTTGCGTGAGAAGGCAATCTCACCCGACGCCACGCCCAGCGCCGCCGCCACCCGCTCGCGGGAGGTGCGCATGACCTCCGGGAAATCGAGCCGCGCAAAGAGCGAGCTCTCCCGATTCACGCGGTCCAGATGGCGATGGTAGGCCTCGCGGACGGGCGTAGCCATCATCCCGTAATACCCCGCTTCAAGGTTGGTCGCCCGATCGGAGACGGGGTACAACAGGGCGACCGCCTGCCAGTACGCCTCGTCGCGCGCGACATCACGCGGTGCGCCGAAAGGTCGGGGAGGAAGCCGGAAGGGGGGGCGGCCCTGACCAAGCGAGGCCAGCGGGTTCGTGAGGGTTGCGGCGGACACGAGGCCGGCCTGTTGGAGGAACGCGCGACGGTTGGTCATAAAACGCTACTAGGTGATGCGAAATTCGGAGGATCGAGGTGTCACGGCCCGTCCGGTTTCCGGAGCACCTCCGCCGTCAACCGATCCAGGTTCTGCTCGTTCGCCGGCACGACGATGGGCGCGATGCCCTCCGCCACCTTTGGATTATCGAACGCCTGCTCCCAGTGCACCCGCGTCCCACCACCGTCGACGGGCTCGAGCAGGAGGGTCAATAGATACATCGGCTTCGAAACGTGGCGGATGACGAGCTTGCGGGGCGGTTCGATTTCCTGGAAGACACTCTCGCTCCGGTAGTCTTTGCCATCCGGCCCGTGCATGACATACGACCATGCGCCGCCCGGCTTGAAGTCGCAAAAGTCAAACGTGTTCGTGAACCCCGCCGGCCCCCACCAGCGGGCCAGGCGTTCTGGGTGTCGAATGGCATCAAAAACGGCCTCGATGTCGGCCGGGATTTCCCGCGATGTACGAAATGGAGTCATCCGATCTTGCCTTCAATGATGGCTGTACGTGCGACGCGCGCACGAGCCAGGCGATCATACGGTGTACGCCCCGAACGGACAAGAGCAGCAATCCACCAGATCGGACCGATCGAAGCGACGACCAGCGGCGCCCACACCCAGGCGGGCAGCCCGTCTGTTCCGGAGAAGATCGCCTGCTGGGCCACCGTGTGGCCAAATTCCCAGGGCAGAAATTTGATGGCGTTTCGAAGGAGCGCGGAGCGGAACGAGAGCCGTTCCCCGGTTTCGCTCGCCACGGCGAGGCCTGCGATTCGTTTGCCGAGCGTGGCCTGCATCGCCGAGGACTCGCACAGGGCAAAATACAGGGTGACCGGCACCGTCATCACCAGAAGCCCGATGGCCTGCGCCTGCCAGGGATTTGCCGGCCGTGACGGATTACCATCGGTCACAACCCACACGACGCCAAAGATCAACCCACCCCATAACGCCATGACCAACCAGTCCGCCCCAAAAGCCAGCACGCGTCGAAGTGCGGTCATGCGTTCGTGGTTCATGGGAGGTCACGATAAGGCCGATAGTACCAACAGAGTCGAGCCATGGTTGAATTTGAGTACGGTATGGGGTTCCTTCTTGTTCTCCCATCCTACTCCTCACATACCCTCTCCATGGACCCCATCGACCGCGCTACCTTTCTGAAACTCAGCGCGTTCGGCATGGCCGGCGCCGCCTCACCCCACCGCCTATTTCACTGGCTCACGGCCGAGGGCGTGGCAGGGCGCGATGACGGGCTGCTCCAACAGGTGATCGATCACAGCGACCGGGCCGTGACGGCGTACTTCGACTCGCTCGTCCGCACCGAGGAAACACGCTATTACCGCACCTTCAGCGATGCCTTCGCCGTGTACGCGGCGTCGTACAGCCATCCCCAATCGGCGCACTACCAGTCCCCGGACCTTCTGCGCCGCATGGAGGCCATCGTCGCGCGGCTCCTGGAAGTCCAGCACCCCGATGGAACGATGGACGCCGGCGGAAACCGGCAGTCCCCACCTGACACGGCCTTTTTCCTCGAAAAGATGCTGCCGGCTGCCGCGATCCTCGACCGGGCCGGCGCCCCTGCTCCGCTTCAGGAACAGCTTCGCGCTTTCCTGCGGCGCGCCGGCGATGCCGTCCGCGACGGCGGTATCCACACCCCGAACCACCGATGGGTCGTCGCGGCCGTGCTCGCGCAGCTGCATGTCCTCTTTGGCGATGAATCCTACGCCGAGCGCGCCCGTGCCTGGCTGGCCGACGGCGTCTACCAGAACGAAGACGGCAACTACCCGGAACGGAGCCGCAATTATGCCCTCGTCGAAAACAACGCGTTTGTCCTCCTCGGCCGGCTGCTGAACCGGCCGGAACTACTTGAGGTCGTCCGCAAAAACCTGATCGCCACCTACTATTACCTGGAGCCGGATGGCTCCCTGGTCACGCTCGACTCCCGCCGGCAGGACCAGTTCACCTCCCTCGAAATGACGCGGTACTATTTCCTCTACAAAGACCTGGCGCGGCATTTTAACGACCCGTTCCTGGCCTCTGTCGCCCGGCAGATGGAGGACTTCCCGGGATTCGACCGCCATGTGCTCTCGAAGCTGTTTGTGTTCATGGAGGATCCCCGGTTCCTGGAAGACCTCCCGCCGGCCCCGCCGCCGCCGGCCGACTTCGTACAGACATTCCCGGGCTCCGGCCTCGTCCGCATCCGGCGCGGCGATACCACAGCCAGTATCTTCGCCGGCAATGACAAGCCGCTCCAGATCGCCTCCGGGAGATCCAACAACCCGACCTTTTTCACTTTCCGGAAAGGCGGGGCCGTCCTCCAGTACGCGCGGTTGTCGACCTCCTTTTTCTCGACCGGCTATGTGCGCGGCGACGGGGTCATGACAGACGGCAGCCAGTACACCCTCGCCGAGCGCAAAGAAGCCTACTACTACCATCCGATGCCCGAGGGGGCGCGGGACGCAGCCGGCGACTACGCCCTCACCGAGTCGCTCGACGGCCGGTTCTGGAGCAAGCTGGATTTTGAGCGCCGGCCCAAGGACACCCTCGCACTCGATGCCCGCATCACGATCTCGGAAGACCAGGGCGCGTTCGCGATGGAAATCGCCGTCGATGGACCGGAAGACGTGCAGGTGACGCTCGAACTTTGTTTTAACAGCGGCGGAACGCTGGAGGGGGTCTCTCCGGCGACTCGGGCGGATGACTTTTTCCTGAAAGAAGGCACGGCCGCCTACACCGTCGGGAGCGACACCATCACGTTCGGCCCCGGCGCCTATGCCCACGACAGCCTCCGCGGCATGGACGGGGAGGTGTATTCTACCCACTTCGGCACCATCCGGGGTGAGGGGTTGCACGTCTACCTGACGGGCCTGACGCCCTTCAGGCATCGGGTGACGATTCGGTAAGTCGCGCATCGGAGGTACACGGCGAAACCTCCAACAGTTTAAATGGCTGTTGAAAACGTCTGCGGCCGAGGCTGGCGGAGAAATTTCGCAGATCAAGGCGCGCGACAAGGCGCGAATGAGGCGTACTCAGGTACGCCGCAGTGAGCGCCGAGGAGCGGAACGCAGATATGCGGAATTTATCAACAGCCTAGTTCACGTTGATCATCCGGCGCGTGTAGGTCCCGGCCGGCGTTGTCAGGCGGTAGAGGTAAATCCCGCTTCGCAGCCCGGAGAGGTCGACCGATACGGCCGTCGTTCCCGGATGCGCCCATCCGTCAAACGGTACCTGCACGACCTGTCCCAGCACATTGATCACATCGACCCGCACCCGGGCGTGATCGGGCAGGTTGAAGGACAGGGTGGTGTTTCCCTGGAAGGGTTCCGGGTAGTTCTGGAACAGCACCGGCGCCCGAAGTGAAGCTCCGTCTCGTCCTGGCGTCTCAATCGCCACGTTGGAAACGTTCATTCGACCGTACTGGAGGTGATCGAGTTCGATTCCACCACTGGCATTGGCCATCTTGATCGCCGAAATCCCGCCTGGCTCGATCACGCCGTAAAATCGGTCGTCGGCCGTTGTGCCACTGTTGCCGCAACACGCGTGCTGGCCAACCACCGTCCCCAGCGAGGTGCCGGTCGAGTCGAACGCTTCAAACGTGATGTCCCCATCGCCATCGGTCCAGACGATACCCACATGGGTTGGCAGCGCGTTGAGTACCGTCGCATCGAATGCCCAGGTGACCCCAGTGGCACCCGCGATAAAAAACCAGTCGTCTCCCTCCGCTCCATTTCCATCGATAACACCGTCATCGGCATCAACGGAGTCGTGATTGCCCGCACCAAAAATCACACTCACGATACCGCCGTTGTCGGCCGTCACACCCGGCACGATCACTTCATCCTCGAAGTCTTCCAGGTGGAAGTAGCCGGTCGAAAAATCGATCTCGAAAAACGGGCTGTCGGACGCCTGGTTATATTCGCCGTCGGCGCCGGAGCCTCCGGTTGGACCCATGAGCTGGGCGTACGCGGCGGGCTGGCCAGCCAGCATACCCAGATGGAGGATGACAACTAGCGTAGCGACGTGTTTCATTGTGTTGGATGACACCAAAAACAGGGATTCATGGCCAGCGAGATGCGTAGGCCGACATCCGTACTGTCGCCGCATCTCCACCTCGCCCGGGAAATGTGGGGACTTCGGCGAGACCCGGTACCACGGTATTTTTAATCGCCGCCGGCGTGCCGCTTGCGGTCGGCCTCTTCAAGGGCGCGTAATTCATCGCGCAGCCACCGGGGAGCAATCTCTGTTTTCTCGAAGAAATGCCCTTCCGGCCAGATGAGTTGTGATGAAACAGCCATCTCCTTGAGCTCCTGTATGCTCTCCACGCGAGCATAGGCCCAGAGCCTCCATCGCGGTACTTGCACCGACCAGACAAGCCAGCCGGCCACAAAACCGGCTAAAAAGATCGGTAGAAACCAGACTAATCCCGCAAAACCGTAGGTAGGAACGACGCCGAACTCGCCGAGCACGGCATAACCCAGCCAGGGACCAACCATGGCACCAAGCGACGGCGCCTTGACGCTCCAAAACGCGCGGTCGAGAGCCTCCTCCGGCGTGATTGGTTCAAGCACCATGAATACCTCATCCAGTTAATCGAAGAGCGATGGAGATATCAGGGCCTCGTCACCACCTTTTGCTCAAAAAGGCCACGTAGTTTTTCGGGTAGCCGGCTGACGTAACCTTCACGCGTTTCTCCAACCGATGAAAAAGAACGGAGCAGGCGACGAAGATCATTTTTAACACCAGCATAAACGGAGCCAATCCATAGCCGGCAAGCCCACCGCCGATCTCCCGGGGTTTGAAGGGCAGGTAGCGCCCCATGGTATTCAGCTGGTATCCCATCGTCCCCAAATACCCTTCGAGCCAGTCCAGTCGGTCTATCACAAACCCGGCGGAGTCGAACAAATAACGCACGCCAAATTGCGTGTACCGGTAGAAGTCGTACGGCTGTTCATGCTCCTCATAAAACAGGGGGCCCGTATAGATCATCTTCCCACCCGGCTTCAGAACACGGTGTAATTCCACCAGCACGCGTTTCGGCTCTGGCAGGTGCTCCATCACCTGGTTAAAGAGGATGAAGTCGAACCGATTGTCTTCGACGGGAATGGCGGCGAGGTCGCAGACGTAGGTGGATTTCTGATAGGCCTTATCGGCCTGCTCGAAGTCGGCCGATTCATAGACAGCGTGGTCAAAAAGGCTTTTATAGGGCCCGATTCCCGCGCCGGCGTCGAGCACAACCGCACCTGGAGGGACCAGCGCCGCGAAGGCTGTATTCTCCTGCCAGAGCCGGTGACGAGACGAATTAAACGCCAGTACACTTTTTAGAATAGGCATGGAAGCGGGCGCACCCGTAGGGGTTTCATCGGTTCTCTTTACGCAAAACCAGTTTGAGTCCGGACCAGACCTCGCTGACCGCGCAGACCTTGATATCCACGAAACCGAGCGGGAGCGCTACCTCTCGAATGGTGTCTTCGGTAACGTCCGTGGGCACCTTTGAAGCCTTCTTCGGCCAGGACACCCAGATGGCCGCCGTACTTTTTAGCGTTGTGCGAAGCTCCGCGAGCCGCATCGCCAGGTCGACCTTTCTGTCCACAAAAAGGTGAACCAGATCGGTGTCTCCGTTTGGCGCCTGCTCGAACACCGCGTCCACGGGTATCGGGTCGAGCCAGGACCGGTACGCATCCGGCTCATTCCACACGTGCATCTTCATGCCGGCGACGATGCCCAGTTTCCGGATGAGTGGGGTACCGGAATAGCCGGCCGGGGAACGGGTGATCATACGCTACAATGTTTCCGAGTTTCCGGCCTGTTCGCTGTCAGTGCGCCAGAATCAAGGTAATAACCCGTAGGTGAGCTTCCGTTCCTCGGTATACAACCACCAGGGCTTTGCCTCCTCACCGTTCATAAACCGCGTGATGGAAATGAATACGTCCAGCACACACGGATCTTGCCGCGTACCCGTTTGCCGGCACAGGTGATCGTACATCTCGCGAGGATCTTTGCCGACAAGTTCAGCTGGACTGTTAATGCCGATCAGCACGAGGTCGGCCGCGATCGACGGGCCGATGTTGGGCAGGTCCGTGAGCCGGCGAACGCGATCCCGGACGACGCGAGTAGGGTTCATGGGATATAGCTAATCTCTCTTATGTTGACGCTTTCGATATCTTCCACGTGATTCTATAGCCGATCTTTCTGGCATTGACGTTATCGTTCACGTGATTCTCCTCAGCGCCTCTGCGGGAGCACTATTTCTCCATTCGGTAAAAGGGGATGGATAGGATCCCGCAGAGGCGCGGAGTATCGTTTTGCGCATGGATCGACTTGAATGCTTTAGATCAACGCAATCTAGGGATCTATGTTAATTCGCTGGATTGAAGAACATCATTATGAAAGAGAACAGGTATCTGCACGGTCCGCTGGATCGATGCCACTCTATCGTTCGACTTCAATCGTCGGCACAAGCGCCGGCTCGACACGCACCTGCGCCGCCTGCTCGAACACGTACGCCAGCTGGATGAGGGCATCCTCGGACAGCGCCGGCCCGATAAACGCGATGTTGATGGGCAGGCCCGACACGTACCCCGCCGGTACCACCACGCTCGGGTATCCGGTGATAGCGGCCAGCGATGAGCTACTCAGGCCGAAACGGTCTCCGCTTACCCAGTCGGTTTTCCAAGCCGGCGCGTTCACCGGGGCGATGAGCGCCGTCAGCCCCTGCGCTGTATACAGCGAATCGGTCAGACTCCGCAACCGGTAGGCGCTTGCTTCCAGGGCCGCCTGGTACGACGGATCATTGAGGTCTCCCATCGCTTGTGAGGCTTCGAAGACTTCCTGACCAAAAACCGGCATCACCATATCGGCGTTGGCGGCATTAAACGCGATTAGGTCCGCCAGCGACGCCATCCTGTTTGGATTCCCGTGGGAGTTTAGATAGGCCGCCATCCCCGCCTTGAATTCGTACTTCAGCACTTCGTACGAGGCGCCACCTACCGTACCCGGGATGGCGAACGCGACGGAATCGACGATGGTCGCGCCGGCCGCTTCCAACACCCCGATGCTGGTCTGGAGGATGGCCTCGACTTCCGGAATCGCGCCGGCCCCGTAGTGCCCGCGCCACACCCCGATGCGTACGCCGTCCAGGCCACGTGCGGTGGTATCCGGCGCAAAGTCGACGGGTTCGGTGAAGCCACGCGCCCCGCTATCGCCCTGGTCGACCCCAACCAGCGCTTGAAGCAGCATCGCGGCCCCCGTCACGGAGGTCGCCATCGGGCCGGCCGTGTCCTGGGTGTGGGAGATGGGGATGATGCCGTGCCGGCTGACGGTGCCCACGGTAGGCTTGATGCCCACGATGCCGCTGGCGCCGGCGGGGCAGACGATCGACCCATTGGTTTCGGTGCCGACGGCCAGCGGGGTGAGTCCGGCCGCGACGGCCACCGCCGAGCCG
>JBGSPJ010000044.1:0-5530 GCA_041738655.1 Rhodothermales bacterium | reverse complement strand
CGCCCTGGCCGGCCGAAACGCCGCCTCGCTCGAAGAAACCGCCCGCCACGCCGGCGCGGAAGCCACAACGCTTGTTGTGGCGTGCGACGTGACGGATGCCGCCTCGGTAAAGCAGCTGTTCGACCAGGTTCGCGAGTCCTTCGGCCGGCTCGACCTGCTATTCAATAACGCCGGCGTCAGCGCGCCGGCGGTGTTGCTAGAAGACCTCGACGTGGCCGACTGGCAGCGGGTCATCGCCACAAATCTCACCGGGGTGTTCCTCTGCACGCAGGAGGCCTTCCGGATGATGAAAGCGCAGGACCCCCTCGGCGGCCGCATCATCAACAACGGGTCGATTTCCGCCCATGCGCCGCGGCCGAACTCTGCCCCCTACACCGCCTCGAAACACGCCGTCACGGGCCTCACGAAAGCCACCGCGCTCGACGGGCGAAAGTACAACATCGCCTGCGGCCAGATCGACATCGGCAACGCGGACACCGCGATGGCCGGCAAGATGAAAGCCGGCATCCAGCAGGCCGACGGCTCCATTGCCATCGAACCCACGATGGATGTCCGCCACGTGGCCGATGCCGTGCTCTACATGGCCGGCCTCCCGCTGGAGGCCAACGTGCTGACCCTCACCGTCATGGCCACGGCCATGCCGTTTGTGGGACGCGGCTGACGACTTCGCCGTTCACACACCCGATCGCACCATCGCCATGACGCCTCGCGTTCTATTCGGTTTGCTCCTCGTCTTGCTCGGCGGTATTGAGCCGGCGACGGCCCAGGTGCCGTTTGTCCGCGTGGAGGGCAATCACTTTGTCGACGAACACGGGCAGACGGTTGTATTTCGTGGCGTGTCGTTTTCCGACCCGGATCGGCTCGAAAAAAGCGGCCAATGGAACCGGGCCTACTTCGAAGCGGCCCGGGCATGGAACGCCAACATCGTTCGTTTCCCCGTGCATCCGCGGGCCTGGCGGGAGCGGGGCGAGGAGGCGTATCTGGCGTTGCTCGATCAGGGCATCGCCTGGGCCGGCGAACTGGGGATGTACGTGATCATCGACTGGCACAGCATCGGCAACCTGCGCACCGAGCTCTTCCAGCATCCGATGTACAACACAACGAAGACCGAGACCTTTCGCTTCTGGAAAACCATCGCGGCGCGCTACGACGAACAGCCGGTCGTGGCCTTTTACGAGCTTTTCAACGAGCCCACCGTCTATAACGGCACGCTGGGGACGATGACCTGGGCGGATCAGAAGGCGCTGATGGAGGAGATCATCGGGATTATCTATGCGCACGACACGACCGTCATCCCTCTTGTCGCCGGCTTCAACTGGGCGTACGAACTGGGCTCGGTGATCGAACATCCCATCGCCTTTCCTGGCGTGGCGTATGTGACCCATCCGTATCCCCAGAAACGGCCGGCGCCGTGGATCGACCAGTGGGAGGCCGACTGGGGCCATGTCGCGGATACGTATCCCATTGTGGCGACGGAGTTTGGCTTTATGAGCGCCGACGGCCGCGGCGCGCACGTCCCCGTCATCGGCGACGAGACGTATGGCGAAGCGCTCATCGGGTATTTCGAACAGAAAGGTATTTCGTGGACCGCCTGGGTGTTCGACCCCGTCTGGTCGTCCCAGCTGATCGAGAACTGGGAGTTTGAGCCGACACGTCAGGGGCGTTTCTTCCGGGATAAGATGATGGCGCTTAACAAGCCGTGACACCCCGGGAAGACGGATCGGGAACGCAGGCGCCGCTTCACACAGTAGAAGGCCTCATAACGCATCTACTATGCAGCGCTTGAAGGTCATCTCCAAGAAATTCAATGGCAGCTTCCGGAGCACCTCCGAAGGCCTACACCTTGACGCCGACTCCGACCACATCTGCGTGCTGGCTCGGCCCGACGAGACGTTTTTTTACCACAGCCACGGGAAGTCGTACCCCAACCGAAACGGGATGCTCCAGTACTACTTCACCGACCGGTGGTACAACGTCATGCACATGTGCGATAGCACGGGCTCCGATTGGGCGATGTACATCAACCTTTGCGCGCCGGCGGTCCTCGATGGCGACACGCTGACATGGGTAGACCTCGACCTCGACTATCTGGTCACGCTGGACGGAGAGGTGAAGCTGCTCGACGAAGAGGAGTTCATCCACAACAGCAAGCGGTGGTACTATCCGCGGGTGATGGTGGATACGGTGCGCGCGGTAGCCGGAAATATCGCAGGATTGATCGAAGAAGCTTCGTTTCCCTTTAATCACGCCGAGCAGCGAGCAGCGTATCGACGCTTTGTAGAACAAGTGCCGACCGGATCTTCAGGGACGTAACCCCGGACGGCGTGGTTACGTTCAGAGGCTATGATCTCCACACAATCCCTCGGGCCGGCAGGTCTTCCCCTATGTCGAACTGGAAAAAAGCGAGGCTCGTACTTTCCTGGCTACTGGCCGCTTACCTGGCCTGGATGTTTATCGAAATGGGGTGGGTGAAGTTCGATCCAGAAGGATTCTGGACGGAGGCCTTTGATCGATGGGGGTACCCGGGCTGGCTCCGGGTGCTGGTAGGTGTGATCGAAGTGGGCGGCGCCGTCATGATCCTATCGCCCTGGTTCGCGTCGTACGGTGGCATGGCGTTATCACTCGTCATGGCGGGCGCCTGGATCACCCGCTTTGGCGATGGTCGATTCGTGGATGTGGCGTGGATAAGCCTCTACATCGCCGGCCTTGCATGGATCGCCTATGAGTGGTGGGGTAAACGGTGGCCCGGAAAGCGTGCAGCCCGGAGCCTGGAGGAGCAGGCGGAAGGATGATGAGGCTAGACTTTTTAGCGGCGTGATTGGTAAAGATAGGTGCGGATGCCGGCGAATGTATTCCGCCAACCGGTGTCGCAGGCGGCCAGGAATGTTTTGCCTTCCGTGGTGGCCGGGAACCCGTGTTGGGCGACCCGGAGCGTGGCTCCTTCAGAATGGGGCGACACCGTAAATTCGGTCATGAAATCGGCCTGAAACGGCATTCCCTCTTTTCGTGTACGGTACTTGTAGTCGGACAAGACCAGACGAAGTGGCGGGTCGAATACCGACATGGTGGCCGTGGTGATGTAGTCGGGATCATCCTCGGATTCACCCCAGGTCGCTGCCCATAGCCCTCCTGCATGGGGGATGACGATAGCTGTGGTGGCACCCCACCATCGACGAATGGCAGCGGGCGTGTGCAAAAGTGCGAATACACGTTCAGGCGGCGCCGCAAAAACCTCTTCATGGACGTGCGTGAGGGTGGTTTTTACCGGGGTCGTAGCCGCCGGCACGCCGCGGAAGTAGGCGATGAGATCGACTGGCGCCGGAGCCAGGCCGGCCTGACGCAACAACAAATTGATCTTTCCCCGATGGTACTGCCCATGTAAAGCGGCGTGCAGTAGGATTTCGCTTACAGTATTGTGAAACGCTTGCCCTGCGCTGTTCGAGTAATCGACCCGGGCGTCCACGGCATCCTCCCCGAGCGCGTCCAGGAAGGCAAGTATACCCGCATGGATAACGTCCCGGTGGTCGGCGAGGGATTCGCGTGGTAGTTCTGGCCATACGGCTGTACGCGCCGTTCGATGTTCGAGCCGGGCTAGCCAGGTTTCCTCGGCCCCCAGCAGATGCGCGAATTCGCGGACGGCTTCGGCGGGTCCGCCGGCCAGCACTGCTTCCAGGACCCGGGTGTCGGCCCAGAAGGCGTGCTCCCAGAGCAGGCGGAGGGTAGTGTTTGGTCGCATGGCTATTTTCGGGGGAGCGATGCGGCGAAGTCCAGACTCCGCTGAACCCACAATGCGAGGAGAGACTCGTTTGTGAGCGAGGCCGAGTCGACCAGGAGCCAGCCTTTCATGGGCCGGCCCGTGATATCGAAGAGGCGGACGCCGGGATTATCGAGCAGTCGACCGGTCTCCGTTGGGTCGACGCGGGCGATCAACTCATGACCATGTACGCTACAGCTCATATTGCCGTACACGAGGAATGCGATCCCGCCAAACATCTTTTTTTCCACGAGGCCTTCGCGTTCGCCGATGAGTCCGCGAATGCGCTCGGCTAATAGGGAGTCAAAAGCCATGGCTCTTAGAATGGGTTAATAGAGTCGACCGTGAGCGGGTGCGAGCACGAGTTGCTCGGACCACTCGAGGAGTCCGCGTTTTTCGTCAATCGTTCGCGACAAAGGCAACTGCGCGACGCCTATGAGCCGGCGCATGATCTCCATGCCGGCAAACCGGGCAACGAGCGTCCGGTCGAACCCGGGATGCGGGGTGTACCCCATCAGGATCACCGCGCGCTCGGCCTCCGAGTAGCCGGCCATGGCCAGGTGTGCGAGGCAGATGCCCGCATCGTATTCCGCCGGCCCGAAAAAAGCAAACTCGGGGTCGATGACCCGCGGGCCCGCCGGCGTGTGGACCCAGCTTCCCGGGTAGAAATCGCCGTGCAACAACCGGTCGCCATCGGCCAGGTACCGTTCACCCAGCGCGTGTACGGCCGCAACATAAGTTTCGTTGTGCTTGAGGCGGTCAGCGGCTCGCTGGAGGCCCGGCGTGATGGCGTCGAGATCAAAGCCATTGTCGGGGCGGAGGGGGAAGTCGAACAGGTGGAGGTGATTAAGCGCCCGCATCGCGCGATTGGCGAGGGTAGCACGGAGGGTGTCGGGGAACGCCGCGTTGTGCAACGCCGAGAGCCAGCGGAGCAGGGGACGGAGTTCATCACACGCGGGGCGATCACTGTTGTAAATCCGGGTGTAATCGGGCGCCTCGCCCAGGTCCTCGAACAGCGCGGCGTGATGGCCGGCGTCCACCCCCAGCAGCCGAGGCATGAGCGCGGCGAGGCGGGGTTGGTCCTGAACGGCCTGATAAAACGTCACCTCGCTCAGGATGCGCTCTTCGGGAGCGGGGATCGACGGGTATTTCTCGACCCAGGGGCGGGATTGTTTGACGATCAGGGAGCGGCGGTCCGTCTGTACCCGCGCCACGAAGTTCATATTGCCCTCGCCGGCTTTTACGATGCGGCGCACCGTCTCGCCGGCGTCGAGCCAGCCGGCGTGGGTCAGGAAGTCGATGAGCGGCTGCGGGGTGTCGAACTGGAAGGCTACGGCGGGCATGATCGGTCTGGTTGGATGTCCAGGATGATAGCAAGTGATGCGGCGATCTGTTCTTCCCTAATTGTAGGGTAGAGGAAGTTAAGCCTCCTATTGGCTCGACAACGAGGGGAGGATGACGAAGATAAACAAGCGGGCCACACGGCAGGATTCAAGTAGGAGGCCGACAGCGTCGCGGTCGGTGCCGCCCACGTGGCTTCTTGGAATCAGGCTTATAAAAATAATTAGGCATAAAAGCGCTTTCAAATAATTTGCTTAGGTATTATTTCTGTTTTTAATAATAAATGGATATATATTCGGAATCGTACGGTTTGTCCACGATCGACTATCGCTCCATGGAATCTCCTCATTTTCCCCTCGACGCTGCCGCTTCCCTGTCACGCCGGCAGTGGTTTCGCCGCGCCGGCGCCTCGGCCGTGGCGCTGGCGGTAGCCCC
>JBGSPJ010000713.1:0-18073 GCA_041738655.1 Rhodothermales bacterium | reverse complement strand
GGCCCTGGTTCGGGAGGCGGGCACCGGGCCGGCTGTATGACGTCCCGCTGACGATGGGGGCGCAGCCCGCGCCCCTCGCCGAGGCGGCCATGAACCGCGCCGGCGTGGAGGACTGGCGGTTGATCGTCCCGTTGCACCATTAAAAAAGCGGTCCAGGCTCATGCTTCGCAATACCACCATCTGTCGCCGCGCAATGGCCGAGCTGGGCGAGCAGGTGCAGCATCAGCGCAAAGTGATCACCCACAAGGAGGCGCCGGCGTTTTTTAACCACGACGTGAAGCCGAGAGCGTGATCCGGTACATCAAGGAAGAGGGCTTGCCGGCCGTCCAGCGCGGGCGGCCGTACTTCATCCGGCTGGAGGATCTGTTCGAGTGGCGGATGGGGTGGGAAACGATTCGAGCAGGCGCTGAATGACGCTCGTGCGACAACTGATGCACCCCCACGAACACAGGGAGAGCCGCGCGTAAACAAAAGTTTCTCCTTGCGCGTTCCACCGGGGCATTTTCGCGCACGGTCAGCATCCATGGAAAACGAGAATCCGATACTGGGTATCCTGGCAGACGTTAAGCCGGAGCTGGAGCGGCAGTTCCAGGTCAAGGAGCTTGCCCTGTTTGGTTCCGTGCGACGCGGCGAAGAGCGTCCGGACAGCGACATCGACATTCTGGTCTCGTTCGACGGGCCGGCAACGTCTGATCGTCATTTCGGGGTGCTGTTTTTCCTGGAGGATTTGCTCGGACGCCCGGTCGATCTCGTCACCCGGAAAGCGATACGCGAAGAAATGCGCCCGTATATCGAGAAAGAGGCGCTCTATGTCTGATTCGGATCGGCCCTGGTTGTTTTATGTTCAGGATATGATTCGATTTGCAGATCGTGTGCTCGAATACACGGTGGGGCTCGATATGCAGATGTTTGAAGATCGTGACCTGACCTACGACGCGACTCTGCGCAATCTTGAACTGATCGGCGAAGCGGCCACACGTATTCCGGATGCTATTTGCGAGGCTCATCCGGAAGTGCCCTGGCGGCGCATTATCGCCTTGCGGAACCGCCTCATACACGGCTATCTGGGACTCGACAACGAGACACTCTGGGCGGTGATCACGAGTGATGTGCCAGAGCCGATTGAAACCTTGCAACGATTGGTAGAGCGTCATTCTTAGATGCGTGGCAGCCATTCGGCTTGAAATCTTTCGGCATCACGCTAATGCTGCAAGCGGTACCCAGTATCACCAGGACATGCGAGGCGTCGGGGGGGCAGTGCGTTGTTAGTGTCGGGCTGCATGATGGAAAACCGATCGTTGACGTGCTAGAAGGCGCGAGATTGACATTCGGATCCGATCATGAAGGTGTCCAATCCCGAGTCATCTCCACCCGCAAGTCGTTCAGATCTACCGGGAAAACATCCACGTGAGCCCGGGCGAGGGTTGTCAGAAAATCCGCTCGGTCGAGGCCGGCAATGGCCGCCGCTATCTCCTGGGAGACCTCACTTCGGCTGTACCAGTGGATGGCCGCGGCCAGGCACATCTCGTCCACGAATTGACTCGGAGACCGCCGAAGCGCGGAGAAAACCTCTTCGGGAAGCTGGATGGTGACTTCTGGCATGACAATGACCGTGTTTCGTGTAAAATACGAACGCGGGCGCGTTGAGTTGGTGACAGCAACTGCGTCCGACAAATAATGCGGTCCAATCGAGTTTTCTGTTAGTGGTGCATCCGCAACGACTTCATCTGCAAAGGTTGTGTTGATTCATAGACAAGGCGCATCTTTCTTCTTTTCCACCCTGCGTTGCGGCATCAGCTACCCATCATACGCCCTGTATGGCTCGTCTCGAAGACCTTCTACCCAACAGCACCCTCCGCGGCATTCTACCTGATGCGGTCGTGACCATAGTCAGCGCGCTCTGGCATGGGTCCGATGCGCTGGAGCTTACCTATAAGACCTCTGCCGGCAAGGTGGGCAACGAGCTGATATATCGGCATGACGAGTCGCGGCTCGAAATCGTGCAAGCAGGCAGGCCATGGAGTTTCGACGGCGACGGGGCATTATTTCGGCTGGTATCAGAAGCGCATCGTATCCATCTTGCCCATCTGTTCGATCCCGTGCTGGCCGTACATACCTCGATCGTCGAGCCATTGCCACATCAGATTACAGCGGTCTACGAGTCGATGCTACCGCGACAGCCGTTGCGGTTCTTGTTGGCTGATGACCCAGGCGCCGGCAAGACGATCATGGCCGGGCTCCTCATCAAAGAGCTCATTGTCCGAGGCGACCTCCAGCGATGCCTCATCGTTTGCCCTGGGAGCCTCGCCGAACAATGGCAAGACGAATTGTCTCGGCGTTTTCAGCTTCCATTTGATATTCTAACGAACGACAAACTTGAGGCCGCTCGATCGGGAAACTGGTTTTTGGAGACCAATCTGGTCATCGCCCGGCTGGATAAACTTTCGCGAAACGAAAGGGTGCAGGAAAAGCTTCAAGCTCCCGATTGTGGGTGGGACTTGGTCGTTTGTGATGAAGCTCATAAAATGTCGGCCACATTTTTTGGGGGGGAGATCAATTACACGAAGCGGTACAAGCTTGGGCAGCTGCTTTCCACATTGACCCGGCACTTCCTCCTGATGACAGCCACACCACACAATGGCAAGGAAGAGGACTTCCAGCTTTTTATGGCCTTGCTGGATGGCGACCGGTTCGAGGGGCGTTTTCGCGATGGGGTCCACACGGCGGATGTATCCGATCTCATGCGCCGCATGGTGAAGGAAGAGCTGCTGAAGTTCGAGGGAAAACCGCTGTTTCCTGAACGTATTGCCTCGACCGTACCGTACAAACTGTCCGATGCGGAAGCGCAATTGTATGCGGCGGTGACAAACTATGTACGGGAGGAGTTCAACCGAGCCGAGGCGTTACAGAACGACAAACGCGCCGGCACGGTCGGTTTTGCGCTGACCATCCTACAACGCAGGCTGGCATCTTCCCCGGAAGCAATCTACCAATCATTGCTGCGCCGGCGTGAACGCCTGGAAAGCCGCTTGAAGGAGATGGAACTCGTTCATCGCGGTGGACTGCTTGCCAATGCGGTAACCCAGACCGTTTTGCTGGACCGGGAAGATCTGGAAGACCTCGAAGATGCGCCGGATGACGAGCAAGAGGCGACAGCAGCACAGGTGCTCGATCAGGCGACGGCTGCGCGTACGATTGACGAGCTCAAAATTGAGATCAGTACCCTCACCAGGCTGGAGGAACTTGCAAAAGCTGTAAAGCGGAGCGACGAAGACCGCAAGTGGAGTGAGTTGGCGAGCCTGTTACGACTCATCTTTGCTCCCAGCGGGGCGCTGAGTATGGTCGCCGAGGAGGCGGTACGGTATGGTTCGCCGGGAAGTGACATCAAGACGTCGCCCCATCAGAAACTGGTGATCTTCACCGAGCATCGCGACACGCTCAACTACCTGGTCCGTAAGGTGGCCACGTTGCTTGGTCGCGAGGACGCGATTGTGGTGATCCACGGGGGGAAGGGGCGCGAAGAGCGGCTCAAGGCGCAGGAAGCCTTCCGGCATGACCCCGATGTTCAGGTCCTCATCGCAACCGATGCCGCAGGCGAAGGCATTAATCTCCAGCGGGCTCACCTCATGGTGAACTACGATCTCCCCTGGAATCCGAATCGACTCGAACAGCGCTTCGGCCGCATCCACCGAATCGGCCAGACTGAAGTGTGCCATCTCTGGAACCTCATTGCCGAGGACACGCGAGAGGGGGATGTGTATCGGACCCTTCTTGCCAAGCTGGAACAGGCTCGTGCGGCGCTCGGAGGGCGCGTTTTTGACGTCCTGGGTAAGATGCAGTTCGAGGGTAAACCCTTGCGCGACCTCATGGTAGAGGCTATTCGATATGGCGAACAAGAGGAGGTACGCGAGCGCTTGAACCAGGTGGTCGAACAGGCCTTTGATCGAGAAGCGTTGCAGGATTTGCTTGAAGATCGTCTGCTCGCACGTGAAGCCATGGATGTTACCCGGGTGAGCCGGATTCGGATTGACATGGAACGGGCGGAAGCCCGCCGGCTTCAGCCTCACTTCATCGAGACGTTCTTCCTGGAGGCGTTCCAACAGTTCGGCGGGTCCTGCCGACAGCGTGAGGCGCGACGCTATGAAATCAGCCATGTGCCGGCCCCGATCCGTAACCGCGACCGGCTGATCGGCATCGGCGCACCGGTACTCCCGCGCTACGAGCGTATCGTATTCGACAAGGCGCATATCAATCAGCCTGGACAGCCCCCTTCCGCCTTTTTATGCCCGGGCCATCCCTTGCTCGATGCTACGATCGATCTGGTGCTGGAGCGGCACCGGGACTTGATGCGGCGCGGCTGTGTGCTGGTCGATGAAAACGACCCTGGGACATCGCCACGGGTTCTCTTTTACCTGGAGAGTTCAATCCAGGACGCCGGCGTCACCCGCTCGGGTGAGCGGCGCGTGATTTCCCGTCAAATGCTGTATGTGGAGGTTGACTCCCAGGGGCACATGCGGCATATGCACTTCGCGCCCTACCTGGATTACCGCCCTTTACGGGACGATGAACCGGATGTGGATCGGATTCTGGCGCGACCAGAGAGTACCTGGATCCAGCGCGATCTGGAGCAAAAGGCACTAGGGTATGCTATCTCGCATGTTATTCCGGGTCACCTTTCAGATGTTCGCGACCCACGAATTGTGCGCTTGGATAAAGTTGAAAAGGAAGTCAAGGACCGACTATCCAAGGAAATCATCTATTGGGATAATCGCTCTTTGGTACTTGACGACCAGGAAAAAGCCGGAAAGCCCAACGCAAAACTAAACTCTGGCGAGGCCCGAAAGCGCGCCGACAATCTCCAGACCCGTCTGCAGAAACGCCTGGCAGAACTCAAACTGGAGCGCCAGATTGCCCCGATGCCACCCCATGTGGTTGGCGGTGTGCTGGTGGTGCCGGCCGGCTTGCTGGCGCTCATGCGAGGCAAAATACCCAACCGATTGGTGTCCGATGCGGACCGACAGGCGGCATCCGCACGAGCACGCGAAATAGTAATGGAAGCCGAGCGCAGCCTGGGCTTTGAACCTGTTGACCGCGAACACGAAAAAGTGGGCTACGACATCGAAAGTCGCGACCCCAGGGATGGGCGGCTTCGATTCATCGAGGTCAAGGGACGTACGAGCCGCGCCGAAACCATCACGGTGACTAAAAACGAAATCCTCTATTCACTAAATAAGCCCGATCACTTCATCCTGGCCATCGTCCTCTTTGAAGAACAGAAGCACTCTCTGCATTACGTCTTCAAGCCTTTCTTACGGGAGCCCGATTTTGCTGTGACGAGTGTGAACTACAACCTGTCTGAATTACTGACCCGCGCTACGCCCCCAGCGTGAAATCACATGAACCATTATGACCGATTCCACGCTGGAAAAAACGAGAAAGGGGATCGCGCGTTACACCGAGTGGCTTGAGCATGAGGTAGTGCCATCTCTTCCTAAAGATGCTGCTCGAGAATTGGAGGGGTGGCGCAATGAGATGGCGGCGATTCGTGCCTTGGTCGACCAGCAGCAGCATGTGCGCATTGCTCTCGTGGGTACTACCGGTGCAGGGAAGTCGACTTTGCTGAATGCTGTGTTGGGTCAAGAGGTGCTACCTGTCGGGGTAATGCAGCCGACGACGGCCTTTGTTACCTCGGTTCAATACGGCACCGGAGAAAGCTATCGCGTGCTGATACGCTTCTGTACGGAGAGCGAATGGCGCAAGGATCTCGATCTGTTTGCAGCGATCCTGAGCCCAGGTGAGGATGACCTAGAGGAAGAACGTTCGGAATCGGCGCGTGTGGTCGATGCGGCCCGCAAACGCATCACGGCGGTTTACGGGATCAAGCCGGACGACACGGTGACCCGGGAGCAGATCATGGGTTGGGACACGCCGGCAGAGATTGAGCGCATTTTTTCGCAGGGTTCGATCGAGTCGATGGAATTTGAGGATGCCAGAACAATGCTGGATTACCTCAGAAAGATGGTCCGTGGGGAAAGCCAGCTCTGGCCGCTTATCAAACAGGTGCATATCGCCGGCCCCTACGAATGCCTCCGAGGGGGAATCGAACTCGTCGACTTGCCCGGATTAAATGATCCGAACGAAGCTCGCGTCGAGGTAACGCGTGACTATCTGCGGACATCGCCTTTTGTATGGGTCGTGTTTAACATGGTGCGCGGGCTGACACAGGACATCAACCGCATCCTGTATGAAGGCCGTCTCTTGCGCACCCTGGTGTTGAGTGGCGCATATGGATCGTTGTCACTGGTCGGGACGAAAGCGGACGATATCGACATGCACGTAGCAATCGAGCTGGGATTGGCCGAGGATTGCTCGGTCGAAGAGCTCATTCATGCCTACCGGGAGCGCACAGTCCCCGTAGTGCGGGAGCAGTTGAGCCAGATGATTCGCGACATGACGTCGGGCGACGGGCAAAGCGAGGCCGTAGAGCACTTGCTTCGGCTGGCTGCTCAGGCCCCGGTCCACGCGGTGTCTGCCAATGCGTACATAAAAATCAAGCGTATCGCCCCACTCCGAAAGGATTACGGGATCGAGCGCGAAGAGGACACCGGCATCCCTGGATTGCATGCGCATATGGCGCGCATTGCTGAGGAATCTGGGACGGCGTTTAACGTGCAGTTGGCCCGGAAGCGGCTCAAGCAGCTGGGCGTTGAAATAGCTTTTTTTTTGTCAGGCTCAACGTCTGACGTTCCGCCGGAAGTCGTTGAAGTCCGGCGGCTTATCGACCGAGAGCTTATAGGGTTTAAGCATTTAATGCAATCGGCATTTGACCATGCGAAGCAGCGTGTCGAACTGTATCGTGAGCGGTTTGTCGCCGGCGTGGTGCCGATGCTCCATCAGAGTGCGGAAGGGGTTCGAAAAGTAACGGACGACTGGCGCAGGATGCACTGGGCGCAACTTCGCGCGGCCGTTCATCGCGGCGGTGTGTTTAAGAGCCCGACTACCGGACACCTCTATGACCTCAACGAAGACCTGACCGAGCCGCTGCTGGCCCGGCTCCCCGTTTCCTGGGAGCAATTCTTTACCCACGACATCGACCGGGCAGTCGACGAGTACGTCATCAAAACTAAAGACACTGGACGCAATTACAGCGAGCGCGTCCGTCTGATCGTAGAATTGCGTTTTAACCTGCTCGATGACGGCGTTGAGAAACAGCTCAAGTGGTTCGAGGAAAAGGTCGCTTCGCTTGCACAGGCCTCGAAAACGCAATTGCTGAATCGTGTCATACGGATCCGTGGCGAACTGACTGCCAAAATTCCGGCTGTAGCTTGCCGGCATATGGAGCCCGTTTATGCAACGGTCATGCAAATCTCTGGTAAAGGGATGAAAAAGCGTATGCTCGACGTGTTAATCCCGGCCGCACTGGGTGCGGCAAGGCCGATCTATGAAACCATTCAGACAGATTTGCTTGAAGGGCTTGATGAATTGGTAAAAGAGGTGCGGGGTCTAATGGCCAGCCTGGCTCGAACGGCGCACGACCAGGCTGGAACGGTTGCTCATAATGCACAGGTCGATATCGGTGATGCACCGGTATCGCCCAAGATGGCTTCGTTGTTGGAAACGCTGCAAACCTTGGAAACATCGTTGGAAGACGAGCAGCCGTCCCTGAGTCTTGGTTATCCGCGAATCCCACCTGATGTAGTCCCATCATGATCCAGCCAGGCATACGTATCGCCCGAACCGGACCCATCCGCCCCGTCAGCCAGGTCTTGCTCATCCTGGACCCTTCAGATCAGGCTGACTCGCTTCGCATCGCTCGCGAGGAAGTGCTCAAGTGAATGGACCGCAAGTCCGGAAAACGCCTCCCCGAAAAAGCCTGGGAAGGCCAATCTTTTGAACTCAATGACGTCGGGGCGCAACGTGCCGCGGCAGGTTTGAAAAAAGGGATTTCCCGGGAAGCACGGTATTGCTTCCGCCTGTATTTTTGCTACGACGAAGAAACGCAGCAGGTGGTGGTGGGTTGGCTCCCTTCCCACCTGGATACACGGGCCACCTGACACAACGCGTTCTTACGGAGCGCCCCCTGATGCTGTCATGACCGAACAGGAACTCCGCGAAATCATTGCGCGCGACGAAGCCGACAGGGTAGAACTGACGGTATCCACTACCGATACCGATAAGTTTTCGGAAGCCGTCTGCGCCTTTGCTAACGACCTGCCTGGGCACGGTCTGCCGGGTTACTTGCTCCTCGGGGTCAAGTCCGACGGTTCTGTCGTAGGCGTCGCTGCGACCGATGAACTGCTGCGTAACCTGGGCGGTTTGCGAGACAACGGCAATATTCAGCCGCTGCCGGTACTTACTATCGAAAGAGTGCCCACGAGCGATGGAGATGTGGTGGTCGTTACTGTACAGCCCTCTCTCTTGCCGCCCGTTCGTTATAAAGGCCGTATCTGGATTCGTACAGGACCACGGCGCAGCTACGCCACCGAACATGACGAACGTATCCTGATAGAGCGACGAGTCGCCCATGCCCGCACATTCGATGCTCTACCATGCTTAGGTAGCACCCTCGAGGACATCCACGATGCGCTGTTTCTGATAGATTACCGCCAGCAAGCCGTGGCTGCGGAGGTGATCGCCGAGAATCACCGCCCTGTAGAACAACAATTGGCATCGTTGCGGTTCTTCGATCAAAAGAAAGGCTGTCCTACCCATGCCGGCGTCCTCCTGTTTGGCCTCGATGTACGCCGCTGGCTACCCGGTGCCTATATCCAGTTTCTGAGGGTGGGCGGGACGTCCCTCACCGATGACATCGTCAATGGCCGTGAACTAGACGGCGACTTATTGACGGTGCTCCGCGAGCTTGATGCCCTCATCGACGCTCAGCTTACTCAGGCTCTCCGGCCTGTTTCCACGCTCCGTGAAGACACCGTCGAGGCCTATCCACGTGTCGCGGTTCGCGAGCTGCTCATGAATGCGATCATGCACCGTGACTATGCCTCCACGGCGCCTTTGCGGATCAACTGGTTTGACGACCGGCTCGAAATTCAGAGTCCAGGGGGATTGTACGGTGAAGCCACCGCGGCGAACTTTCCGAATCAGACTAGTTACCGCAACCCGGTGGTCGCCGAGGCGATGAAGGCGCTTGGCTACGTGAACCGCTACGGGCGCGGCGTCATCCGGGCACTGGATGCCCTGGCAAAAAACGGAAGCCCGCCCGCTGAGTTTGTTTTCGACCACGGGTTCGTGCTCTGTATCGTTCACAAGGCCTCATGAAAACGGTAGCCTTCTTCAACAACAAGGGCGGCGTCGGCAAAACGACGCTGGTCTACCACCTCGCCTGGATGATGGCCGAACGGGGGGAATCGGTGTTGGCGGTCGATCTCGATCCACAGGCGAACCTAACCAGTATGTTCCTGGAAGAAGACGCCCTGGAACGCCTTTGGCCAGAAGGCGAACATTCGAATACGCTATACGGTGCACTGCGCCCGATCATCAGGGGTATCGGTGATGTTGAAACTCCGCATGTCGAACATATAAATTCAAATCTTGGCCTTATTGTTGGCGACCTCGCGCTTTCCACGTTCGAAGATAAACTGTCTGCGGCATGGCCGAACTGCCATAACCGCGACGAATCGGCCTTTCGCACGATGACTGCCTTCCATCGGGGTATTCTCGCGGCCGCTAAGGTACGCAACGCCTCTTGGGTGCTTATCGATGTCGGCCCCAACCTGGGCGCCATAAATCGCGCGGCACTTATCGCCAGCGAACATGTGGTCATTCCGCTCGGCCCGGACTTGTTTTCTTTACAGGGTCTGCGCAACCTTGGGCCGGCCCTCGCCAGCTGGCGCCAGGCCTGGAAAGATCTGATCCCCAAAAACCCGGACCCGACCATGGCAATGCCTGCGGGCACGATCGCGCCGCTCGGCTATGCCGTGTTGCAACTTAGCATCCGTGACAACCGTCCCCCGAAGGCCTATCAGCGTTGGATAGAACGATTTCCAGCAACGTATCGCTCCTACGTATTAGAGCAGTCGACTGCAACGGCACCGCAGGCCAAGGACGATCCCTTCTGCCTCGCCATGCTGAAACACTACCGGAGCCTGATGCCGATGGCGATGGAAGCACGCAAGCCGGTTTTTGCCTTAAAGCCGGCCGACGGTGCCATCGGCTCGCACGGACAGGCTGTTCGCCTGGCGGCAGAGGATTTCCTTGCCCTCGCACGCCGTATTGGTGAGCGGTGTGGCCAGCCCATATCTTGAACTCATTCGGATGACGGCCAGTAGCTGGCGGTCAACTTTTGCGGTGTTCGCGTGATCCAAAAGAAAAAACTCATCGAAGTCGCCCTCCCTCTCGATGCCATTAACACCGCCTCGGCACGGGAGAAATCGATCCGCCACGGCCACCCCTCAACCCTACACCTCTGGTGGGCCCGCCGGCCCCTCGCTGCCGCCCGTGCGGTGATCTTCGCGCAAATGGTCGACGACCCGTCGGCCTGCCCGGACCTCTTTCCCACCGAAAAAGCCCAGGAGAAAGAACGACTCCGTCTTTTTAAGATCATCGAAGACCTTGTCCTGTGGGAGAACACGACGAACGAGGCTGTCCTCGATCGCGCCCGCGCCGAGATCTGGCAAAGCTGGCGGCGCTCCTGCGCCGAAAACGCCGACCACCCTCGCGCCGCCGAGCTGTTCGACCGGCATAAACTTCCTGCCTTTCACGACCCCTTCGCCGGTGGCGGCGCCCTGCCCCTCGAAGCTCAGCGGCTCGGGCTCGAAGCGTATGCGAGCGATCTCAACCCGGTCGCTGTCCTCATCAACAAAGCGATGATCGAGATCCCACCGAAGTTTGCGGGGAAACCACCGGTTCGGCCGGACAACCGCCCGCCCGGATTGGGCATCGCGGAAACCTGGAAAGGCGCCCGCGGCCTCGCTGAGGACGTGCGCTACTACGGCCAGTGGATGCGCGATGAGGCGGAAAAACGGATTGGCCATCTCTACCCGAAAATCACGGTCACGGCCGAGATGACGAAAGACCGGCCCGATCTTAAGCCCTACGTTGGGCAGGCCCTGACGGTCATCGCCTGGCTCTGGGCCCGGACGGTGAAGTCACCCAACCCGGCCTACGCGCACATCGATGTCCCGCTGGCGTCGACGTTTATGCTGTCGACGAAAACGGGGAAGGAGGCGTATATCGAGCCGGTGGTGGGGCCAGAGGGCTACCACTTCACGGTGAGAACGGGAAAGCCGAAGGATGCGGAGGCGGCGAAGAATGGGACGAAGTTGTCGCGTGGAGCCAATTTCTATTGTGTAATGTCGGGGACACCGATTTCGGGTGATTACATTAAATCCGAAGGGAGAGCAGGGAGAATGGGAGCCAAATTGATGGCTATTGTGGCTGAAGGTAGCCGTGGTCGCGTTTACCTCGATCCGATACCGGCACACGCACTGATTGCCCATCAGGCTGAACCAACCTGGCGGCCTGAGACATCTTTGCCGGACGATCCCAGGAATTTCTGGACCGTTCAATACGGCCTCACCACCTTCGGCGACCTCTTCACCCCGCGCCAGCTCGTCGCCCTGACCACCTTCTCCGACCTTGTCCAGGAAGCTCGGGAGCAAGTCCGGCAGGATGCGATTACTTCTGGCATGCCGGAAGACGGCATCTCGTTAGCTGAAGGTGGAACTGGCGCGCAGGCGTATGCAGATTCGGTGGGGGTCTATTTGGCGTTTGCGATTAGCCGATCTGCGGATCGTGGATCGTCAGTTTGCTCATGGGATAGTAGTCCCAAGATGGAAGCACTGAGAAATACCTTCGGCCGACAGGCTATTCCGATGGTATGGGATTTCGCAGAGGGCAATCCTTTTTCTGATTCGAGCGGGAATTGGCTCTTTAATGTTGAATGGGGTGCTAAAGTCATTGATTATTTTCCATCCAAAGCTGGTGGAAATGCAGAACAGGTCGATGCAGCCAATCAGTTAATCATCCATGACCGTATTGTCTCGACCGACCCTCCATATTATGACAACATAGGCTACGCCGATCTTTCAGATTTCTTTTACGTTTGGCTGAGGCTTGCACTTCGGCTAGTGTTTCCAAAGCTCTTTTCAACATTAGCCGTTCCCAAAGCCGAAGAGTTGGTCGCTACTCCTTATCGACACGGTGGAAAAGAACAGGCAGAGACATTCTTTTTGGACGGTATGACACAGGCCATGCGCCGGCTTTCCGATCAATCACATCCAGCATTTCCGGTCACGATTTACTACGCTTTCAAGCAATCCGAAACGTCAAGTAAGGATGGAACCGCCAGCACGGGGTGGGAAACATTCCTGGATGCCGTGATACGAGCTGGGTTCGGCATGAGCGGTACCTGGCCTATGCGCACTGAGTTGAGCAATCGTATGATTGGATTCGGCACCAACGCCCTGGCCTCCAGCATCGTACTCGTCTGCCGGCCGCGGCCGGCCAGTGCTCCCACTGCCACTCGGCGTGAGTTCGTCGCGGCCCTCAAGGCCGAGTTGCCCGGTGCCTTGAAGCACCTACAGCGCGGCAACATCGCACCGGTCGACCTTGCCCAGGCCGCTATCGGGCCGGGCATGGGGGTGTATACCCGCTATGCGAGTGTGATGGATGCCGAAGGAAAGCCATTGCCCGTGCGTGAGGCACTGGCGCTGATCAACCAGATCCTGGATGAAGTGCTCGTCGAGCAGGAAGGCGACTTTGATTCCGACACACGCTGGGCGCTGGCGTGGTTCGAGCAGGTCGGGTTCAACGAGGGCGACTTTGGTCTGGCCGAGACGCTTTCGAAGGCCAAAAATACAAGTCTCGGCGGGATGGTCGAGGCCGGGATCCTGGCCTCGAAGGGAGGAAAAGTCAGGCTGCTTCGCCCGGTGGATCTGGACGAGCACTGGGACCCCACCACCGATGCGCGCCTGCCGGCGTGGGAAGTGGTTCACCAGCTCGTGCGCACCCTTGAGGCCGGCGGCGAGGAAGCGGCAGCGCGTCTGGTGGCAGCGCTCGGCAGCAACGCTGAAGTGGCCAGGGAACTGGCCTATCGCCTGTACGCCCTCTGCGAGCGCAAGAAGCGGGCGCAGGAGGCACTGGCCTACAATGGACTGGTGCAGAGCTGGCCTGAGATCGTGCGGCTGTCTCGCGAGCCTGGCCGGCCGGCGGGGATCCAGACATCGCTGGGGTTGTAGATTCGAAAACTGACAATCAGCACGCAGTACGAACGATGAAACGACACCTGCCCCTAGCACGAACGGAGCTTGAAACGTTCTGCCGGCGAAGCGGCATCCGGCGCCTCTCGCTTTTTGGTTCATCGCTACGCGGCATGGCAAATGAAGCCAGCGATCTAGACCTATTGATAGAATTTGAGGAGGGCCGGCTACCCGGGCTACTGGGTATGGGCGGGATTGAAGTAGAGTTGTCGGACCTGATGGGTGGGCGCAAGATCGACCTTCGTACGGCGGAGGATTTGAGTCCGTATATCAGGGATGAAGTGGTTCGGTCGGCTGAGGTTCAGTATGCAACCTGAAGATCAAGATCGTCTGCAATACATAAAGGATACGGCTAAAACCCCACTGTAATTCGTCAGAGATCGTACGAGGAACGACCTTCAATCATAAGAGACGAATAATGCAGCCGATCTGCCTCTGATTAAATACCTTCTGGAAGCGGATTCATTCACCCACGAACGACGCATGGCCCTTACCAACCGCGACCGCGTAACCCGAGCGATGGACCTCCTCAAAGACGGCGTCGCCCCGTTCGTCGATCGCGAACTTTCAAGCGAGATCAGAGCGAATGGCCCTCCGCCGTCGCTACGTAAATTCCTTGAGGATCCAGAGTTCCGGGATTCACCGGTCACCGAGTGGGACATCGCGGCCCAGCTCAAGGTGATGGGCGATTGTTGGAATGACGTGTTTAAAAAGCCCCTGGGCTGGGCGGAGCGGAGCCTGGTGGGTGAGTTGCGCGAATTCCGTAACCGTTGGGCCCATCAGAAGCCGTTTACCGGCGACGACGTGTACCGCGTTCTCGACTCCGCCGCGCGTTTGCTCACCGCCGTATCGGCGCCGCAGGCCGAGGAAGTGGAAAAGATGAAGATGGAGCTGCTACGTGTGCGGTTCGACGAGCAGGTGCGCGGCGAGCTTCGTAAGAGTGCCGGCACCGCCATCGAAAGCCAGGCTTCGGGAACCCTCACGCCCTGGCGCGAGGTCGTCAACCCGCACCGTGACGTTGCGAGTGGCCGTTACCAGCAGGCCGAGTTCGCCGCTGACCTGTGGCAAGTACACATCGGAGAAGGCAGCGACGAATACCGCAACCCGGCCGAGTTCTTTCGCCGCACATACCTCACCGAGAGCCTCAAGCAACTGCTCGCCGGGGCGCTTCAGCGCCTTTCCGGCAGCGGTGGCGACCCCGTCGTTCAACTCCAGACCAACTTCGGCGGCGGAAAGACCCACTCGATGCTGGCGTTGTACCACCTGTTTTCCGGTACGAAGCCGACAGAGCTGATGGGGATGGATGCGGTGCTCACCGTCGCCGGCGAGGCGAAGATCCCCGGGCAGGTGCGCCGCGTGGTGCTGGTCGGCAACAAGATTTCGCCGGGCAACCCGAGTATCAAGGCGGATGGCACCACCGTCCGCACCCTTTGGGGAGAGCTCGCCTGGCAGCTCGGCGGCCGCGATGCCTACGACCGTATCCGCGCCGACGACGAACACGCCACTAGCCCGGGTGATGTGCTGCGGCAGCTCATCAACGACTACAGCCCCGCCCTGATTCTGATCGACGAGTGGGTAGCCTACGCGCGCCAGCTCCATGACCAGAGCGACCTCCCAGGCGGCAGCTTCGAGACCCACTTTTCGTTCGCACAGGCACTCACCGAATCGGCCAAGCTGGCGCGACAGTGTCTGCTCGTGATCAGTTTGCCCGCTTCGGATACCAGCGGTTCTCCCCATGCCCGCGCAAGCGATGTCGAGGTGGGCGGAGAACGGGGCCGCGCCGCGCTGGAGCGGCTCCGAAATGCCGTCGGCCGTGTCGAAGCCTCGTGGCGGCCGGCAAGCGCCGAAGAAGGGTTCGAGATCGTTCGCCGGCGGCTGTTCGAGCCCCTGATCGACGAAACGCAGTTCAAGCAGCGCGATGTAGTCGCCCGTGGTTTCTTCGACCTCTACCGCACCCAGCACGAGGAATTCCCACCCGAGTGCCGCGACGCCGACTACGAGAAACGCCTTCGCGCGGCCTACCCCATTCATCCGGAAGTCTTCGATCGGCTGTATACCGACTGGTCGACCCTCGTCAAATTCCAGCGCACCCGCGGCGTTCTCCGCCTGATGGCCGCGGTCATCCATAGCCTGTGGGAAAAGGGAGATCGCAACCCACTCATTCTGCCGGCCAACATCCCCATCGATGATCCGCGGGTACAGTTCGAACTGACCAGGTATCTGTCCGACAACTGGGTGCCTGTCATCGAGAAGGACGTGGATGGTCCCAATGCGCTGCCGTTGCGAATCGACAGCGATGTGCCCAATCTCGGCAAATATGCCGCGACCCGGCGCGTCGCCCGGACGATCTACATGGGTTCGGCGCCCACGGGAGCCGCGGCCAATCTGGGTATCGAGGACCGAAGGGTCAAGCTGGGGTGTGTCATGCCGGGCGAAACGCCGGCTATTTTTGGCGACGCGCTTCGCCGGCTGAGTACGTCCGCTACCTATCTGTACCAGGACGGTAACCGATATTGGTACTCGACCCAACCCACGGTCACCAAACTCGCCGAGGATCGCGCCGAACAGTTCAAGCGGGATCCCGACACCGTCAGCCGGGAGCTCGAGCGTCGGTTGCGAGTCGATTTGCGACAGACGGGAGATTTCAGCCGGGTGCACCCGCTCCCGCAGTCGGGACACGACGTGCCGGACGATATGGATGCGCGGCTTGTAGTCCTGGGTCTGGACCATCCGCATAACAAGCAACCCGATAGCCTGGCCGAACAGGCGGCGCGGGCCATCCTGGAGACACGCGGCAACGCCCCCCGGTTGTTCAGGAATACGCTTGTGTTTCTGGCCGTGGACCAAACCCGAATGCAGGATCTCGTCGAGGCTGTACGGAAGTACCTGGCGTGGGAGACGATCCTTTCCGAGCGAGAGACGCTAGATCTCTCTCCGTTCCAGGTCAAGCAGGCTGAAACCCAGCGTGCCACGGCCAACGCCACCGTCGCAGGTCGTATTCCGGAGGCCTATCAGTGGTTGTTGGTCCCCGTTCAGGCGAAGCCGCAGGAAGCGGTGGTGTGGCAGTCGACGCGTCTGGCCGGCGTCGAGCCGCTGGCCGTTCGAGCAAGTAAGAAGCTGAAATCCGACGAATTGCTGATACCTTTATTTGCGGGCACGAGCTTGCGAAGTGAACTGGATAAGATCCCACTCTGGCGAGGCGATCATGTCAGCATTCGACAACTGGCGGAGGATTTTGCGAAGTACGTCTATCTGGCTCGACTCACCGGTCCGCGTGTGCTTGCCGCCGCCATTCATGAAGGACTCGGTCTTGAGCACTGGCAGAAGGAGTCGTTCGCGTACGCAGACAGCTATGACGAGAGTAATCAGCGGTACATCGGGCTGCGAGGTGGTGAGTCGATCTCCGTATCGACCGACAGCAGCGTGGGCCTCCTGGTTAAGCCGGCAGTAGCCGTTGTGCAACAGCGGAGCGACATTCTGCCGGCGCGCCTGCCTCTGGGCGACGAGAGGATGCCCTCAGATGGTCGCTCCACGACACAAACCGGGGGCCAAGAAACTGGCCAGGAAGTGACACCCAGGGTGAATCCCTCCAAGCGATTGGGGCGGTACCATGGGAGCGTCACCCTGGATTCCACGCGGGTGGGAAGGGATGCCGGCCGGATAGCCGAAGAAATCGTGGCACATCTCATCGGACTTAAGGGAGCCAACGTGCGCATCACACTCGAAATAGAAGCCGATCTACCGGATGGGGCTCCGGAGCATATTGTTCGCACCGTCACCGAAAATGGCCGGTCGCTCAAGTTCACGAACCAGGGGTTTGAGGAGAGTTAAAACGCTAAACATATCATTTGATTTTACCCCAGGGATCCACTTCTGGGATTGCGGGCCCTTTAGGGGATTTTTGGAGCCCCATGCTTCGTCGACCATAGGGATATCGGTACTTGAAAGGTGCCTCGCCAACGGAATCCATTGTTTTCGATACGTCGGTAGCGATGCTTTCCGCTCCTAACATGATTAGATACATCTTGAGGTTGGCACTGAGTAGTCGATTTCCTGCTTGCTGCTTCACATGATGCATCCATTTATCGATACCTTCCTTGCTCATTACTGTCACTTCAGAAAGTTGATCCAGAATGGGTAGTGTTTCTGGTAAGCGCATTTCTTCAATAAAACGGGAGGGGAAGATTCTGTCATTTGCCGTGGATTCTTCGGCAGTAGATGGACTTGATGCGGCAATATATACCGCCTTACGCGCTCTGGTAATAGCTACGTAGAATAATCTTCTTTCATTTTCAATCGCCTGGGAAGCTTCGGGCTCGCTGACAATTCCTTCCTTGTCGAAGATGCCAATCTGACGAGAATGCAGCGAGGGCATGTATCCTTCCTGGCAAGACGGGATAAATATGTAGTCGTACTCCAGGCCTTTGGTTCTGTGCACAGTAGACATCGTAATAATCTGGTCGGACGTTGCCCCGCGTGTCGAGTCTAGATCGCCTATGTGTTTTAAAAACTGAACAGAGGGCAATTGCGCAGCCATTGCATAACTAATGAAGTTGCGTATTGCTTCAATCCGCTCAAAGGCGTGATCACCGATGCCCCAGTAGTCTCTGTAATGACTCTCAAGATCTATTGAGTCACTTATGAACGAAAGTATAGTACCGGCGTGGGCTTGGGTAAGCGTATGGGCCTCTTGAAGTGTTTTGGAAAGTTGTGCGATTGCTGACTACTGGACACTTTTCGCAAACCGCCTTCCTGGCGCCGTCGGCGGTCTGATCGCATGAGCGAGCTTTCGGACAAGTCTAAGGACGAACCGAACAAACCGATCCGCTTCACCCGCACGCTCTCGAAGCCAGCGATAC
>JBGSPJ010000637.1:0-3903 GCA_041738655.1 Rhodothermales bacterium | reverse complement strand
CGACAACTCGTAGAGCGATCCATACACGCGCACCAGCGCCTGGCCGAGCTGAACGGCCGAGAGGCGCTCGTCGCGTGTGCGGGTGCCGGTGCCGAGCAGCAGCGCGATCAACTCGGCATCCGACAACACGGCCGGCCCGAGTTTGCGGAGCTTCTCGCGGGGCCGGTCGGATTCCGCCCAGCGGTGGATGGGGGTGTGGTAACTCAACTCCGGCTCGCCGGAGGTGCCGTTGAGAGGGGAGGGGTCGGGCATGACGTCGAGGCTTTATCTACCTAGACGTAATGCGAGGCCGCGACGTACCGTGGGTTAAAAACGTCGTCATAAAAAATGTCATCTCGACCGCAATCGCCGGCCTGCGGGCGACGACGCGGAGAGATGACATTCGTTGAGATCGTGTGATGGAACGTGTCGGGTTACGCTTCGCTAACCCGACCTACAATGTTGACCCGACCTACGTGGGGATTTTGGCGCCCCGATCAAATGTACTGGTTGAGCTGGTGCACGTTGAGGTAATCGACGACGTTCTTGACCTGCTGCGCGCTTTCCTGGTTGCAGACGAGGACGGCGTCTTCGGTGTCGACGACGACGGCGTCGTGGATGCCGACGAGTACGATAAGCCGCTCGCCGCCCTGGACGAGGCAGCGGCTGGAGTCGTGCACGATAACGTTGCCCTGGATGGCGTTGCCATGGTCGTTTTTATCGCTGAGGGTATACACGGCGCGCCAGTCGCCCACGTCGTTCCAGCCGAAGGAGCCGGGGACGACAAACACGGTGTGCGCACGCTCCATGACGCCGTAGTCGATAGAGATCTTGGGGCACTTCATGAAGGCGGCCGTGATCACCTCGCGCTCCCGGTCGGTGCCGACCGCGTCGAAATAGGGCGTGAAGGCGTCGTGCGCCTCGGGGAGATGCTCCTTGAACTGGGCCATGATCGTGTCCGCCCGCCAGATGAACATCCCGCTGTTCCAGAGGAAGTCGCCGGAGTCGATGAAGCTTTCGGCCGTGGGGAGGTCGGGCTTTTCGGCGAAGGTCTTGACGGCGTACGGGCGTGGCGCCTCGTTCATGTTGATCGTGCCGTCGAACTGGATGTAGCCGTAGCCGGTCTCGGGATGGGTCGGCGTGATGCCAATCGTCACGAGGGCCTCCGGCTTCTGGGCCTGCTCGATGGCCACCTCGAGCACCTTGTGGAACTGTTTAACGTTCTGGATGAGGTGGTCCGCCGGCAGCACGACCATCGTTGCGTCTGGGTCGCGGGCGAGCAGCTGGGCGGCCGCGTAGGCGATACACGGCGCGGTGTTGCGGCTCATCGGCTCGGCGAGGATATTTTCGAGCGGGACGGCCGGCAGCTGTTCGTGGGTCTGCTGGACGTAGCGCTCGTGGGTGACGATGAGGCATCGCTCCGGCGGGATGAGCCCCTGCAGACGCGCCACGGTGTTCTGGATCAGCGTGGCCTGACCGAATACGTTGATGAATTGTTTGGGCCGGTCCTGCCGGCTCCGGGGCCAGAAACGGCTTCCAACGCCGCCGGCCATGATGACTGCATAAACCATGAGAAATAGACTTTATGTAGAGAATGATACGGATCGAACGATAGCTGTCGGCCGGGGCTGATACTACGTGAGGCGCCTCCCACTTTCGTAGCCGCGGGGTGGCGATGCGGAAGCGCTTGCCCCGGATCCGGACGCGGAATCTCTCATATCCACAATCGGCCAAAATGATCGCGAAGGTAAGCGATGGCCGCCGGCCCGATCGGTTTGCGAGGCGTCGCCTTTGCCTCCCGCCAGGCGTCGCGGACGCCCCGTAGAAACGCCCCGACCGCGCGATGCCGCACGGCCCGGAGGCCATAGATTCCCGCCCAGCCCAGGCTGTACACGACAGCTGGCGCGGCGGGGAGATGCGCGTGCGCCAGCAACAGCCGGCTCCGCGTGTGATGATACAGCCGATGGCGCGCTTCGTCTATATCGGGTGTCGGACCCGCCGGCGGTTTATGGTGCACCACGACATCAGGCACGAACTGGATGGTAAACGCCCGGTCGATGGCGCGGTAGGCGAGGTCGAGCTCCTCGTTGCCATACGCATACGACTCCGGATACGGCCCGCACGCCTCGATCACTGTGCGCCGGATGACATGTGCGCCGCCGAGGAAATAGGCGACACGGTGGGGTGTGGCGAGACGCTCTTCCGTCCCGGCGCCCCGGGGATGGGGCGTGAGCCAGCGCTCGCCATCTCCGCGAAAATCACGAATTTTGAGCGCCAGGATGCCGGCGTCCGGATACCGAGTCAGCGCGGCCTCGATCCGAAGCAGGGCGTCATCATCCACAAAAAAAGCGTCGTCGTCCAGCACCACAAACGCATCGCCCTTCGCCTCTCGCATCAGCCAATTCCGCCCAGCGCCGACGCCGAAGCGGGTCTCGGAGCGGAGGAGGCGCACCGGAAACGAGCCAGCCTCCAGCGCCACCCTGTCGATGGGCGCGGCCGACGCATCGTCGAGTACTATCACCTCGGCACAGGCGCCTTGCTGCCGGGCGATGCCGGCGAGACAACGATTCAGTTCGGCGGGGCGGTCGCGGGAAGCGATGAGGAGGGAAATGTGCAAAGTGAAAAGTGAAAAGGCAAAAGGAAAAATTAAAAGTGCAAAGTGAAAAGTGAAAAGGTAAAAGGAAAAATTAAAAGTGAAAAGTGAAAAGTGAAAAGTGGACAAATCAATGTGAAACGTTGTTTGTGATCGCAGTCGCTTCACAAATCGCTATTCACTATTCACTATTCGCTAATCGCTATTCCTCACCGGATCACCACCAGCTTCTCGATCCCTGTTTCATTGTTCACCTCCAGGTTTCGGCCTTCGGCGCGGGCGACGACCTTATAGAGGTAGACGCCGGTGGCGATGAGGTCGCCGTCGGCGTCGCGGCCGTCCCAGGGGAGCTTGTTCCAGCCAATGCGGAGGCCGCCGGCTACGAGGGCGGCGGGGTCCTCGAGGAGATCGAACTCGCGAATGAGCCGGCCGGTGAGGGTGTAGATGCGGATCCGAAACGACTCGGCCAGCGCGGCGTCGGCCCCGCGGAGGCGGAAGGCAAACGTCGTCGCCGTGTGCATCGGGTTCGGGTACGGATAGAGGCTTTCGATTTCGACGGCGGCCTGGACGCGGAAGTGGACCTGGTACGGGCTGTCCTCGGCCTCGTTGCCGGTGGCGTCGAAGACGCGGACGACGAGGGTGTGCGTGGTGTCGGCGCCGGAGAGGTCGGGCGAAAAGAAGACCCGCGCCTCGGGAGAGCCGGCGGTGGCCGGCTGGAAATCGACCTCCGGGCTGGAGAAGGGCACGGGCCGGCCGTCGAACTGGAGGCGGACGAAGCTGGTGTCGTCGATCGGCAGGAAGGTGTTTTCGTCCTCGATCGTGACCTGGATCGTCGGCCGGCCGGAGACAAACGGAATCGCGGGGTCCTGCAGGTTCTGGACGGGGTCAGGGTCGTTCGGCAGCGCCTCGTCGTCCACCAGCACCTCGAACGTCGGGCCGGCGTTGTCGGTCAGGACCAGGAAGGCGCTGTTGAGGAGGTTGTTGAGCGGGACAGGGTCCGGGTAGTCCTGCTCGATGCGGACGGTCACCCGGTTGACGCCGGCGAGCCGTTCGGTATCGATGACGAGGGTCGAGGTCAGCGCCACGTCGGGTTGGAGGACGCGCAGGGTATCGACGCCGGCGACGGACTCGCGGTTAGCGCTGTCGGTAATCGTAAATGTCACCCATGCCTTCGCGGCAGTGGCCGGCCCGAGGTTGATGACGGGCACCCCGACGGTGAGGGCCTCGGCGCGGGCGAGGGTGTCGGCGGAGAGGATGGTTTCCGTCGGGGCGATGGCGAGTTCAGGCGCCGGCGTATGCAGGAGCCGCCAGGCCGTCAGCTGCGGCGTCGT
>JBGSPJ010000619.1:0-4809 GCA_041738655.1 Rhodothermales bacterium | reverse complement strand
GGGGGCCGGCGACGATCGTGGCGCCATGGTCGCGGCACCAGGCGTCGTCGGTCGGAAAGTCGTGCAACACGACGCGTCCGCGGGCGATAGCGTCTTTAAACCGGCGTTCGAGGTCCTGCCGCATCGCCGCCCCGGTGACGTTGATGTGGGCCTCCTCCACCTCGCTTATGGCGCGGGTGAGTTCATCGTAAAACGTGACCACCTGCGGCAAAAAACCGGGCCAGGTGTCGGGATTGTGGGGCCAGGAGATCCATGTGCCCTGCTGGGGCGCCCACTCGGCCGGCATGTGGTAGCCGAGGGCTGCCGGCGATTCGGGCGTGGGCCGCAGCGTCAAAGGTAGTGGGTCCATGTCGAGGCTAGTCGATATACCGCCGGGTAATCGCGTCGTACGCGTCGATCCGGCGGTCACGTAGGAAGGGCCAGCCCGAGCGCTGATCAAAAATGGCTTGCTTGTCGATCTTCACGAGCAGGATGTCTTCGTCATCCTGGGCGGCGCGGGCGAGGATGGAGCCGTCCGGCGCCGCCACGAAGCTCTGTCCCCAGAACTGGATGCCGTGGCCGGCCGCGGCGCCCGGCTCGGGCTCGAAGCCGGTCCGGTTGACGGCTACCACAAAACACCCGTTGGCGATGGCATGGGCGCGCTGGGTGATCTCCCAGGCGGCATGCTGTTTTTCGCCGTGGGAGTGCTTCTCTTCCGGGTGCCAGCCGATGGCGGTGGGGTAAAACAGGATCTCGGCGCCATGGAGGGCCGTGAGCCGCGCCGCTTCGGGGTACCACTGGTCCCAACAGACGAGCACGCCGATGGGCCCCCGCGAGGTTTCGAAACTCCGAAACCCGAGGTCGCCCGGGGTGAAGTAGTATTTCTCGTAGTACCGCGGGTCGTCTGGGATGTGCATCTTCCGGTAACGGCCGAGCATTCCCCGGTCGCTATCAACGACAACGGCGGTGTTGTGGTACAGGCCCACGGCCCGCTTCTCGAACAGGCTGGCGACGACCACGACGCCCTTCGCCTTCGCCAGCGCCGCGAACGCGTCCGACGACGGGCCCGGGATGGGCTCGGCGAGGGCAAAATGGGCCGAGTCCTCGTTCTGGCAGAAATACCGGCTGCGAAACAGCTCGGGCAGGCAGATAATCTGCGCGCCGCGGTCGGCCGCGGCGGCCGTCAGTTCGAGCGCTCGCCGCAGGTTTTCATCAGGGTCCGCCGAGCATCGCATCTGGACGACGCCGAGGGTGACCTGTTCGTTGGCCATCGATCCTCCGATCACGTGTTTCTGAAATACGTCGTTTCCTTCATGATCTGCTCGTACTCTTCGAGCATCGCATAGCCGGCGCTGGGCTGGATCACGCCAGCCTGCACCTTGTCGCGCACGAGTTTATTCATGCGGCGAAGCAGATCATTGGGGAAGTACTGCACCTGGGCGAGCATCTCTTCGACACTCGCGCCCGGGATCACTTTCTCGATATAAAAGCCTTCCGGCTCTTCTTCGCTCGCGTATACGTGCACCTCGGAGACGCGCCCGAACAGGTTGTGCATATCCCCCATGATATCCTGGTACGCCCCCATCATGAAGAAGCCGAGGTAATACGCTTCGTCATTCTTGAGGTCGTGCACCTCCAGGTAGTCCTTATCCTCGTAGGGCGAAATAAACGTGCACACCTTGCCGTCGGAGTCGCACGTGAGGTCCACGAGGATCGCGCGCCGGTCGGGGCGTTCGTCGAGCCGGTGGATGGGCATCACGGGGAAACACTGGCCGATGGCCCAGTAGTCGAGCATCGACTGGAAGACGGAGAAGTCGCACTGGTACTGGTCGATCAACACGTCGTCCAGGTGCGTCAGTTCATCCGGCAGCCACTCGGCGTTGCTCTGCTTCACTTTCTCGTTGATGGTGTAGCAGATGCTCCAGTAGAGCTTCTCGGCAATGGCTTTCTGCTCGATGGGCAGGTAGCCGAACGAGAAGAGGGATTCGGACTGGAGCCGTTTTTCGACGGCGTCGTGGTAGGCTTCGAGGAGGACCGGCAGGCGCTGCTTCTTGTCGGCCAGCGCGATGCGCCAGATCTCGTCCATCTCGCGGATGATGGCGTGGTCGCCCTTGCCCGGCTTAAAATCCGGCTCCATCCCTTCCTTTCGGTGGCAGCCGAGGATGTCGACCACGAGCACCGAGTGGTGGGCCGACAGGGCGCGACCGCTCTCGGAGAGAATGATCGGGTGCGGTGTGTTGGTGGTGTCGCACACTTCCTGGACGGCGTACACGGCGCTGCGCGCGTACTCGATCAGGGTGTAGTTGATGCTGTCGGTGGTCGTGCCGTACCCGAGTCCGTAGTTGACGCCGAGACCGCCGCCGATGTCGAGGTATTTGACGCTGATCTCGCGCTGCCAGAGCTGGACGTAGATCTGCGTGAACTCCTTGATCGCCTTTTTGAGTGTCTGGATATCGGTCAGCTGGCTTCCGAGGTGGAAATGGAGGAGCTGCAGGGAATCCGTGAGCCCGCGCTCTTTCAGATCTTCGACGGCACGGACGAGTTCGGGGATGGTGATGCCGAACTTGGAGCGTTCACCGCCGGACTCCGCCCATTTGCCCACGCCGGGCGTGGAGAGCCGGACGCGTACGCCCATGCGCGGCTTGAGGCCCATCTCCTCGGCGAGTTTGATGAGGCGGGTAAATTCCGAGTACTTCTCGATGACGGGGATGACCTGCTTGCCGAGCTTCTGCGCGGAGAGGATCATGCGCAGCATCACATCATCCTTGTAGCCGTTGCAGATGAGCAGCGTCTTGTCGTCCTCGAGGTGCGCCAGGGCGGCGACGAGTTCGGCTTTTGAGCCGCACTCGAGGCCCAGGCCATAAGGTTTGCCGGCGTCCAGAATCTCCTCCACCACTTCGTGGAGTTGGTTCACCTTGATCGGGTAGATGCTGTTGTACCGGTTCTTGTAGCCCAGCTCCTTGCAGGCATCGATAAACGCCTCGTTGATCCGGACGACCCGTGCGTGCAGGATGTCCTGGAAGCGGATGACGACCGGAAAGCGCGTACCGCGGCGTTCCAGTTCCTTCACCACCTTCTTCAGGTCCACCGACTGCTTGCTCCCCTGAACCGGCCGCACGCCGACGCTGCCGGCATCGTTGACGTGAAAGAAGTCGTCCGACCAGAAGTTCAGGTGATACAACTCCTCGGCGTCTTTCGGCGTCCAGGTGGCTTCCTCTACAACTTCAGGGCTGAGGGTGTCGACAGGTGCTTTGTTTCCCAATCTCGTTGTTGAATCTAAGCTGGTGAGGTTCGTGAAGGGTCTGGCGAGGCGTCAGGCCGAAACCGACGCATGAGCCGCCGCGGCGACGGTGGAGCGTTCCATGACGTAGGCGAAGATGAGCGGGGCGACAATGGTCGCGTCCGACTCGATGACGTACTTCGGTGTATCCGCGCTGAGTTTGCCCCAGGTGATCTTTTCGTTCGGGACGGCGCCCGAGTACGAGCCATAGCTGGTGGTGGAGTCGCTGATCTGGCAGAAATAGCCCCAGAGAGGAACGTGGGTGCGGAGCAGGTCCTGATGCAGCATCGGGACGACGCAGATCGGGAAGTCGCCGGCGATGCCGCCGCCGATCTGGAAGAAGCCGATCGAGCGCTTGTTCGTCTCCGCTTCGTAGATCCGAGAGAGCATCATCATGTACTCGATCCCCGAGCGCACGGTGTGCACGTTCTTGACGTCGCCCTCGATGCAGTGGGCCGCGTAGATGTTGCCGAGGGTCGAATCCTCCCAGCCCGGCACGATGATCGGGAGGTTCTTCTCCGCCGCCGCAACGAGCCAGCTGTCGGCCGGGTCGATCTGGTAATACTGCTTGAGCGAGCCGTTCCGGATCACCCGGTACATGAACTCGTGCGGGAAATACCGCTCGCCGGCGCGGTCGGCGTCCTGCCATTCCGTGAGTACGGCTTTCTCGAGCCGGCGGATGGCTTCTTCCTCCGGGATGCAGGTGTCGGTGACGCGGTTGAGGTGCCGGCTCAGGAGCTTCTCCTCGTCGGCCGGCGTGAGGTCCCGGTAGTTCGGGATGCGGACATAGTAGTCGTGCGCGACCAGGTTAAAGAGGTCCTCCTCCAGGTTGGCCCCCGTGCAGGTGATGAGGTGGACGAGGTCCTTGCGGATCATCTCGGCCAGCGAGAGGCCCATTTCAGCGGTGCTCATCGCGCCGGCGAGGGTGACCATCATCGCACCACCCTTGTCGATGTGTTCGACATACCCCTTCGCCGCATCGACGAGCGCCGCGGCGTTGAAGTGACGGTAGTGGTGCTCCAGGAAGTCGGCGATTGAGGTATGCATCGGGTAGAGACGGACGTGCGGGGCGTTCCCCCGCCAGGGTTGGAACGGATGGTGAGCGCGCTAAAAACGGAGCGCGTCTCCAATAGTTTCGCGGGGGTTTTTAGATTTTTCGGGTCGGCGCGGTCAGATGGTCCAGTGTGCTTTCCTGATGGATCACAGCCTTGATGGCGCCGCTTCCCGGTTCCACGAGGGTGGGAAACACGCCGGCCGCGGCGTCGAAGTGGCACCGATGGGTGATCCACTCCTCCACGGTCACCTCGCCGGCTTCGAGGGCGGCCATCACGCCCCGGAAATCATCCGCCGTGGCATTGCGGCTGGCAAGCAAGGTCATCTCCCGCCGGTGAAACTCGGGATCAAAAAAGGAGAGGTCGCCGACAAACAGGCCGACGAGCACGAGCCGGCCGCCGGACTCCACGAGCCCGAACGAACGCGCCATCGCGTGCCGGTTGCCGGTTGCGTCGAGGACGACATCGGGCAGGTCTCCCCCAAAACACGCCCGCAGG
>JBGSPJ010000618.1:0-1716 GCA_041738655.1 Rhodothermales bacterium | reverse complement strand
GGCCCCTGGCCCGGCGCACTCATCATGGCCCTCTTCGGCCTCGGGACGCTGCCGGCGCTGTTTGGCCTGGCCTGGGCCGGCCAGTTCATCCAACCCTACTGGCGGCAACGCATCAACCTCGCCACCGGGCTCCTGCTCGTCATTCTGGGCATCCTCACGGTGATGCGCAGCCTGGGCGGCGGACACCACCACTGACGACGCCTGTTCGCGGTGTCCGATCTTGTGTCGCACTTCCACACACACGTCGTAGATAAGCACACACTTACCAGGACCGAAAACGCTTTTCCACGGATTGGCCTACCTCTTGAGAAGAAGCCCCATACATCCCCGGTCGCACTTCCCGAGGATGTCTACCGCACCCTCGCGCCGCTCTTCCAATCCAATCCTATGGCGATCACGAAGCTGTTGCTGACCCAAGAAGGCATTGTCTTGCTTCGCCTCTCCGGTCGTATCACGGGCGAAGAAATCATTGCCACCCTCGAATCCATCTGGGACGACCCGCTGTGTCTGCCTTCATTCCATCAGTTCTGGGATGGCCGGGAGATCGCGGAACTGGTTGTCGACTGGCCGGACATGACGAACCTCGTCAAACTCGCGCGCCGCCGGCCCCCGTTCACCGGCAAGGCGGGGCGAGTCGCCGTCGTCGCGCCGCGCTTCATCGACTACGCCTTCACCCGCGCGATCCTTGTCCAGACCAAACGATGCCTGGTCGAAAAGGATGTATTCCGGGAGATAAACGACGCGGTGCGCTATCTGGAATTAGCTTCTCCCACCCTATCCCTCCGTGATACGGTCGCCGATACCTAACAGGACGATCTCCGATCACTGATTAGGATGGACAGACCCCCATGCAACCGATTACCGGCGCGATCCCTTCGCCCCCTCTCCTGGCCTTCAAAGTACTCAAGCTGGCGCGGCAAGAACCGATCGATTTTGGCGCCATCACGCGGGTTATCGCGACAGACGCGTCGCTCAGCAGCGCGCTAATCAAGCATTCCAATTCCGCGCGTCTCGGCGTACGCCGGCCTATCACCGACCTGTCCCGCGCCCTGGTAACCCTTGGCCGGGATGCGGTGATCGACATCGTGATGGTCGATGCCATGCGCAGCCTGAAGGCGGCCACCCGGGTATCCTGGCCTGGCGGCGACGACCGCTTCTGGAAACACGCCGTCGCGGTCGGGATCGCCGCCCGCTTCCTGGCAAGCCGCACCGGCATGCCTAACCCGGAAGAAGCCTTCACCTGCGGGTTGCTCCACGACTTCGGCAAGCTGGTGATGCTCCACCACAGTAGCGAGGCCTACAGCCAGCTGCTCGCGGAAGCCGCCCGGTCCGACAAACCCCTCCACAGGCTCGAACAGCTCCACATTGGCCACACCCACGCCATGATCGGCGGGATCGTCGGGCGTCAGTGGCGGCTGCCGGATACCCTCACCCAGGCCATCGAATTTCACCACGAGAAGCCCGAAGTCGTATTCAGCACCCTCGGCAACTTCGTACGCAGTGCGAACCTGCTCGTGAAAGTCGCGGCCGTGGGGCATAGCGGCACCACCCACGTGCAGGTCGAGTCCTTCCGTCGCATGCCGCACATGCGCCTCTCCGAAAAAGAAATCGGGGAGATGATTGTCGACCTGCCGGCCCGGGTGGATGAGCTGGCATCCTACATCCTCGGCACGCCGTCCGCCCCCAACGCTGCGGCCGCGCCGGCCGCCGGCCCCC
>JBGSPJ010000719.1:0-3145 GCA_041738655.1 Rhodothermales bacterium | reverse complement strand
GTCCCGACGCTGTCGACGACCGTCACATCGGCCTCGCGGCTCAGCAGGCGCTGCAGGCGCCGGCGGGCCCCTGGCTCGTCGTCTGCGATCAGTACGCGGAGACCGGGGAGCGTCGCCGGTGGTGCCTGGGCACGGACAGGTTCATGCATATGCATCATTCGTCCTCCTCCACCGAGGACAAGAAATAGTCGCTGCCGGTGTGATATGGGATTACGAGATGGGAGACAAAACCGCCGCCGGGGGCCGGGCCGGCGGTGAACTGTTGGTGCGTCCCGTAGAGCGTTTCGAGGCGCTCCCGCGTATTACGCAGGCCGATGCCGTTGGAGGCGGCGCGGGTGTCGTGTGTTTCACTCTTCGTTACGCTCGGCCCATTGTCGGCGATCCGAAGATGGAGCTGCTCACCCTCTCGCCAGGCGCGAATCGCGATCACGCCCGGGCCTTCGATCTGGCTGACGCCGTGTTTGATGGCGTTTTCGACCAGCGGCTGGAGGATGAGCGTGGGTACGAGCGCCTCGATGGCCCCCGGCGCGATGTCCAGGTTGAAGGCGAGTCGGTCCTCGAAACGGAACCGCTGGATATCCAGATACCCGTCCAGAAACCGAAGCTCGTTGGAGAGTGGCACCTCGCGGGTCTCCGTGCCCTCGAACGTATAGCGAATGATCTCGCTCAGCCGCGCGATCATCCGCCGCGCGGCGCGGGGGTCCTCCTCGAAATGGTCCGATATAACGTGCAGCGTATTAAACAAAAAATGGGGGTTGATCTGCATCCGGAGGGCGCGGAGGCGGGCCTCGGCGAGGTGGGCCTGGAGGCGGGCGGCATCGAACCGGAGCTGGACGGCTTCCTGCTGGTGCTCCTGGGACCGGAGGAAATAGGCGCGCGCATAGCCGGCGATCAGGACGACCATGTATACGACAAACTCGGTCAGAAAATGGAAATTGCTAAATATGTAGACGATGGAAAGCGCCCGATGCTGCTCGCTATCGACGATCACGTTCCACAGCATGTGGTCGATCATGTCGACAACAAGCGCGACCAGCAGGCCCATCCCTACAGCCCCCAGAATTGTCCGCAACCAACCAATTCGATCCGGGAAAAGCCGAGTGCTGACCCAGAAGATCGCCGGCGTGACACACGCCCAGGTCATGTATTCCAGAAACAGGTACAACGCCTCCCCCTCGCGGAGCCCGCTCGACCCTCCAAAGTGCGGATTATACGCCTCGCGCCCGATGGCGAGCAACGCGAACGTCCCCCAGAATAACACGAGCAATCCCCCCTCGATCCACCGCCAGCGGGGCGAAACCGGGGGCGCCGACTTGCCTGAAGACGTTGAAGGCGTGGACGCGGAGGTCATAGGGGTGGTGGTTGGGAGCGCAACGGGGCCTATATACGCCGGCCGGGCGCAAGGTGCCGGCGTGATGGGTTGTATGGCATCCCGGCAGGGACGAACGGCATCTGGTTGGGATAAATCGGGCGAGATTTCCAGATGGGATGGTGCGATGTTCACCCTCGCCCTGTGCGATTCGTCACGAATTGCGGCGCCAGAAGTCGGGCCGCTGTATTTTAGGGCACAGTTACGATATTCTCCCATCCACCCTGAAGAACCATGAACCGAACGCACACGTACCTCCCGATCGGCCTGCTGCTGCTCGCCGGCATCCTCCAGGCCTGCGGTGAAGCGCAGACCCCCGCCGCATCCGAAGCGACGCCAACCGCGACCGTCGCCGAGATGTCCGATCTTAACCCCGCCGATATGGGGTTTTTTATCACCAGCGTGGGCTCGGGTGATGGCGCCAACCTCGGCGGCCTCGCCGGCGCCGACGCCCACTGCCAGATGCTCGCCGATGCCGCCGGCGCGGGCGACAAAACCTGGCACGCCTACCTCAGCGCCCACGCGGCCGATGGCCAGCCGGCCGTCAATGCGCGCGACCGCATCGGTGCCGGCCCCTGGATGAACGTGAAGAGCGTGGTCGTGGCGACGAGCGTCGAGGACCTCCACAGCGAAAATAACAAGCTGAGCAAGGAGAACTCGCTCACCGAAAAGGGGATGATGGTCAACGGCCGTGGCGATACCCCGAACCAGCACGACATCATCACCGGCTCGCAACTCGACGGCACCGCGTTCGCCGAGGGCGACCACACCTGCAGTAACTGGACGAGCAACGGCGAGGGCAGCGCCCAGGTAGGCCACCACGACCGCACCGGCGGAGGCGACAACCCGACATCCTGGAACGCTGCCCACGCCTCCCGCGGCTGCAGCCAGGAAGACCTGGTCGGCACTGGCGGCAACGGCTATTTCTACTGCTTCGCGATGTGATCGCGTCAACGCATGGGTTCGATTCCGTTTGTGACCCCGGATAAGATCCGGTGCTAAGGGAAGCCACCCCGGCTAATCTCCGGGGTGGCTTCGTTCCCCCTCCGCGTCCCCGCGCCTCAGCGGGACACCCCCCCAGCTCCCCTCCGCGTCCCCGCGCCTCATTCCCCGGCAAACCCAACCCCCGTCAATAGCATCAGCGCCTGATCACCGTTAACGGACGCGTTGCGAAAGACGAGGTATACATCGTGCCTCCCCGTCACCCCCTGCAACTCGACACTCGCCGGCGCCTCGGCCGCAAAAAACATCGGACGCGACGGCGCTCCCTGATCACCGCCACCAACACCCTGGCCCGCATCCACCACGGGCTTCTCGGCCGGCGGACCCGCGAGCGGACCGTCCGGCGCGTCCAACCTCACCTCCACCGTCCCGCCCTGGAAGTGTGACCAGGTATAGAACCGCGTCATGGCATGGACGTCGATCCGGCTCACCCCGGTCAGGTCGATCTCCCGAAAGCCCGCGTACGCCCCGTCCCGCGCGATGATAAAGCCGGGGTCGCGCGAGGGGGTGTAGGTCACGCCGTCGGAGATGACGTCAGCCGTCTCGGGGGCGATCAACGGGTACCGTAGCAGGTGCGCATCGTGGGCCGTGAGGGCAGGGACGCCGTTGGCCCCGTCGTCCGTGTACGCGGCGCGGATGAAAAATGAACCGGGCTGATCCTGCTGCGGGCCGTTCCTACCATCACCTACCTTCGCCGGCTGCGCCAGAAACGCGCCCCCAGCCGATAACGTCATCGGCCCCGCGGCCGGCTCGGCGAGGTCGAGCACGTACCGG
>JBGSPJ010000571.1:0-6597 GCA_041738655.1 Rhodothermales bacterium | reverse complement strand
GCGAGCGGCGCGCCGGTGGCGGCGTCCAGGACGCGGCCTTCCAACCGCGCCGTGACGGGAGAAGGCGCCGTGGGGACGGGGTCGCCCAATGGACGTACCTGTCCGTTCGCGAGAGGTGCGAACAGACCCATCAGCAGCGCCAGGAAGACCGCAGGCGAAAAAGAGCCCATTAAAGGGACCGGATCATGGATCAGGCGCGGGCGGCCGGCGAGGGTGCAACGGCGAGAGCCCGGCGTCGGGTGGTGGCGTCAAGGGGTAGGAGCCCTGGCGGGCCCCGGGGTGGCGAGCGGCCATGTTGCCGCGAAAACGGCGCCGTTCGATAGCCCTGAATTAGGGCTTTTCTCGGACAAATTCAACTATCTGGCGATGATTAAGAAATGCTGCAACCTACGGTTCGGGTCATGCGCCAATGGCCTGATCGGGGGTGGACGAGAAACGCGCCGAGCCTACGCCGGCGCTCAGGTCGGGGCGCTCCACGTGGGCTTGTTTTTGTCTGCCCGAACCGATAGAGTTGAAGTTCGTGTTAAGTACCAGGGGGGCGGCGCATAAAGCGTCTGCCGCCACAGACGATAGCTTTAGTAAGGACCTGCGAAACGCTTCGCCGGCGTCCGCAGGGCGCTGTTCGTAGTTATTACGAGGTAAACCCTATGGCTGACTTACGTCTCGACCACTTTCTGGGCGCGCTTCGCGACATGGAAAGCGCACAGTATCGTATTCTGGATTCCCTCAACCAATCGCGCCAGGCGTTCAAGAAAAACATCATCTACCCGGATCTCGGGGCGCTCGTCAACCTGTACGGCTCGCTCCGGCAGCTGACGGGTCGGATGAACGAGGTGGAGCAGGGGATGCCTCGCCGGCTCAAGGAGATCGATCTGCGCAACAACCAGTTGTTGTACGACATCCCGGCCATGGAGGAGGACCAGTTGTTGCAGGTGCGCGAACTCATCGACTGGGCGATGCCGCGTATCCAGGAGACGATCGAAGAGGGGAAAACGATCTTCGAGTTCGTCGAACAACAACTTCATCTGGGCGAGGTCGGGATCGTGCCGGCGTACGTCGAGGAAGGCTACCTGCTGGTGCCGGACCGTCTCACAAGCGAGTTGTATATCCTCCAGTACACCATTTCCCTGTTCACCGATGTGAAGGAGCGGTACCGGAGCCTTAAAACGAATCTCGTCAAGACGATCCCCCATCGCTCGGTGTACCACTCTCCCCACGCGATCAAGCTCGAACTCATGGAGGAGAACCGAAGCCTCCCAAACCCCGCGACGTTTTTCTGCACCGTCGAACTCGATCTCCCCTTCGAACAAACCCTGCTGCCCGTCGCGAAACGCAAGCTGATGCGCCACCTGTACACGGCGGCGTGAAGCGGTTTAAAGTTCGGGGTTTAAGGTTTAATGAGGGCCTTTCCCTTAAACCTTAAACCTTGAACCTTAAACCTTAAGCCATCCCCATTCTCCCCGCATTCTTAACACGGCTTCCTGATTGTTTTGAAACAAGGGCCGTTTGCGTCCGGTTTCAAAAGAGCACGATTCGATGACCAACCGTCAACGGTGGACGCATATGGCGACCGGCACGATGAACGACAACTGGAACTTCGTCAAGAAGCAAATCGAGCTGATCTGGCGCAACACGGAGTTCGACGACACGGAACTGAAGCGGGCGCGGGGGAATTTGCGGAAGATGGTGGATTTGATCAGTGAGAAGACGGGAGAGTCGCCCGTGGAGGTCCGCCAGAAGATGACCGCTATCTTCTAGGGTTGGGAGCGTTGGGAGAAATGGGGGGCTCGGGGGGGAATTTAAAGTGCGGAGTCGGACTCGGAGCAGGCCGGCTTTTTTTTTGCGAACGGCCCGTACTCACGCGCGTAAAAGCCGCTCCTTTCCCAACAGAATTCCTATGTCGACCCTTCCTTTAGGTAGGCTGGCGCCGGTCACGTCCAAGCCGTTTCAGGATCGCCGCACCCGCTACGAGGCGCTCCTCGCGGAGTTGTTCGAACGCGCCGATGAGGTCAAACCCGGCGGGGGGGCGCAGCGTATCGCGCGAGAACACGAACGCGGCAAGATGACGGCTCGCGAACGCATCGCGGCGTTGCTGGATGACGAGAACGATTTCACGGAGTTGGGGCTGTTCGCCGGCTACGGGATGTACGCGGAAGAAGGCGGGTGCCCGTCGGCCGGCACGGTGATGGGGTTGGGGAAGATCAGCGGCAAGTTGTGCCTCGTCGTGGCAAACGACGCGACCGTAAAGGCCGGCGCCTGGTTTCCGATCACGGCCAAGAAGAACCTCCGCGCCCAGGAAATCGCCCTCGAAAACCACGTCCCGATCGTCTACCTGGTCGACTCCGCCGGCGTCTACCTGCCCATGCAGGACGAGATCTTTCCGGACAAGGACCACTTCGGGCGCATCTTCCGCAACAACGCCATCCTCTCCAGCCGCGGCATCCCGCAGATCGCCGCCATCATGGGCAGCTGCGTCGCCGGCGGCGCCTACTTGCCCATCATGAGCGACGAGGCCCTGATCGTCGACGGCACCGGTTCGGTTTTCCTCGCCGGCCCATTCCTCGTTAACGCCGCCATCGGCGAGGTGGTGGACGCCGAGACCCTGGGCGGCGCGACGACGACGACCGAGATTTCGGGGGTGACCGACTACAAGGTGCCCGACGATGCCACGTGCCTCCGAACCATCCGCCAACTCGTGGCGCACCTCAACCTGAAGCCGCGCGCCGGCTTCCTGCGCGACGCCCCGGCCGAGCCGGCGTACCCCGCCGAGGAGATCTACGGCATCCTCCCCGAGGCCTCGAACCAGCCGTACGACATGCTCGAGGTCCTCGCCCGAATCGTCGACAAGGACTCGTGGACGCCCTACAAGGAAAACTATGGCCGGACAATCCTGACCGGGTACGCTCGGATCGACGGGTGGAGCGTCGGCATCGTGGCCAACCAGCGGCTGGTGGTAAAAAACAGCGAAGGGGAGATGCAGGTGGGCGGGGTCATCTATTCCGACGCGGCCGACAAGGCGGCGCGGTTTATCATGAACTGCAACCAGAAACGCGTCCCGATCGTGTTTTTTCAGGATGTGACCGGCTTCATGGTAGGCACCCGCGCCGAACACGGGGGGATCATCAAAGATGGGGCGAAGATGGTGAGCGCCGTCGCCAACACCGTCGTCCCGAAGTTCACCGTGATCGTGGGCAACTCGTACGGCGCCGGCAACTACGCCATGTGCGGCCGCGCGTACGACCCGCGCCTGATCTGCGCCTGGCCCACCGCCAAGATAGCCGTTATGGGTGGAAAACAGGCGGCGAAGACGCTGCTGCAGATCCAGGTGTCGAAGCTCGAGCGGCAGGGGAAGACGCTGTCGCTCGAGGACCAGGCCCGATTGCTCGACGACATCGAGGCGACCTACCGCGACCAGATGTCGCCCTACTACGCCGCCGCCCGCCTCTGGGTGGACGAAGTGATCGATCCCGCCACCACCCGCCACTGGCTCAGCCGAGGCATCGACATGGCCGACCATAATGCCGTGATTCCGCCGTTTAATCCGGGGGTGTTGCAGACGTGAGGGGGAGGGGGGCGACGTGTGTGTAGATACCCAGAATGTTGCGTCTCTACGGTGATGTTATGCGTTCTGATCTTTCAAGTTGGAGCCGTGGCCGAGTTACAAGAAATTGCATTGGGCTCAGATGGTCCCCTCCTCATCGAGGAGGGGAAATCCCGATCTCGATCGGGATGGGGAGGTAAAAACTCCCAACGCGGCCCCACCACCCCATCCCGGCCGCGATACATCGCCGCCGGGATCTGCCCCTCCTCAGAGAGGAGGGGACCATCAAGATTTAGTGCTCCAGGTGATTCCAAGAAATCTGTCCACAGTATTAAATCGCTAATGGCACCCTTTCAAGCTCTTCTGCAACGCGCGTCCGAGGGAAAATCGCCCGCGCCGGCGCCAGCTTCTCTTCCGTAAGCCCCGGCGGGAGGTGGACGAGCACCAGGTCCTTCGCGCCGGCTCTAACCGCGATGTGCGCCGCATCCTCCGCCGTTGAGTGCCCTGGAAAGGCGCCCGTGGCCTCGTGGACGAGCAGGTCCGCGTTCCGCGCCAGGTCGACCACCGCGTCCGCCGGCTCCGTGTCGCACGAATAGGCCAGGACAAACCCCGTCGATTTCACCTCGACGCGGAGGCCAATCGTGGGGACGCTGTGGTGGACGGCGGCGGCGGTGATCCGCCACGAGGCGTTGTCCAGCACGAGGTCGTCACACGGCATCCACTGGATTTCCGGCATCCCGATCCACCGGCTCGTGTCGTAGGCCGCGAAGCAGCGCCGGGCCTGGTCGAGCGCCGGCTCGGGGCCATGGACCGGGATCGTCTGGTGGGTGTCGGCGACAAACAGCTTCTCCATGAAGAGCGCAAAGCCGCCGACATGGTCCGGGTGTTCGTGCGTGAGGATGATCCCGCGGATGGAGCCGATCTCCAGGCCGGCCGCGAGGACACGCTGGATGACGTCCCCACCGCAGTCGATGAGGATCGTGCCGGCGGGGTCGGCCAGCGCCAGCATGGTCGTGGTGCGGTGCGCGTCGCTCAGCGACGCGCCGGTGCCGAGGAGGTGGAGGAATGGCATATGGTTATGATCAAGCACCCGTAGCCCGGGTTAGCCGCCCAACAGGCGGCGTAACCCGGCGTCCTGCGATACGTCTGGCGATGCCGCGTCGGCGGGTTTTCGGATGGCGTTGGGTGGGGTGTTGGATGGCGCCGGGTGGCGCCGGGTTACGCCGCGCCGGTGGGTTTTCGGCATGGCGCCGGGTTACGCCGCGCCGGCGGGTTTTTGCATGGCGCCGGGTTACGCCGCCTGTTGGGCGAGGTATCGGACGGCGTGGGCATTGCGCCGGGTTACGCCGCCGGTGGGCAAGGTATCGGACGGCGTCGGCATGACGCCGGGTTACGCCGCCTGTTGGGCGGCTAACCCGGCCTACGGGGTGCGTTTTACGGGGTGCGTTTTACGGGGTGCGGTTTATGGGGTGCGGTTTATGGGGTGCGATTACGTTTTACGTTGCACGATGTAATGCGACAACCCCACCATCGCCGCACGCGCCTCGGAATCCGGGAAGCGCTGGAGCAGGGCGCGGGCTTCGCCGGCGAGCGCGCGCATCTTCTCCTCGGCGTAGGCCATCCCGCCTTCGGCGCGGACGAACTCGGCCACGGCGCGAATATCCCCCTGGTCTTTCTTCTTTTTTTTCACGATCCGCAGGATCCGCCGCCGCTCGGCCGCGCCGGCGCGCTCGAGGGCCTCGATCAGCGGTAGCGTCATCTTCCGCTCCTGGAGGTCAATCCCCAGCGGCTTCCCCACATCATCCCCCCCGAAATCGAACAGGTCGTCGCGGATCTGAAAGGCGAGGCCGAGGTGCTCGCCAATCGCGCGCATGGCCTCGATCTCCTCTTCGCCGGCGTCGGTGCTGAGCGCGCCGCAGGTGGTGCAGGCGGCGATGAGGGACGCCGTTTTGTCGGAAATGATGCGGAAATAGGTGGCCTCGTCGATGTCCAGCTGCCGCGCCTTTTTGAGCTGTAGCAACTCCCCCTCGCTCATGCGGCGGACGGCGTCGGAGAGGGCGTGAAGCATGGCGTAGTCGCGGTGCTCGAGCGCCAGCAGCAGGCCGCGGCTCAGCAGGAAATCACCGAACAACACGGCGGCCTTGTTTTTCCAGATGGCGTTGATCGAGAGCATCCCCCGCCGGCGATCCGCCTCGTCCACCACATCGTCGTGCACCAGCGTGGCCGTGTGCATCAATTCGACCAACGCGCCGCCCCGGTACGAGGCGTCCGTTACGCCGCCGCAGACCTTCGCGCTCAGTAGCACCAGCAGCGGCCGAATCCGCTTGCCCTTCTGCCGCAGCACGTACCGGGTGATGGTGTTTAGCAGCGCAGTGTCCGACTGCATCGACTCCCTGAAATACGCGTCAAACGCCCGCATCTCGACCTCCACCGGGGCCTGGATGGCCTTCAAGGAGCGGGGCACGGGCGGCGTCGCCGGAAGGATCTCCAGCGCGGGCGTTTCGATGAAAGGCGCGTCAGGCATGTCGTGCTTTCAAAAAAAATTGAAAGTTTTGGGGGTATACAATCCACGAAGAAAGAAGGTTGCCGGGGGGCGGTGAAAAACGGCGGAAGCCACCCCAGGGAAGTCGATTGAGCGATGCCCATGTCACCCTGCCTGCACTGAGCGAAGCCGAAGTGAGCGTCAGCGAGGGGTCTTCGAGCGGCAGGAGGCGAACGGTATTGGGATCGTACAGGCCGGAACGGGTGTGCAGTCTGTCAGGGTGTGCCGGTTTAGGATTCCTCGCTGACGCTCAGAATGACATCAGTTTCAGGGTATGCCGGTTTAAGATTCCTAGCTGATGCTCGGAATGACTATGGCGTGGGGTTGTCACCCAAACCGATAGCCTTTCCTCCGGATTAAATACAGGAAAAACGGGACGCCGCACAGGGCGGTGACGATGCCGATGGGCAGTTCGGTGGGGTAGAGGAGGAGGCGGGCCGCGGTGTCCGCCCAGGCGAGGAAGAGCGCGCCGGCCAGGAAACACGCCGGCACCAGCCGCCGGTGGGGCACGCCG
>JBGSPJ010000557.1:0-3883 GCA_041738655.1 Rhodothermales bacterium | reverse complement strand
TTGGCCGCGTCGACGAGCAGGGCCAGCCGGCCCTGGAAGGCGCCGCGCGACGGCCTATACGTGGTGGCGCGTTCGGTGTCAGCCTTGAATCGGTACAGCCTCTCGCCGGCGGGCTCGACCTTCGATCCAAAATCGTACACTGCGTCGTCCCACGTGGAGACGTGCGGCCGGATAGCCTCCGGCACCGCGCGATACCGCACGAGTCGGCGCTGGGGCTGGACGGTGATCGGGCGCGAGGACGCGTGCCGGAGGAGGACCTCCACGACCTCGTCGGCCCCGCCGGCGTTGCCCCGGATGTCGACGATCAGGTTTTCGACGCGGCGCTCGCGCAGCGTGTCGAAGGCGTCGTCGAGGAACGCCTTCCAGTCCATCTCCATCTGCCAGACGACGAAGGTGCCGAGTTTGAGGTAGGCCGTTTGCGCGTCCAGCAGGCGAAATTCCCAGAGGGCGTCGTAGCTTTGCGGCGCGGGACCATACCGTGCGGCGAGGAGGTCCCTTCGATCGGCGCGGGTAAGGGGGCGCACGGTGGTCGAGAAGGGATCGGCCTCGCCGGCCGCGCGGGCTTCGAGGGCGTAGAGGCCGTCCGTCGGCGGGTTGTACAGGGGATGGAGGATATCGAACAGCTCGTAGGGCCCTTCGCCGCTCAGGTTCAGCTCGTTGAGCCGTTTCCCATCGTTCGAGCCATCCGCGCTGACGGCCGCCATGAGCCGGGTGAGCAGCGCCGGGACAGGCTCGCCGGCGATCGACAGGATTTCCGTGCCCGGTGCAAGGCGCGGATCATCCGCCACGCTCTGTGTCACGATCATACGACGGTCGACGAGCCGGAACGTGAACGGCAGCTTGTCCGCCGTCTGGTACAACGCGGCTTTGACGATATCCGGCTGATTCCACGGGTTGACGATCGTGTGGCCGCACCGGAGGTGGGCGACGTATTCGGAAATCGCACGGTACGCTTCTCCGTACGTGCGATCTTCGCTGGACATCGCGCGCAGTGCCTCGATCCAGGCGGCCCGCGTCGCCGGATCGGTGTAGCGGTCGAGTCCGGGGTGGAGCGCTTCGAGAGCCAGTTCGAGCAGGGTGATGTCGGCGAGCAGGTCGGCGGCGGGGATACGATACGTGGCGAGCTGCGCGCGCGGGATCGGCAGGTTTTCGTCCCACAACGCCGGCTCGAGCACCAGGGAATCGGTGTCGATGGTCAGGATCCGGTTATCCATCCCCTCGAGCTCCCAGACGGCTTCGTGGACGAACTTGTACTCCAGGCGGGCCCCCGGTTCGAGATCGTTAAAGCGGATGGTGACGGAGTACCGGCTGGCGGCATCCGACGAGAGCGGCAGGGTCTCGTCCCAGGAAAGCGGGGGGAGGCTACCACGGATGCCGATGCGGGTCCAGGTCGCTGCTTCGGGCTGTTCGGAGAGGTCGAGGTGGAATACGACCGTGGCGGAGTGGTCGGAGAACCGGCCGGCGAGGGGGAGGAGGCTCAGGGCGGCCACCAGCAGCAGCGCCCCGGAGGCAATGTATTTCATGGCGTCGATGGATCGGGTGGTAGATACGGATCGACGGCGAAGATGGGGGTGGTAGGCACGCGGAGTCGCCTCGAAAAGACGATGAGACGGCTCAAAAAAGGATTTGAGACCTGTTCGTTACGACGATCCGGGCCGGCTCAGCGTTTCGAGGTACTCCGACGGTGTCTGGGAAGTAACCTTTTTGAAGGTGCGGTTAAAGGTGGCTTTGCTGTTGAACCCGCATTCCAGGGCGACACCCAGCAGTGTGAGCCGGTCGCCGGCGCCTTCCTGGAGCAGCCGTTTGACGGCCTCGACGCGGTAGCCGTTCACGAAGTCGCTGAAGTTTTTGCCGAAGCCGGCGTTGATGAGATGCGACAGCTGCGTGGTCGGCAGGTCAAGCTGCCGGGCGAGGTCGCCCAAAGTCAGATCTGCCTGCAGAAACGGTCGCTCAGCCGCCATGAACCGTTCGATGTCGGATTTGAGGGATTCCAGCGTTTCATCCAGGCCGGCGTCCACGAACGCATCGGTGGTTGGGGGCGAGAAGGAACGGTCGTGGCGGCCGGGTGAGTCGGTCCGGAAACCTTCAATGCCGAGGTAGAGGACCGAGGCCGCGGTGGCCAGCTGTCCCCACCAGTTCTGGGTGTAATGAAGCGGAACGATCTGGTCGTTGACGATATCCAGGACGAGGGCGACGGCGAAAAGGGCTGAATACACGATCAGGAAGTTGCGTAGCCAGCGGAGTTCGAGCGCGTAGGTATCCGAATAATAGGCAGCGACGCGCGACCGATAGGCTATGTACCGTTGGATGCCGAACCCGAGGTAGAGAATCTGCGACAGGGAGCCTAGCACATCGTGGAAGGGGGCGACAAACGGGTAGTGGATGGACTCGAGCCAGACGCCGTTCTGAGTATCGGCGAATCCGGGCTGGGCGGCGTCGTGGATGAGGACTCCCACTTCGTAAACGGCGTAGAGCAAGGCCGGCGCCGCATGCCACAGGTCGCGCCGGCGGAGGCCACGCCCCGGCTCGGTCAGGCACACGATGTAGAGATACGCGAGCGGGCCGAGAATAAACGCCTCGCTCAGGAGGTAGTAATTGATCTTGGTGGTGGGGAAGGCGTCGTACCACCCGAGGAAGCCGATGGTATAGGAGATGCAGGAGTGGGCCTGCACGACGAGCAGGAGGGCCAGGAGCAGATCGGACGGATGCCGATCGCGGAGGTAGCGCGCGACAAGTAGACCGGCGAAAACCAGGCCGGCTGCGACAAGCAGCAACAGCGGGAGGCTGTAGCTATTGAGATCGGGAAAACCCATGGGGTCCGGAGCACGCGTTGCGGGAGGTCTCACTCGAAGTCCGCCGCTCGGGTCTGGTTCCTTGCCGGCCTGCGCCAAAAGCACGCGGCGTATGCGCCACCGGCACCGTAAGCAATTGGTGAAATAACCGACCCGGAGCCACGACATCTCCCCGTACCTTGGGGTCATCCTTTCGCCATCCCATTCGTGCCTTTCGGGAGCAGGCGCCAGCGTTTTCGGCTTTTCGATACATCTCAGCAGGCCATGATCCTTTCCAACGGAAGTATCTTGCATGGGCGTTATGCCGTCCAGAGCGTACTCGGCGACGTGGGTCCGTTTGATGTCAACTACCTGGCATGGGACCTCCAGGCAGAGCGCGAGGTGGTGGTGCGCGAGTACTACCCGCTCCGCCTCGCCCAGCGCGGGCGCGACGGTGCGACGCTCGAGGTAAATGATCCGCGCCTGTTCGAGTATGGCCTCGGGGCCTACCTGGCCGAGGGGACGTTGCTGATGGAGATCCGTCACGCCGGCGTGGGGACGTGCACCGACCAGTTCAAGGCAAACGGGACGGTCTACCGGGTGAGCGCCTACGTCGCAGGCGCGTCGCTTGCCGCCTACATCCGCCAGCACCAGGGCCGGATCGCGGAAGAGGACGCGATTTCTGTCGTCCGTGGGGTGCTTCGCGCCCTCGATGCCTGCCACTCCCGCCGGCTCTTCCACGCCGGCATCACCCCGAAGTCGATCTACATGACCGCGGACGGGTCTACGGTGCTGCTCGGTTTTCAGGCGTCCCGCTTCAAACTCGCCCGCCGGTGCGAGGCCATCGACGAGGCCCTGCACGCCGGCTTCTCGCCGCCCGAACTCGCCGGCGACGGCGCGCCGGACGGTCCCTGGTGGGATGTCTACGGCTGCGCTGCGACGCTGCTGTTCATGCTTGCGGGGCGGGTCCCGCCGGCGATAACGCAGCCCTCGGAGGCCGGCCGCATCCAGACGGCCCTGCACCGGGCGTCCGGATTATCACCCGAGTTGAGGGGCGTGCTGGAGCGCGCGATGGCCTACCACCCGGCCGACCGGCCGGCCACGGCGGACGC
>JBGSPJ010000533.1:0-8418 GCA_041738655.1 Rhodothermales bacterium | reverse complement strand
CAGGATTTCCGTGACGGTGAGGTTGTTTTCGAGTGACGACAGGTCGTGCGGCGCTACCCGCACTTCACCGCGAACGACCGCCGCGAGGTAGGTCAGCGGATGGTTGTATGGCGGTTGCAGGCCCACGCCCCGCGTAATCTGCTCCTCTTCGCCCGTCTTGCGGACCCGGAGTTTGACGGGGTCGACGGCGATGGCGTAGCCGGAATCCGCATACACCTCCATATCCTTCCGGTGATACGGCCAGTTCCACGACGCCTGGATGATGCCCGTTGCCGTCGGGTATTCGACGATGATTGAGGCCTCGTCGTCGACCATCGCGTACGTGGGATCGCCCCGTTTCAGGTTCTGGAGGACGGCCGTGACAGCGATCGGGCGCCGGCCGAGCATCATCCACGTCATCAGGTTCGCGCCGTAGCAGCCGAAATCCGTCAACGCCCCACCGCCGTTCCGCACCGGGTCCGTCAGCCAGTCCAGAAACTCCGGTTGGACGCCGATCTCGCGAGGCCCCATGTGGCCGTCGTGCACGACCATCTTGCGGACTACCCCGTAGTCCACGTTCTCGTTCATGCTCTGATAGACGTACCGGTTGCTGGCATACCAGGTGGTTTCGTAGTTCACGAGGACGTGTATGCCGGCCGCGTTTGCGGCGTCGCGCATCGCCTGAGCGTGCTCCATCGAAACGGCCAGCGGTTTTTCCATCATCACATGGACCTTGCGTTCGGCCGCGACCTCGACCACCATCTTGTGGTCATACGTATTGGTGAACACCGTAATGGCGTCCGGCCGCGTGATGGCCAGCATCGTCGGTAGATCCGTGAACCGTCGGGCCTCTTCGATGCCGTACTGCTGCGACCGCTCGGCCAGCAACCGCTCGTTCGGCTCGTAGACTCCGACCACCTCGAAATCAGACCGATCCAGCGCGTCGCGCAGGAAGCCGTGGACATGGCCATGCACCAGGCCGACGATCGCGATTCGGAGTGGGGCGTTCGCCGGCGGCGGAGCCTGGGCGTGTAGGGGTTGGATCGATCCAGAAAACAGCATGGCGAGCAGAAGCAGGGCCAACAGGGCGATTCGGCAGCGGGGGCCGGCGAGGGTGAGGCGTATCATGGCGGCGTTCGGTTCGTGGCGATATTCCCCTCCCAGAGTACGAAACCCCCGCTCAGCGATCCAGAATCCACGCATAAATGACCGACACTTTACTTTTGCATGCCATTCTGTATATTCGCCTAATTCTTTTTTGACTTCCCACCCAGGCACCCTACGGCGGCACGCCGCCGCGTACCACAAGAACAGCATGTCGCTCCTGACGGGCTACTCGCTCAATGGGGCGCACGACGAGATGTTCACGAAAGGTCTCGTCCCGCGCCCCCACTATGAATCGTTGTACAACCGGCTCCACGAACTCACCGTCGAGGAGTTGGGGCAACGGCAGCGCGCGGCGGACCTTGCGTTCCTCCAGCGCGGCATTACGTTCACCGTCTACGGCCACGGCGAAGGCACCGAGAAGATCTTCCCGTACGACATCCTGCCCCGCATCCTGGATCGGGCGGAGTGGGAGTTGCTGGAACGGGGCCTCGATCAACGCATCCGGGCGCTAAATCTCTTTCTCAAAGATATCTACCACGCCGGCCATATCCTGCGGGATGGCGTCGTGCCGCGCCACCTCGTCTATAGCTGCAAACACTACCGCCGAGAAATGCGCAACGTGCCGGTGGCGAAAGACATCTATGTGTCGATCGCCGGCATCGACCTCGTGCGGCTCCCGGACGGGACCTTCGCGGTGTTGGAGGACAACCTGCGCGTCCCGAGCGGCGTGTCGTACATGATCAACAACCGCCAGGTGATGCGGAATGTCTTCCCCAAACTGTTCCAGCACTACTCCATCCGGACGGTAGATCATTACCCGAACGCGCTGCTGACCACGCTGCAGGAGATGGGCTCGGCCGATCGCGACCTGAACATCGTGCTGTTGACGCCGGGCGTATTCAACTCGGCCTATTTCGAGCACGCGTTCCTGGCGCGCCAGATGGGCATCGAACTGGTCGAAGGCCGGGACCTGCTTGTCCATAACAACGCCGTCTACACCCGGACGACGGCCGGCCTGCGACGGGTCGATGTTATCTACCGCCGCATCGACGACGACTTCCTCGACCCGATCCCGTTCCGGTCGGATTCCGCGCTGGGCGTACCGGGGCTGTTTAATGCGTACCGGGCCGGCAACGTCATCCTGGCCAACGCCATCGGCACCGGTGTGGCCGACGACAAGGCGATGTACGCCTACGTCCCCAAAATCGTCAACTATTACCTCCACGAGGATCCAATTCTCGCCAACGTCCAGACCTACCTGCTGGAGGACGATTCGGATCGGTCGTATGTGCTCAAAAACCTCCACAACCTGGTCGTGAAGTCGGTCGACGAATCCGGCGGCTACGGGATGCTCATCGGCCCCCACAGTACCGCCGCGGAACGTGAGGTCTTCCGCGGCGCCATCCTCGACAATCCACGAAAATACATCGCCCAGCCCACCCTCGCCCTCTCCGCCGCGCCGTGTTTTATCGGAGACCGGATCGTGCCCCGGCATGTGGACCTGCGCCCGTACGTGCTGTTTGGCTCGACGGTGCGCATCGTGCCGGGCGGGCTCACCCGCGTGGCCCTGAAGGAGGGGTCGCTGGTGGTGAACTCGTCGCAGGGCGGGGGCAGCAAGGATACTTGGGTAATTGATTGAGTTGGGTAATTGATTGACCTCGATGTTTGATCGATAGGCACCAAATGCTTTCACGTGTAGCCGATAGCCTGTACTGGATGAGCCGGTACCTCGAACGAGCGGAGCACTCCGCGCGTGTCCTGAATGTGAACCTGCATGGTTTTCTGGATCAGAAGGTGGATATCGTGGATCAGCGCTGGCGGCGTGTCGCGGCCAGCCTGTATCTGCCGATGGACCCAGAGGGGACGCCCGAGCCCTACCAGGTAGCCGCGGCACTCACATACGACACCACCGTACCCGGGTCGATCGTCAACAGCATCGTGTCGGCGCGGCAGAACGCGCGGGAAGTGCGCGAGCAGATCAGCACGGAGATGTGGGAGCAGGTCAACCGGATGTACCTGCAGCTGCTCCACACCGAGAAACAAAGCATCTGGGATTCGGACGCCCACGCCTTTTTCCAGTCGGTCCGCGACGGAGCCCACCTGTTTCAGGGGATTTCGGATACGACGCTGAGCCATGAGGAGGGCTGGCAGTTCATCCAGCTCGGGCGGTACATCGAGCGGGTGCAGTCGGTCGCGCGGTTGTTGAGCGTCCATGTGGGCGACCACTCGCCGGCCGACGACGTCTCGTTTGCGATCGAGCAATACATGGAATGGGTCGGCCTCCTGAAATCCTGCACAGCCTTCGAGGCCTACTGCCGGCTACATACGGCCAGCATCCAACCGGACCGCGCGATGTCGTTCCTCCTCCTCCATCCTGCGTTTCCCCACTCGGTCCATTTTGGCATTCGGATGATCCTCCAGGCGCTCTCCGCCCTCTCGGCTTCCATCCCGACCCTCAAGCAGAGCGAGGGCTATCGCCTGGCCGGCAAGCTGGCATCGTCGCTTCAGTTCGACCCGATCAGCGACATTTTATCGGGTGGCATCGAGGAGTACCTGCAAGAGATTCACGCGCGGTGCCTGCAGATCCACGACAGCATCTTCGAGACCTGCATCAACTACCCCCTGTCCTACAGTCTCTCCAACTGATCACGCATGCAGTACGTCATTCGCCATATCACCCGCTTTACGTACGACAGCCCCATCCGCGAGAGCCGGATGGAAGTGCGCATGTGCCCCCGGACGGAGTCTGAGCAGCAGTGTTACTCCTTTGAGCTCACGGTCGCGCCACGGGTCCAGGTTTTTTCGTACCAGGACTACCTGGGCAACACGATCCACCATTTCGACATCCCCGGACAACACGACGAGCTCACCCTTACGTCCCGGGCGCTGGTGGAAGTGCGCCCGCGCGATCATCTGCCCGAATCGGTTGATCCGGGATTGTGGGCGGAAATGGACCGCATCATGGCCGGCGACGAGCACCTCGAAATGGTGCTCCCCAGCGCCTTCACCCAGCCGACGGCCCGTCTGAATGACTTTCGGGCCGAGTTTTCCATCGAGCGCCGCGCCGATCCACTCAGCCTGCTGCGTGAGATCAATGCCCTGATCTACCGCGAATTCGAGTACAGCCCCCAGAGCACCCACGTCAACTCCCCGATCGACGACGCCCTCGGCCACCGGAGCGGCGTCTGCCAGGATTTCGCGCACATCTTCATCGCGCTGGCGAGGCAACTCCACATACCCTGCCGGTACGTCAGCGGCTACCTGTTTCACCGGCCCGAGACCGACATCGCGCACAACCGCTCTGCCGAGGACGGCTCGCACGCGTGGGTCGAGGCATTTATTCCCGGGCTCGACTGGATCGGGTTCGACCCGACCAACAACACTCTGGCGGATGATCGGCACATCCGGGTGGCCGTAGGTCGCGACTATGCGGATGTCCCGCCGGCGCGCGGGGTGTTTAAGGGCTCGGCCAAGAGCATCCTTCAGGTCGGCGTCTCCGTCGCGCGAGCGCGATTCCCGGTCCATGAAGCCGCCATGCCCGAACTGGCGTTTGTTTCCCAGCCCGGCGACCCCATCGGAGGCGCCGCCGCCGCGCTCCTCGAGCTGCACCACCAGCAACAGCAACAACAGCAGTAACGGTCTTAGCCTCCCATCGCTAATCGCTCATCGCTACTCAAGGAGCACCGTGCGCCGGCGTTCCGACGTCTTGCCGGTTCCCAGGTCCTTTACGCGCAGCGCGAGCACGTACGTCCCCGGGGGCTGCGTGCTGGCGTCGAGGATGAAGTACTGTCCTTCGTCGGTTGCCGACCCGGCGCCGTCGAATTGAACAGCAACCCCTTCGCCTCCGCCGCCACGACGAAAGGCCCGCCGGAAGAGCTGCGAAAGCCGGCCTTCTTCGCCCTTCACCACTAGCATGGCTTCCACCTGGTACCGCGAGCGCCCTTCGTCCGAAAGGCCGAGGTTGTACATCTCGAAATAGATATACAGTGGCTGCTCTACCCCAAACACACCCCAGGGGGAAGGCTGAATGCGATAGCCCCGGCGATCAAACGAGGACGTGGCGTCCGGCTCCGGTTGATCCGATTCTTCGACCAGGTAGGCGAGTTGCACATCAGAAAGCTGGAATTCGGACGTGTCGAATCGGGGGATGTCGATTTCCGAACGTTCCATGCCCAACGCGCCCTGCGTGGTCGACTCAAACTCCACCGCCAGCGTATGCTTTCCGGGCGGTGCGTCGAGCGCCAGGGCGCCGATCCACAGTGAGGCTCCATCAAACGAATACACCTGGGTGCCCGGCACCTCCTCGATAAGGCGCCGGCTTCGCGCGACAACCCCACCTGGATCCGATACCAGAAAGGCGCCGGCCTCGAGGTTCAGCTTGAGCGACTCGGTGCGAGGACCAACGGCGAGTGGGATGCCATAGGTGACATAGACCTCCGACCTTCCGTTGGCTCCCTTGAAGGCGCTGGCGAGATACGGGAAATAGACGCGCCGGCCGGCCGGCTCGAACGTGTAGGCCTCCGGGGTTTCCCGAATCGTATTCCGGGTCTTGATCACATAGTCGAAATTTGCGGCCGTCGATTGCATCGCGTTAAACGCGTCAGAACAGGGCGTGTACAGGGTGAACTCATTCAGCGGCGGGAGAATGACGTTCTGTGCATCGGCGAAATTACCCGGGTTGCCAAACACAAAACGGTACTCCGGATACTCGAAGATGTGGAAATTACTGATGCTACCGAGATTACCCGAGGTTGTGCGGCCGCTACAGTTTGCCACGGTATTGCTCATGTAGTACATGGCCGCCGGAGGTCCATAACGGACATAAACACGACCTCGGTCCGAGTCCCATCCCCGCAGATTCAGCTTTTCCTCCCCGAAATGGAGGTCGGCATACACCAGTCGGGCGTAATGCTCCGTTTCGCGCTCGTTGGCGTCGGTGAGGAAGCGCGGATCGCGGCCTGCCCAGAACCCGTCGACCGAGAAGGACGAGTCTGCCGAGGCGAGGGCCTCGCCGGCTTCGTTCATCACCCGGTGGAGATCGGTATACGCCGCGCGCTCCTCCGAGGGCATGTGTTCGAGTGCCATTCGGAACGCGCGTTCGGCTTCGTCGGACTGACCGAGTCGTTGCGCGGCGTAGCCGAGGTAGCGCCACGCGTCGGGATCATCCGGGAAATGCGCGAGCATCTGATTCGCCCAGAACCGCATGGCAGGGGTTTCGCCGGCGGCGGACAGAAGGGTCATCAACGGGAGGTAGGCTTCGTGATACGCCGGCTCCCGTTTCAAGACACGGGTAAGCCGTTCGCTGGCCTCGGCAAAGGCCGAGTCCGCACGGCCGCCGAGGTCCTGTACGGTATAGCCGCGATGCCGCATCTCCTCGATGTCAAACGGGTTGTGCGTCGGCGGCGGCTCGGGAGCATCCGGTATGTCGTTGTCATCCACCACCTGTCGCCGGAAGGTCTCTCGGTTCGTCTCCAGCACCGACTCAAACGGCGTCAACTGCGGCAGTCGAATACGGTCCCGGTGGTGTTGGAAGATCAGTGTTTTCTCCCGCGCCACGGCGGTGTTGGCGTAGGCGTTGTTCTCGTCGATGGCCAGCATATCGCGGAGCATGTCCCGCTCGCGCGCCTTCTGAATGAGACGAAAGGCTCGGGACCCGATCCGGTGTTGCCATTCTCGATACAGGAGATTGCTTCGATCCAGATCGATGGCCCGGTTGATCGCACGCGTGGCGTTGGGTTCATCGTCCAACACATCGTAGGTCCGCCCCAGGTAATATTGCCCCATGGCGTGGTCCCGGCCGAGCGCCTCGAACTGAGCGACGGCTTCGTCGAGCCGGCCGGCTTCAAACGCCTCCACCCCCCGCCGGAATGACAACGAATCGGGCACCGTCTGCGCAACCGCTGCCGGCGTGGCAAGAGTTATCAGGACAAACCATGGCGCAAGGCCGTAAAAGCCGCGAAATACACCGGAACGGGCCAGGAAGAGGAGCATAGTCAGACACCGAGCTGTCGAACACCGAACGTGGGCTGTGGATTTCCTGTCAACGCCGGCGGCAGACGCCGGGTCCATCGGGCCGGCCGACCCGATAATCCGCACATAAAGTACCCACGGTGCACCGAATGCCCACTTCAAGACCAGGGTGATGAACCCGCCCTCGGCCGACTACCGCATGAAGTGCACTACATGGGTCACCACGCCCAAAACTTCAAACCGCATGTCTTCAACAATGTCGATCGGCGGATACTCGGGATTGGCCGACACCAGGCGCACGTTGCCGTTCCGGTACTCGATCCGTTTTACGGTCAACTCCCCCTGCACGGCCGCCACAACAAAGTCGTTATTCCGGTGCTTCACCGAGCGGTCGACCACCAGCAAATCCCCGTCGATGATGCCGGCCTGTACCAGCGAGTGGCCCTGGACCCGGACGAGGAACGTGTAGGCCGGCTTCGCGATCAGGTCGTTCAGGCACATCGGCGGCTCGAGGACGCTGCCGGCCGGCCGGTTGACCGGAACCCCAGAGAGCCGGGTCGAGGCGACACCGGTCGTACTCGTTGCTCCCTGATAACCCGGCGGCACACTTCCCCTGCTCTTCGCAGGCTGCGCCATCGGGCGGTGGGAAACGACGGGCTGGACGCCGGCGCGGGACACAGAATTAATTCCAGAGGTGATTTCGGCTGAAAGGACATCAGCGGTGGCAACTGGGGCCGACGTGAGCGGCGATAGGGTCTGAACGGCTAGAGCCATAATCTGCGTGCGCGTCTGGGTGATGAGAAAAGCGATCGGGGAACTGGACCCAATATACATATACTACACATATGTTTGTCCAGAGTTCGAGGCCATCTCACAAAAATATTTTTGGAGAGGCTTACCGACCGCCTCACACCCGACGATCCAGCAGCGGCGTCAGCGACGAAACGCGGCGAAACAGCCGGCGATAGGCGGCGGCTTCCTCGAGCAACAGACCCAACGCATCGCTCTCTGGCAGCGCTCGAGGGGCCGTCTGCCACAACCGCACCCAACCATCCGGCGTCGGCTCGACCGCCAGCCCGAGCGCGGCGAGCGAACGCAATCCCTCCAGGACGGCGATGTCGGTGCTCGCCATGGCCGCCGTCAACCTCCCCAGCTCAATCTCGCCCCCATAGGCCACGAGGGCGTATTTCGCCACGCCGGCGAGCCGCCGCCGGAAGTCCGCCACACGCTCCACCGCCGGCTCCTGCGCAAATACCACCACCCGCTCGGGCCGCACACGAGCCAGCACTTCATCCACCACGTGTTGATGAGGCGGGCACGTCCAGATCACCAGCACGGGGGCAGATTCAAGCAGATGCCGGC
>JBGSPJ010000513.1:0-4289 GCA_041738655.1 Rhodothermales bacterium | reverse complement strand
GGGCGGTGGCTTCGAGCGCGCGCTCCGCGTCGTCCACCCAGAGCGCGATGTCGCGGATGCCGTCGCCGTGGCGGTGAATGTGGTCCGCGATGAAGGTGTTGGGGCGGAGCGGGGTGGTCAGGACGAGCCGGATTTTGCCCTGTTGCAGCAGGTAGCTGGCCGTCTCCCGGCAACCGGTTTCGGGGCCTTTGTAGCCCACGAGTTGAAAGCCGAAGGCGCTCTGGTAGTAGTACGCGGCCTGTTTCGCGTTGCCGACGTAGTATTCGATGTAATCGGTGCCGTTGATCGGCAGAAAATCCTCTTCCAGCGTCGCGGAAGCGGGGGCGTGTTCGGTGGTGTGTGACATGGTTGGGATCGATCTATGAATAACCATGCGTCGGCTTATCCCGCAAAAAAGCGCTTCCGGGATGTTTGGGGCCGGCGAACGGATGGTGTACACAAGGGGAGAGAGAACAACATTCGTTCCGACGGGAACGGCGTCCTTTTCCAGGCAACGAACGCCGTTCCGGGATTGATCCCAGCCCGATGGATCAAACGGGCCCAGCGGGGATTAACGGCAGGCGCGGTCCCTTTTTTGCCCTGGTCCGCCTGACCCCGTTCACGTTGCCGGCGCCGCCCGGCCCTTGTTCGTCGCCCCATGCACCGCTGGCGTGTTTTGAATAGCCGTTATCTGGTAGATCGCGCGTGGATGAAACTCCGCGAGGATCACGTTCGTCTGCCCAATGGGTACGAGATCGAGGAGTTTCACGTCGTCGAATACCCGAACTGGGCGGCGGTAGTGTGCCTCGATACGGAGGGCAACCTCGTGCTCGTGGAGCAATATCGGCACGGGATCGGGCGTTTAAGCCTCGAACTGCCGGCCGGTGTGATCGAGCCCGAGGAGGCGCCGGACGACGGCGCGCGGCGCGAGTTGCTCGAGGAAACCGGGTATGTGTCGGACGACTGGACGTTTCTCGGTTGCTGCGCCACGGATCCCAGCAATCACTCGAACTACGCGTACCTGTACGTCGCCCGAAACGCGGCTCCGGCCGCGGCGCAGGCGCTCGATCACGAAGAGGTCATCCGTGTGCATCATCTGCCGCTGGTCGACCTCAACGCGGCGCTCGGCGCCGGCGACATCCTGCACGGCATCCACCTGACGGCACTCCTCTGGGCGATCCAGCGCGGCCTGCTTGCGCTGTCGTGACGATGAAGGAAAACGATCTAACGGGACAAGATACGATGGAGCAGATCGGCCGGCCGGACGGGCGGAAAGCGATCGCCTGGGTGGCGCTGGGGATACTCATGCTGGGCAGCCTCACGATGACGGCCTCGCGGGGATGCCGGCCCGGCCAGGAGTACGTCATGGCCGCGTTGAACGTGGTGCCGGCGGGGTGGGATTCCGTGCGCATCGAGCCGCTGTTCGCCCGGCGCGCGTCCATCGGCCGCGAAGAGGCCGTCACCCCCGATAGCCTTGCCGTCTATGTGCTGGACGCCGCGTACGATACGCTCTATGCCGGCTCCGATCTTACCCTGGCCCTGCCCGACGTCGACCTCGGCAACAACGAGCGCATCCTTATCGATGTCTGCGGCACCTTTCAAGCGGCCATGGTGTGCGAGCAGGCCTCGGTGATGGCTTCGCCCAAGCGGGTCCGCGTCGAGCCGGAACTGGATTACCCCTTCGAACAGGACGTGCAGCGCGGCGAATACACCCTCCCTTTTATCCTGGAGCGCCAGGTGTACGGACAGGAGGGAGCCTGGGAGATGGTCCGTCCAACACGTGCCCTGCTGGGACGCGTGACGGCCGCCGTCGAAGGTCGCGCCAGTGAACCGGTCCAGGTGGATATCACTCGTCCCAAAGGACGATTCGACCTTGCGCGAGACCCCAACTACCGCGACTTCAAGTTCGCGCTCGACTCCGAGTTGCGTAGCCGGCAGGCGGCTACCATACTGTTTACGGTGTATGTCGCTATCCGGGGCCTCGATGGCGCCGTGGCGACCCTCACTCGGAACGTCCGGGTCAAGACGCAGGACGAACGCCAGACCGAGGTTGGCCGGCTCGCCGAATTCGCGGCCGACCGGATCATCGAGATCATCGACCCCTTCGTGGACGAGCGCCGCAGCGTCGCCTACATCGATACCTGGCAATTCAACGCCATCCGTGGGATGTACACTGTGGAGATGGAGGTGAACTGGAGCAGCACGACATTCGTGCGGAGCAACTATCGCCTCGTGGGCACCCTCGAAATCGCCGAGGATGGCCACAGCGCCTCGTTCGTGCTGAACGACGGCGACCGCAACGGCCGGCGCCGGTGGGAGTCGCGGGTGAATGGCAATCGGCTCGATCTCGGCGCGATCGACCTCGGTGGAGCGTCGATGGGCGACGCCGGGCTGCATGGGGCGTCCGAGGGACTGCACGTCCTCGAGGCCGAACAGTTCGATGCGTCCGAGCCGGCCGATGGGCAGGCCTGGGAGATAAAAACAGATATCTCGGGGTTTCAGGGCGCCGGCGCCGTCGTCGCGGGGCCCGACCGAAAGCAGGTCGTCGAAGCACCCGGTCGCGGCACCAGCCCGGGGCTGGTGTATGGCGTTCGGTTCGACGAACCGGGCACCTATTACGTCTGGGTGCGCGTGTGGGCCGACGGCACCGAAGACAACTCCGTCCATCTTGGCCTTGACGGTGCGCCGCAGCGTTCCTCGCTCCGGATTGAAACACAGCGGTACGATCGGTGGCAGTGGACGAGCGACATCAGGGGCCGGCGCGACCGCGCGTCGCTCGAGGTAGAGCGACCCGGTCTGCATTCGCTCCACCTGTGGATGCGCGAAGACGGGATGTATGTAGATCAGATTCTCCTCTCCAGAGATCCTGATTTTGAGCCGGGTGATGGGCAGTTCAGCGCGAGCAACCACGCGGAGGAAGACGAAGAGACGGCTGTCGTACCGGCGTTTCCGGGCCGGCGGAACTGACACCCCCTGGGCCCCCTCATCCCTTCGTCGTATCCGCCGCCACGGGGCGGTTGGGGTCGCGCAGCAGGAAACGGATGGGGAGCCGCATCTTGACCCGCACCAGTTGGCCATTCTGCCGGCCGGGGACAAATTGGGCATGCCGGATGGCGTTCACGGCCACTGAGTCACACGCCGGGTGCAGGGACTGGAGCACGGTGATCTGGCTCGTCGATCCATCAGGTTCGACCACGAACTCGATCACATTGCGACCCGACACGTTGTCGCGCGCGGCCTCCGACGGGTAATAGATGTTGAGATAGAGCGCGCCGAGGCCGCCCACGATCTGAGGGCCTTGATCCGCGAACTCAAGGATGGGTCCCTGCGCCAGCCGCTTTAGATCTGCGGCATGGGACGTGGGCTCGGGAATGGCCGGCTCCGGGACGTCCCCGGCTTTCTCTTCCTCGGGTGCCTCTTCGATGACTTCCTTCTCTTCGGGCTCGCTGCTGAACTTCGTGATGAGTCCCCCAACAACATCTTCTTTTTCGATAATCTCCTCCGGGGATTGCTGTAGCTGGATGCGCTCCGGCTGCGGCGTCAGCCGCCACCCCTGCCGGGGGGCCGCACGCTCCAGAGGAAGCCTGAACAACGTAATCGTGACGGTCAGCGCGAGGGTCCAGCCGATCGCCATGCGCAGTGGGCTGTACCCGAGCAGTGTGTTGTCGCACGGCCGTCGGCCCTCGCGGCGCATACGCGCCAGGATCTCTGCGGAATCAGGAGGTGAGGGCATGCCGGCGTGAGGTTGGTCTTACCGGAAGACGACCGGTGCTTGAAATAGTTGCTGGACTCCCTGTTTGGACTACGGGTGGGTGGTCGCGTAAGTTCACGGTGCAACAGAAGAATTCACGCGTTTGATGTGCTGAATCCATCCACCGTATAGACGTTCGTTGATCCATGAAAGCACTCGTCCTCGATGAGACGGAAGGCGGTGTACGCCCCAGCATACGCGAAATTCCCGATTCGGCCATGCCGGCCGGCGAGGTGACCGTCCGCATCGCCTGCTCGTCGATCAACTACAAGGACGCGCTGGCGGTGACCAACCGGGGCAAAATCGTGCGTGCCCCGTACCCGTTTGTCCCCGGGATCGACCTCGCCGGCAAGGTCGAGGCATCAACCGACGCGCGGTACCCGGTCGGCACCGGGGTGATCGGGACGGGCTGGGGGATCGGGGAGGACCGTTGGGGTGGATTCGCCGAGCGACAGCGGGTTGCGGCATCGATGCTGGTGCCGCTTCCGGATGGGATGTCGCTCCGCGACGCGATGACGGCCGGCACGGCCGGGTTGACGGCCATGCTGGCGGTGATGGC
>JBGSPJ010000483.1:0-2124 GCA_041738655.1 Rhodothermales bacterium | reverse complement strand
TCTGCAGCGCCGCATCGGTGATCTCGGCGCCGCTGATGAGCGAGGCCACCTGGCGGACGCGCTCGGCGTCGGGCAGCCGTGTGATCGTCGAGTGAGTCCGCCCGTTTTCGATGTGCTTGGCCACCCGGTAGTGCACGTCGCCCATGGCCGCGATCTGGGCGAGGTGGGTGATGGCGATGATCTGGTGGTACTGCCCGAGGTCGCGCATGCTCTCGCCCACTTTGTTGGCGATGGTGCCCGAGATGCCGGCGTCGATTTCATCGAACACCAGAATCGGGAGCCGCTCGCTCTTGGCGAGGATCGTCTTGAGCCCGAGCATGATCCGGCTGATTTCGCCGCCAGAGGCCACGCGCGCAAGAGGTTTTAGCGACTCGCCGGGGTTCGTCGATATGAAAAACTCGACCTGATCCATCCCGTTCGCGTACGCCTGCACGCGCCGGCCCTCTTCGTCCGCGATCCACCCATCGGCCGCGGGGGACTGGGTGAAACGGACCTCGAATCGGCTGTGAGGCATCCCGAGCCGGCCCAGCTCGGCCACGATCGCCTTGACGACCCGCTCGCCGCCTTCGCGCCGCTTGCGGGAGAGGCGGCGGGCACTGTCCGACAGCTGCGTCTGGCGGTCCGCGATCTTCTTTTTGAGGGTATCGATGGCGCCCTCGAAGTTGACCGCCAGCTCGTACCGGGCGCCGATGTCCTTGCGATGCGCCAGGACGGACTCGAGGGTGCCGCCGTAGCGCCGCTTGAGGGTTTCGAGGTCGCCGAGACGCGAACGGATAAACGCGAGACGCTCGGGGTTGAACTCGATCCGCGCGTTGTAATCCTGTAGAAAATGGGCGAGTTCGGCCACCACGATCTGGGCGCTTTCAGCCTCGCGGGCGGATTCCTCGAGGCCGGCGTCGATCCGCGCGAGGTCCTGCAGCTCGTTGCGAACCCGCACGAGGTGGTCGTTGACGGCGTTGTCGGACTCGTACAGGAGATCGTACAGCTGGACCGTGGCCTCATACAACCGCTCGGCATTCGCCAGGACACGCTCCTCGCTTTCGAGGGCATCTTCCTCCCCCTCGTCCGGCGCGACAGCGTCGATCTCCTCGATCTGGAACTCGTACAGTTCTTTTTGCTGGCGCAGGTCGCGCTCCTGGGCGATCAGCGTATCCAGCTCTCGGGCGAGGGTAGCCGTGTCCGCGTACTGGGTCTGGTAGCGGGCGAGGAGGTCTCCGAGGCCGGCGAACTGATCCAGTACATCCACGTGCGTCTCCGTCCGCAGCAGCATCTGGTGCTCGTGCTGGCCGTGGAGATCGATGAGCTGGCTGGCGACTTCCCGGATGACGTTGAGCGGTGCCGGCGTGTCGTTCACGAAGGCGCGGCTCTGGGCGGCGGAGATTTCGCGGCGGAGGATGATCTGGTCGGCGGGGTCCAACTCGTTGTCCTCCAGCAGTTTCCGGATGCGGCCCGAGCCCGTGTTGTCGAATACGCCCTCGATGATCGCCTTTTTTGCATCCGTCCGGATCACCTCGAGCGAGGCCCGCTCGCCGAGGATCATCTTGAGCGCCCCCATCAGAATCGACTTGCCGGCCCCGGTCTCCCCCGTGATGATGTTCAGGCCGCTATCGAATTCCACGTTGAGCTCTTCGATCAACGCATAGTCGCGGATGTAGAGGGAGCGGAGCATGTGGGGAATGAAAAATGCAAAATGGAAAATGAAAAGTGGGCTGCGGGGGGAAGATACGTGTTGTGGGGATTATGTAAAAGATATGTGTGGATAAGAGAGGGAGCTGCTTTATTCGTCCCCGCTCTACCACATCTAGACGTATCTGATCACGCCGGCATACCCTGAACGCGAACCTTGTGAGCGGATTTCATCAGGCAAAACCTGCCTACGCAGCAGCGCCAATCGCCGCAGACACTTCAACGATTCGAGTCACTTTTCACTTTGCACTTTTCACTTTGCACTGTTCTCACTTCCCATGGCAGTGCTTGTATTTCTTGCCGCTGCCGCAGGGGCAGGGGTCGTTGCGGCCGGTTTTTTCGCCCACAACCACACTCTGGGGGCCGGCGGTGGGGTCCCGGTCGGCGGCGGAGGGTTCTGGTCCGCCGACGCCGTAGGAGGGCGTTTCGGTGGGCTGG
>JBGSPJ010000477.1:0-3355 GCA_041738655.1 Rhodothermales bacterium | reverse complement strand
GCTGTCCGAGCCCGACCGCGCAGGGACAACGGCAGGGCACGCGCCAGCCGCCGCAAGGGCGATTCACCCGCGATCAGCCGGTACAGCCAGGAGATTTTCGGGATGCCCGACCGGTTGGGCCGACGGGAGACATCCGGCCGGAACGCCGGGTCGATCCCGAGGAACCGGCAGACGCCCGACACGACGGCTTGTGGGTCCTGCTGGAGTGCTTCATACCGCAGCACCAGCATCTGCTCTGGCGCAAAAACCTGGTAGTAGCGATCGAGCTGCGCTCCGTAAAACCCCATCGCCCGGTAATGCCACAGATGCTCCCAGCCAGCCGCGATGCGCTCCACCTCACGGGCCAACCCCTCGACGAACGACGCCGCCGGCTCCCGCCCATCCCGCACCAGATGCAAATAAGCCGCATACGCCCGGTCGGCCGGGTTCCGGAGCAATACGATCAGCTTCACCCCGGGCAGCCGGCGCGCGATACGCTCCGGCGCGGATGGGTCGTAGAGATAAAGCGGCGAACACTCGCCGGCCCGCCGGGTGTCACCAACTCCTGAAAACAGATCGACATACGCCTCCCAGGTCGTCACCGCCTTCCGGTTCACCGCCGCGTCGTCTCCCGGCCCGGCGAACCGGACAGGCCCGCCTTCCAGCGCAAAAAAGTTCGTCTCGCGCAGCGGGGGAAAAAACACCTCCGGATGTTGCCCCAGATAGTGGTGCAACGCCGTCGTCCCCGCCTTGGCGGCGCCGAGGATCAGAAAATCGGGCGTGCGGATGGACATCGGGGCAGCAGCCATCGGGAAACGAGGCGGCATGATGTTGGATACCGGGCGGCATACAGCCGGCGAGCCGGTCGCGTACATGCAAACGCCGGCTTCGTTCCAACCGGCGCCGGCATCCACCCGGAACGAAAAAAGGGGGATGACGGTCTAGTCAGGCACTTCCCATCTCCCGGCACTTCATGGCGACAGGCCTGCCACTCATGCGCATCCATACACCGTACCCCCGACCGCTTCGGCTCCGGGATACGCGTAGCCTCGTGTTCGCCATCCTCTGGGTCCTCCTCCCCGCGCGTCTGGTCGCTCAGGATTTCGACGCCGGTTGGATCGTCGCCGGCCAGCCGTACGCCCGGCTGAGCGTCGTCGAAGACGGCATCTACCAGTTCACACTGGCCGACCTCGCCGCCGCCGGCATCCCGACCGTCGGCATCGATCCCTCAACCCTTTCGCTCCTCGAAAACGGCCGGCCCATCCCCCTGCATTCGGATACCAACGCATTTTATTTCGTCGGCCGACGCAACACGGGCAGCGATGAAGGCTGGGCCTACGACGGCAACGCCGCCACCCTCCGGAGTAGCGACTACAACAGCCTGTATTCGGATACGACCCAGTACTGGCTCACCTGGGGCGGCGCGCCGGGCCTCCGGTATGCCCTCACGCCGCCCGACCGGTTCGCGGGTCCGTCGAACGGCGCGGCCGACCGCGACACGCTCCATCTCGAGGCCGACCGGGTGTATTATTTCGGGGATTCGGACGACGCCGCCCAGCCGGCCTATACCCGCGGCGAAGGGTATTACGATCGCGTCTTCGCCCACACAGGCACGGAGTCCATCTCGCAGACCTATCCCCTCGCGCTGGATGCCTTTGCGAGCACGGCGGACTCCCTCATCGTCACCGTCCGCCTCAGTGGCAGCTCGCTCCCACGCCACCGCGTCACCCTCACCCTCCAGTTAAATGGCGCGCCGATCGGTTGCGCGACCTGTACCGACGAGATCGACTGGGCCGGCTACGACTTCCGCACCCTACGCGCCGCCGTCCCGCAGAGTACCGCCGCCGGCGCACTGAGCGTGGTCGTCGCCTCCCACAACGAATTCAACAGCATCCCCAACCGGGTGCTGGTCGACTACGTCCAGGCGGCCTACTCCCGCACCCGCTCAGCCGCCGCGACGTCGTTTTTCCAGACCACGACAGGTGAATCCACGACCGCGCTGGCTGCCGGCACCGCATCCACCCTCCTCATCCTCCAACCCACCAACTCCCGCGCTATGGCTCTCAGCGCCTCCGCGGGCGCATTCACCTTCTCCGACTCCCTCGCCGCCCCCGCCCGCTACTGGATAACTACCATCGCCGACGCCCGGGCACCCGTCGCGATCCGCCCCGCAACCCCCACCGACTGGGACAATCCTACAAATGCGGCCGACTACGTCATCGTCACCACCCCCTCCCTCGAAGCCTCGGCGCAGGCCCTGGCGGCCTACCGGCAATCGGTGGACGGCTACCGCACGCAGATCGTGTTCCAGGGGGATTTGTTCGACCAGTTCGACTACGGCCGGCCCACGCCCATCGCCATACGCCGCTTCGTCCAGGCCACCCAGAACTGGGCCACGCCGCCCCGGTTTGTGGTCTTCTGGGGAGATGCCCTCCGGCCCGAGGACGACCGCGCGCGACGGCCGCTCGAACCCTGGGAGGTCATTCCCTTTGGGTATTCGCCGAGCGATGGCTGGTACGCCATGGCCGAGGGGCAGCGGTGGGAATCGGTCGCCATCGGCCGGCTGCCCGTCCGCGACAACGCTACCGGCGGGTTCTTCGTCCAGAAACTCGAGGCCTACGAAACCTCGCCGGCCGGCCTGTGGCAGAAACGCCACATGGTGCTCGTCGGCGGCCAGAGCGCGTCCGAGCAGAACCTGCTCCAGACCCGCGCCCAGCGGTGGGGCGAGATCACCGCCGGCAACCCGGCCGCCATGGACACACTCCGCTTCTTCAAAAACGCCTCGACGCCGCTCGACCCTTCGTTCCAGGACTCGCTCAGCCAGGCCTTCAAAAACGGTGCGGCCTGGCTCAGCTATTTCGGCCACTCGGCCGCCGACACCTGGGAGATCGTCACCGACGACCCCGAAAACTTCGACAACGCCGACCGCCTCCCCATCGTCCTTTCCATGGGATGCAACACGGGCAACTTCGCCGGCGGCCGGTTCGAGGTCACCGACCGCCTGGTCTTTGGCGAACGCCTCGTGCTGGCCTCCATGAACGGCGCGATCGCGCACTGGGGCTCGTCGAGCGCCTCCACCATTACCCTGCCGGCATTGCTCACGAACCAGGTCCACGAAGTCGTCTTTCAAGACACCGTCCGAGTCCTCGGCACGGCCCTCATGGAAGCCAAACGACGATTCGACGCCGGCTCGCCCGGCACGGTGTCGGCGCTGGATGTACTCCTGCAGTACGGCCTCATCGGCGACCCCGCTACCCACATCCGGATCGCCGCCCAGCCCGACCTCGTCGTCACGGCGGACGCGGTCGCCATCTCCCCCATCAGCCCGGTGCCGGCGGACTCGGCGATGACGGTCGCCCTCGACCTCATTAACCTG
>JBGSPJ010000471.1:0-11507 GCA_041738655.1 Rhodothermales bacterium | reverse complement strand
ATAGTCGTCGACGATGCGACGTCGAAGCGCATAAGGCAGGGCAGTACCCATGACAATGAGGGGCTCGTTATCACAATGTCAACGAACAATCTATGTAACTCTATAGCGCTATAATAGCTGTGACCCTACAGCGCCTGACATGTATCGTGTCCCTACGGCAGGCGCGGGATATCGACGCCCTCCAGGACGGCGTCCTTGATCCGCATCAGGTAGGCAAACGCGGCGTCGTGTTCATTGGGGATGATGCCGTCGAGGATGGCCTCGCGGACGGCCTCCTTGAGCAACCCCACGGCTTTACACGGCGGGAGGTTGAGGGTCCGCATGATCTCGATGCCGTCCACGGGGGGTTGGAAGTTGCGGAGCTGGTCGCTGGCTTCCACTTCGACGAGGCGGCTGTCGACCCGGTCGAAGGCGTCGAGGTAGCGCTGCACGCGGCGGGGATTTTTGGAGGTGATGTCGGCGCGAACAAGCGTCATCAGGTCCTCGATATCCTCGCCGGCGTCAAACAGGAGCCGGCGGACGGCGGAGTCGGTCACCTGCTCGTCGACCAGTGACACGGGGCGATGGTGGAGACGGACGAGTTTTTCGACGTACCGCATCCGGTCGTCGAGCGGGAGTTTGAGCTTTTTGAACACGCCGGCCACCATCCGCGCGCCGCGGTCCTCATGGCCGTGGAAGCTCCAGCCCACCCCTTCCGTGAACCGCTTCGTCCGCGTCTTCCCGATGTCGTGCAGCAAGGCAGCCCAGCGGAGCCAGAGCGTCTCCTCGGCCGGCCGGCCGGCCGTCATCATCACCAGATTGTCCACCACCTGGAGGGTGTGGAAGAAGTTGTCCTTGTGTTTGAGCCCGTCGATGGCCTCGACGCCGGCGAGGTCGGTCAGCTCGGGCAAAATGTACTGGAGGATGCCGGCTTCGAACAGGATGCGAAAGCCCGTGGAGGGCACCGCGGCGGCCATGATCTTGAGTAACTCTTCGGCGATGCGTTCCAGGCTGAGCATCTTCACACGGGCCGCTTTGGTGCGCATGGCCTCGAAGGTCTCGGCCTGGATGGTGAAGCCGAGCTGGGTGGCGAAACGCGCGGCCCGGATCATGCGGAGCGGGTCGTCCTCGAACGTCACGAGCGGATCCAGCGGGGTGCGGAGGATGCCGGCCGCGAGGTCCGCCCGGCCGTCGAACGGGTCGATGACCTCCCCGAAGCGGTCGGCGTCCAGGCGGAGGCCCATGGCGTTGACCGTGAAGTCGCGCCGGCGCTGATCCTCATCCAGCGTCCCTTCCTCGACGATCGGCTTGCGGGAGTCGCTCCGGTAGCTCTCCCGCCGGGCGCCGACGAACTCGAGCACCATCCATTCCTCCCCAGATCCAGAAAGAGGGATGCGGATGGCGGCTGTGCCGAAGTTTTCGTACTGGTGGACGGGCTGCCCCCCGAGCCGGCGGGCGACCTCTTTCGCCAGCCGGAGCCCGCTATTGGGGCCGAGGGAGACGAAGTCGATGTCGAACGTCCGCCGCCCCAGCATCAGGTCCCGCACGACGCCCCCGACCGCATACGCCTCGACCCCAATGGCCGTGGCCGCCCGCCCCACGTCCCGCAGGACGCCGGCGTACGGCTGGAGGGCGATCGTGTCGGTGAGGGTGTGCATGGGGTTTTGTCGGTTTAAGGTTCGGGGTTTAAGGTTTAAGGGCGGTCGCAGTTACCTTGAACCTCGAACCTTGACCTTTAAACCGCGATTTCCCCCGGAAATCGCTCAGTACCCCACCACCATCCCGTCCTTGCGCATCTCGGTGGCGCCGTGGTAGACGCCGGTTTTGGGGTCGCGGAGGATGGCCTGGTAGCCGCCGTAGGCGCCTTTGTTGACCTTCACGAGGTGGCCGCGTGAGCGGAGGGCTTCGACGACGTCGGGCGGGACGCCGCTCTCCACATTTACGACGCCGCCGTCGGTCATCACGGTTCCGGTGGGTTCGCTGCTGCCTTCATGGCGGTACCGGGCGGCGTCGCCGGCTTCCTGTATATCCATCCCAAAATCGAGAAGGTTCACAAGTACCTGGACGTGGCCCTGGGGCTGCATCGCGCCCCCCATTACGCCAAAGCTCATGAACGGCTCCCCGTCTTTCATGACGAACGCGGGGATGATGGTGTGGAAGGGCCGTTTGCCTGGGGCGTAGACGTTGGGGTGGCCATCCTCGAGGGCGAAGAGCGCCCCGCGGTCCTGGAACATGAAGCCGAGTCCGTCCGGCACCAGACCGCTGCCGAGGCCCAGGTAGTTGCTCTGGATGAGCGAGACCATCATGCCGTCTTTGTCGGCCACCGTCATGTAGATCGTGTCGCCGTTTTCGAGTGTTGCAGCGCCTTCCTCGAGGCGTTGCATAGCGCGGTCCATCCGGATCGTTTCGCGCTGGCGGGCGGCGTAGTCCTTGGAAAGCAGCTGTTCGACGGGGACATCGTAGAAGTGCGGGTCGGCGTAATACCGGGCGCGGTCCTCGAAGGCCAGCTTTTTGGCTTCGACCTGGACGTGCAGGTAGTCCGCGCTATTATGCCCCATCGCGGCGAGGTCATACGCTTCCAGGATGTTGAGCATCTGGAGGGCGGCCATGCCCTGGCCGGGGGGTGGGAGTTCGTAGACGTCGTACCCGCGGTAGTTGACCGACACCGGGTCGATCCATTCGCCCTGGTGGCCGGCGAAGTCTTCCTTCCGCAGCGGCCCGCCGATGCGGCGCATGTAGGCGTCCATCGCGTCGGCCAGTTCGCCTTCGTAGTAGGCGGCGCGGCCGCCCTCGGCGATGGCCGTGTAAGTGCGGGCGAGGTCGGGGTTGCGGAAGACCTCGCCCACAAGCGGGGCGCGGCCGTCGATGAGGTAGGTGGAGCGGAAGTTGGCCATCTCCTCGATATCCGCCGCCGCGGCCTCGATGGCGTTGACGTTGAGAGACCAGTCGTACGCGATGATCTGGGAGACGGCGAAGCCATCGCCGGCGTAGTCGATGGCCGGCGCGAGGAGTTCCGCCATCGGGAGCTTGCCAAACCGCTCGTGGAGCGCGAACCAGCCGTCGACCGCGCCGGGCACCGACACCGACAACGAGCCGCGATCCGGGATGGCGCGTTTGCCCTTCGCTGTCAGCCGGGCCTTCAGTTCTGCGAGCGACTGGCCACGCGGCGACCTACCACTGCCGTTGTAGCCGTAGAGCCGGTCGGTGGCGGGGTCGTAGACAATGGCAAACAGGTCCCCGCCGATGCCGCAGCTCACCGGCTCCATGAGCCCGAGCGTGGCGTTGGCGGCAATGGCCGCATCGATGGCCGTACCGCCTTTTTTCAGGATGTCGATGGCGACCTGGGAAGCGAGCGGGTGGCTGGTGGCGGCGATGCCGTTCCGGGCCAGCACCGCGCTGCGGGTGGCGAAGGGGAGGCCGACCTCCCGGTCGCCGCCGCCCTGGGCCATGGCGGGGCGAGCGACAAGCACCGTAAGTGTCAGCGCCAGCATCAGCGCGAGAGGGGAGAATGAGGCGTCCATGTCCATTGCACGTTGCGGATGAAAGAGGTAAGATGGGCGATAGCCCGGCCTTAAAATCAACGTTACGCGCTTAATCTGCAATTCCACATGAAGCTCACGGGTATTCTGCTGGTGCTGGCGATGGCCTATCCCGGGCGCGCCGCCACGAGCCAGCCGTCCGGGCACGTGTTTTCAGTCATCCTCGAAGGCGGGGATGTGTACGATGGGCTGGGCAATCCGCCGATTCGGGCGGATGTGGGGATGGATGGAGACCGGATCGCCGCGATCGGGGATCTGGCTGGCCGGCGCGCCGCCCTGCGCCTCGATGTCCGCGGCAGGGCGGTCGTGCCGGGGTTTATCGACATCCACAGCCATGCGGACCGCGACCTGTTCGACCGCCCTCTGGCCGAGAACTACCTGCGCCAGGGCGTCACCTCGGTGATCGGCGGGCAGGATGGGGCGTCGTTGTACCCGATCGGGGAGGCGCTGGCCCGGCTACAGGTGGCGCCGGCGGCAGTCAACTTCGGGACGATGGTGGGCCATGGCACCGTGCGTGGCGACGTACTGGGACCAGCCGACCGCCCCGCCACGGAAACCGAGCTGGAACGGATGAAACAGCTGGTCGACATCGCCATGCGCGAGGGAGCACTGGGGCTGTCATCGGGCCTGATCTATGTGCCCGGCGCCTTTGCAACGACCGAGGAGGTGATCGCCCTGGCGCGGATGGCGGGGCAACACGGAGGGATCTATATCAGCCATATGCGTGATGAAGGGCTGCGGGTCATGGAGAGTATCCAGGAAACGATTCGCATTGGCGAAGAGGGCCGGGTGCCCGTCCAGATCACCCATCATAAAGTGATCGGCAAATCCATGTGGGGGGCCAGCATCGAAACCCTCCGGCTGGTAGACGAGGCGCGCACGCTGGGGATTGACATCACCCTCGACCTCTACCCGTACACCGCGTCGAGTACGAGTCTATCGGTCTTATTTCCCCCATGGAGCCTGGAAGGGGAGCCCGAGGACCTCGTCAGCCGGCTGCACGACCCGGAAACGCGGGCTCGCATCAAAGAGGCCGTCCTGTACAACCTGAGTGAAGGGCGGGGTGGCGGCGACCCCGCGAATGTCGCCGTGGCCTACTGCCCGTGGGACACTACGCTCAACGGGAAGAGCCTGGCGGATATCCTGCGGGGGAGCGCGCGCCCCGTGACGGTCGAGGAGGCGACCGAGTTGGTGCTCCACCTCCAGGAACAGGGGGGATTTACGGGGATCTTCCATGCGATGCAAGAGGCGGACGTACGACGCATCATGCAGCATCCGATGACGATGATCGCGTCCGATGGCGGCATCCGCGAGCCAGGGATAGGCCAACCCCATCCCCGCAACTACGGCACCTTCGCGCGCGTGCTGGGTATGTATGTGCGCGGCGAGAACGTCCTGACCTTCCCGGACGCCATCCGCAAGATGAGCGGCCTGCCGGCCTGGCGCCTGGGGCTGAGTGATCGTGGCGTGTTGCGCGCCGGCGCCTTCGCCGATGTGACGGTGCTCAACCCGCACACGGTGGGCGATCGCGCTACCTACGACAATCCCCATCAATACAGCACCGGCGTCGACCATGTGTTCGTCAACGGCCAGGCCGTGCTGCTCGATGGCGCCCCAACCGGCATCCGCGCCGGGCGCGTGTTGCGGCACACACCTTGAAACCAACCTCTCCATGATACGCGGTACGTTATTCATCGCCCTGGTCGTCGTCGCGGCCGGGTGCGGGTCCTCGGGAGCTGAGGGCATCGAGGTCATGCGCCGGCCTCCGGACACCCTGTATACCTTCATCCTGGAAGGCGGCACGCTGTACGACGGGCTGGGTAACCGATCGATCGAGACCGACATCGGGATCGTCGGGGATCGGATCGTCGCGTTTGGCGACCTCGCCGGCTTCCGGACGGAGCATCGGCTGGATGTGACCGACCTTGTGGTGACGCCGGGTTTTATCGACATGCACAGCCACGCGGCGTCGTCGAGCATCGCCGGTAGCGACCTGTTCCAGGAGCCCCTCGCCGAGAACTACCTGCGGCAGGGGGTGACGACGGCGATTTCGGGGCAGGATGGCTCGTCGCCCTACCCCATCGGGCCGTTTTTGAAGGAAGTCGAGCGCCGGCCGGCGGCGATCAACCTGGGGCTGACCGTTGGCCACGGGACCATCCGTGCGTTTGTGATGGGGAATGTGGATCGCAAGCCCTCGCCCACTGAATTGTCCCGCATGGAGACGATGGTCGAGACCGCCATGAAAGACGGCGCGCTCGGCCTCTCGTCCGGCCTCGAATACACGCCCGGCGCGTTCGCCAAAACGGAAGAGCTGATCGCCCTCGCCAAAGCGGCGTCTCCGTACGGCGGGATCTACACCAGCCACATGCGCGACGAAGGCGGTGAACTGCTCCAGAGCGTGGCCGAGACGATCCGGATCGGCGAAGAGGGCGGCCTGGCGCCGCATATCACCCACCACAAGGTGATCGGTAAAGCGCGCTGGGGGATGACGAAGGAGTCGCTGGCCCTGATCGAAGCGGCGCAGGACCGCGGGGTGGATGCCGCGAGCGATGTCTACCCCTACACGGCCTCCAGCACCGGAATCAGCATCCTGCTGCCGGCGTGGGCGCGACAGGGCTCGTCCGATGAGCAACGGAGCCGACTGCGCGACCCCGAGCAGCGTATCTTTATCCGCAACGACGTAGTCGAGCACCTGCGCACCGAGCGCGGCTCGGATCCCTCGACCATCGTCATCGCCAACTGCTCGTGGAACCGACAGCTTAATGGTAAAAGCCTGACGGATATCCTCGTCGAACGCGAAAAAGAGGTGACGCTGGAAAACGCGGCCGACCTCGCGATCGAATTGCAGGAAAAAGGTGGGTGTATGGGCGTCTTCCACTCGATGTCCGAGGAAGACGTCGAGCGGATCCTCACGCATCCGACCACGATGGTGGCCTCCGACGGCGGCATCCCCAGCCCGGGCGCCGGCGTGCCTCACCCGCGCAACTACGGCACCTTCGCCCGGGTGCTGGCCCGGTACGTGCGGGATCTCGACCAGCTTTCGCTCCGCGAGGCCGTCTACAAGATGAGCGGCCAGCCGGCGCAACGCCTAGGGCTGGCGGGCCGCGGGGTGCTGACCGAAGGCGCCTTCGCCGACATCGCAGTGTTTGATCCCGCGCTCGTGCAGGACCTTGCCACGTTCGAAGAGCCCCACCAGTACGCCGCCGGCATGGTGCACGTATTCGTGAACGGCCAACCCGTGTTGCAGGACGGCGCCGTCACCGGCAAACGCCCCGGCCGCGCGCTACGGCGGTCGACGCAGAAAACGCCGTGATTCGTATAGACGCAAAATTTTGCGTCTATACCTACGCTTGCATCCGTTTCATAACGGTCACGCCGCGATCTTCCGGTACTGGCGGACGGCCAGGGCCATCATCACCGACGCGAACACCGTCAGAAACGCGATCTGCGGCTGCACGTCCGCCACGCCGGCGCCTTTGAGCAGCACCTGCCGCATGATCTGGATGAAGTAGGCTACCGGGTTGAGCAGCGTCAGTTTCTGCGCCCACGCCGGCATGCTTTCGATGGGCGTGAAGAGGCCGCTCATCAGGATGCCGATGACGATGATGAACCAGGCGATGAACATGGCCTGTTGCTGGGTGTCGGTGAAGGTCGATATCCAGAGCCCCAGCCCCAGCATCCCGAACAGATAGAGGCCGGCGAGCGCAAACACCAGCGCCAGGTTGCCGAGGATGTGCACGCCAAACACGAGGTGCGCCACCAGGAGCCCGATGCCGAGGTCGACCATCGCGATGATCCAGAACGGGAGCAGCTTGCCGGCGATGAAATGGCCCTTCCGGATGGGGGTGACGTTGAGCTGCTCGATGGTCCCGATCTCCTTCTCGCGCACGACATTCATGGCCGAGAGGAACGTCCCGATCATCGTCACCAACACTACCAGGATGCCCGGCACCATGTACATCTTGTAGTCCAACTCGGGGTTGTACCAGTGGGACGATACGATTTCGATCCGCGCCGGCGCCGGGGTAGCGACGGCCGGCAGGTAGTCCACCTGAATGTCCCGGTTATACGCTTCGACGATCTGGAGCGCGTAGGCTTGCGCGACGCCGGCCGTGGAGCCGTCAACCGCGTTCATGGTGATCTGGAGTGGGGCGCTGCCGACCCGCCGCAAGTCGCGCTCGAAGCCGGCCGGGATGTGGAGGATCATCCCCACGTCGCCCCGCTGCATGGCGTCGTCCGCCTCGCGCGCCTGGTCCGCGCGCTGCGCGACGGTGAAGTATCCCGACGCCTCGAAGCGCTCGACAAGCTGGCGCGAGGCCACGCTCCGGTCTTCATCGACAAGGCTGAAGTCGGTATTCCGGACGTCGAACGTGGCGGCGGATGACAACACGAGCAGCTGGACGACGGGCATTACGAACAGGATCGGCAGCATCGACCGGTTCCGGAAGATCTGGAGGAACTCCTTCTGGATGACAAATAGGAGGGTTCGCATGCTGAAGGGGTTTAAGGTTCTGCGTTTAAAGCTTAATGAGGCTTCTTAAGGCGCCGGCCGGCCATAAGACATCATTCCAGCCGGCCCTTCAGGTTGCGGATGCTAATCCCTAGAAATAGAGCCGTCATCCCTACCAGCACCAGGGTCTCCTGCCAGACGTCCGCGATCCCGGTGCCCTTGACCATGATCCCGCGGACGATGATGAGAAACCACTTCGCCGGCACGATGTGGCTCACCACCTGCAACGGCGTCGGCATGCTCGCGATCGGGAAGATGAAGCCAGACAGGATGATGGTCGGCAACAGCAGGCCACCGAGCGAGATCATCATGGCCGTCTGCTGCGAGTTGGTGCGGGTCGAGATCAGGATGCCGAGCGATAGGGCGCAGACGGTGAACAGGAGGCACTCGGCGATCAGAAACGCCAGGCTGCCGCGCATAGGCACGTGGAATACGAAACGCGCGAGGGCGAGCACGATGCCCACGATCCCCTGCGCGATAACCAGGTACGGCAGTACTTTGCCGACGATGATCTGCGCCGGCCGCAGCGGCGACACCGTCAGGATCTCCATCGTCCCCATTTCTTTTTCACGGGTGATGGTGATCGACGTCATGAGGGCGCAGACCAGCATGAGGATAAACGCGATGAGGCCCGGGACGAACAGGAAGACGCTCTCGAGGGTCGGATTGTAGCGCATGTGGACCTCCGGCACGATACGCGCGCCGGCCGGGGTCGCACCGGCGGCCAGCTCCCGCTGATAATCCTGCAGGATGGCCGTGGTGTAGGCCAGCACCGTGTTCGCCGTGTTGGGGTCCGTGGCGTCGGTGATGATCTGGACGTGCGCGACCCCTTCACGGGCGAGGCGGCCGGCGAAGTCGGGCTCGAACAGCAGTGCCTCGCGGGCGCGGCCGGATTTAAAGGCCGCCTCGACGCCGCCGGCGTGGGTGGCGAACTCGACCCCCACGAAGTACGGCGAGGCGAGCAGCTTGCCGGCGATCTCCCGCGTTTCGACATCGTTGGAGGGGTCGACGATGACGAGCCGGGCGTCGTTCACTTCATTTCGAATCGCGAACCCGAAGAGGAGCAGCTGGGCGACCGGCATCCCGAACAGGATGAGCAGCGTCCGGCGGTCCCGCAGGATGTGGTAAAATTCCTTGACGATAAATCCGGCGAAGGTTTTCATGCGGCGCCTCGGGCGAGCCGGACAAAGACGTCGTTCATCGAGCCGGCGGCGTAGGTCGCCTTCAGCCCCCCGGGAGTGTCGAGCGCTTCGATGCGGCCGTCGACCATGATCGAGACGCGGTCGCAGTACTCGGCTTCGTCCATGTAGTGGGTAGTGACAAACACCGTGACGCCCCGGGAAGCGGCCTCATAGATCATGTCCCAGAACTGCCGGCGGGTGATGGGGTCCACGCCGCCCGTCGGCTCGTCGAGGAAGACGACCTTCGGGTCGTGCAGGACGGCGATGGAAAAGGCGAGCTTCTGCCGCCATCCGAGGGGCAGGGCCTTGATGAGCGTGTCCGCCGACGCGGCAAGGTCCAGCCGTTCAAGCAGCGCCCCCGTCTTCTCGCGAATCGCCCGCATCGACAGCCCGTAAATCCCCCCGTAAAATCGGATGTTTTCGCGCACGGAGAGGTCCTCGTAGAGGGAGAACCTCTGGCTCATGTAGCCGATCTCGCGTTTAACCCGTTCGGTTTGCGTGGCGACATCGTAGCCGGCGACCGTCGCTCGGCCGGATGATGGCGCTAGCAGGCCGGTGAGCATCTTCATGCAGGTCGTTTTGCCGGCGCCGTTGGCCCCCAGAAACCCGAAGATCTCACCGCGCCCCACCTCGAACGAGACGTGGTCCACGGCCGTGAAGCTCCCGAACGTGCGGGTGAGGCGGTCGACTTCGATGATGGGGGTCATGCCCTTTCCCGTTGTTCGTCCATGAGCGCCATGAACACGTCCTCGATGCCGGCTTCGATGGGGGCTACCTGTACCTCGCCAAAGCCGTTCGACGCCAGAAAGGCCCGAATGTCGGCCGGGTCGGCGTGCGGACGGGCATCGGTGTAGTGGAGCGACTCTCCGAAGGCGTAAACCGAGTGGGCGTGGGGGTACCCGCGGAGGGTCTGGATGAGCCGGTGCCGATCGGCGGCGCGTACGGCAAAGAGGGGGCGCGTGTAGCGGCCGGCGAATCGCGCCGGCGCGTCGATGCTCAGGATCCGGCCGCCCTGCATGAGCGCGACGCGGTCGCACCGGCTCGCCTCGTCCATGTACGGGGTGGAGACAAAAATCGTGATGCCGGAGGCTTTGAGCCGGCCGAGCATCTCCCAGAATTCCTGGCGGGAGACCGCGTCGACGCCGGTCGTGGGCTCATCCAGAAACAGCACCCTGGGTTTATGGATCAGCGCGCAGGAGAGGGCGAGTTTCTGTTTCATCCCGCCCGAGAGCTGGCCGGCGCGGCGGTTTTTGAAGGGCTCGATCTGCCGGTAGATGTCCGCCACCTGCGCATAGTTCGCCTCGACGGTCGTTCCGAAGACGCTGGCAAAAAACGCCAGGTTCTCGGCCACGGTGAGGTCCGGATACAGCGAGAACCGCCCCGGCATATACCCCAGCCGGCGGCGCAGCGCCCGAAAATCCCGCACGACATCCAGCCCATCCACCCGCGCCTCGCCGGCGTCGGGCGCAAGCACCGTCACCAGCATCCGGATGAGGGTGGTCTTGCCGGCCCCATCCGGCCCGATGAGGCCGAACAATTCACCCTCATCGACTGCCAGGCTCACCCCGTCGACGGCCGTGACGGCGCCGAAGCGTTTGGTGAGGGAAGATAGGAAGATGGCGGGCATGCGGGATGATTAATGATTAATTATTTATGGTCGATCATCGACCATCTCGCTTCCCCCGGCATCCCGATTTTCAGCGCTCCTTCGGGGTTGGGGACGCGGATGTCGAGGGCGTAGACGAGGTTGACGCGTTCGGCTTTGGTCTGGATCATCCTAGGGGTGAACTCGGCTTCCGAGGCGATCCAGGCGATTGTGCCGGGCAGGGTGCGATTCTCCGTGGCGGTTTCGTCGATGAGGACGTCGACGGATTGGCCGAGGCGGATGTGGGGGAGCTGGTCGCCGCTGACGTAGGCGCGGAGTTCGAGGGTGTCGAGGTTGGCGATTTTGTAGAGCGGCCGGCCCGGGGCAGTCTGCTCGTATTGTCGGGCGTAGACGGCAAGCACGGTACCAGCGATGGGGTTGACGATGACGCTCCGCCGGATCTGGTCGTCGATCATGGCGATCTGGGCATCGAGCGCCTCCATCTCGCCGAGAATCGTGGCGTTCTGAGTGCGGATGGACTGGATCTGGCGGTCGATGACGCGGAGTTGGCCGTCGATGTCGTCGCGCTGTTTGGGCGTGGCGGCCTGATCGCGCAGGAGCTGCTCGACGCGTTCCTTCTCGCGCAGGGCGACATCGCGCTGGGTTTCGAGCACATCGATCTGGGCGAGCACGCCGGCGATGCGGGAGAGATC
>JBGSPJ010000443.1:0-3660 GCA_041738655.1 Rhodothermales bacterium | reverse complement strand
AGAACGGCTCCTGGCGCAGTCCCCGGCGCGTGTGTCGGGCGCTACGGTCATGTTCGAGCCCGGAGCGCGGACCCACTGGCATGTCCACCCACTCGGCCAGGCCCTCATCGTCACGGCCGGCGTGGGGCGAGTTCAGCACTGGGACGGGCGCGTCCAGGAAGTCCGCCCGGGCGATGTGGTGCGCATTCCACCAGGAGTGAAGCACTGGCATGGCGCTTCGCCGGCAGCGTCCATGACCCACGTAGCGCTCCTGGAAAATCCGCCCGAAGGGCCCGCCACGATCTGGATGGAGCCGGTCACGGAGGATCAGTACGCCGGGACGCCACCCTCCCCATCAGACGAGCAGCCCTCGCGCGCCCAGCAGCTCATGGGCGACATCGCCCCCGATCTGGCCGCGCTTACAGACGACGTACTCTACGGCCAGGTGTGGGCAAACCCCGCGCTTTCACAGCGCGACCGGAGCCTGGCGACCGTCAGCGCCCTCATCGCCATGAACCGCCCCGATCAGCTGCGATCGCATCTTCGTCTCGCGCGGGAAAATGGGGTGACCGAGGAAGAACTGATCCAGACCATCACCCACCTCGCGTTTTACGCCGGCTGGCCCAGCGCCGTAACCGCTGTTGGTATCGCCCGGGACGTATTTGCACAGGCAGATTGAACGGCGGGCAGTTTAACCCTAAACCTCTACACAACTATGTATAAAGGCATAAAAACGACGATTCTCGGGCTTTTGTTGGTGATGATGGGTGCGCCGGCGTCCTTCGCGCAAATCACGCCGGCCGAACAGGAGCTCATCGATCTGTCGAAAGCGAAATGGCAGTGGATGGCAGACAAGGATGTGGACAAACTGACGCCGCTGTTTCATGACCAGGCCAAATTTGTCCACATGAGCGGGACCTGGGGGAAGACCCAGGAGATCGAGATCATCCGGAGTGGCAGCATCCACTACAAACAAGCCGATGTCCACGATGTGGCGGTGGAAATCGTCGACGACACGGCCATCCTGTGGAACCGCATCACGCTGCTGGCGGATGTTCGGGGCAGCGAGGTGACCACCCAGTTCACGGTGACGGAAGTCTATAAAAAACAAGAAACGGGCTGGGTACTACTGGCGCTGACGTTCAGCAGTGTGCGGGATACGCACAGTATTGAGCATTAATCCGATCGACCTCAAGTACCCTCATTCCGCCAGCCGGCGCAGCGACGTCTTCGCCGAATCAAAAATCACCGCGAGAAGCACCAATCCGCCCCGGATGACCTGCATGTAGTGCGGCGGCATCCCCATCACGTTGATCGCCGTGTCGATCGTGCTCAGCAGCAATACGCCCGCGATCACCCCACTCAGCCGGCCCACGCCCCCGGTCAGGCTCACCCCGCCGATCACCACCGCCGCAAAAGCCTCGAACAGCATCCCCGTGCCGAGATTCGCCGTCGCCCCGTTGGTCCGCGCGGCGAGCAGCCAGCCGGCGAGCGCCGCGAGGATGCCGGAGAGGATAAAGGCCTGGAGTAGGATGCGGTTCACGGGGATGCCGGCCCGAAATGGCGCCATCGCGTTCCCCCCGATCATGTACAGGTACCGCCCAAACCGCACCCGGGTCAGGACGAAATGCAGGCCAAGAAACACGGCCGCGAGGATCAGGACGAGCACCGGTATCCCCGCCACCGAGGCGTTGGCGACCCCCCGAAACGCCTCCGGAAGCCCAAAAACGGATCGCCCGCCGGCCAGCACCAGCGCCAGCCCGCGCACGATGATAAACGTCGCCAGCGTCACGATAAACGCGTTGATCTTCATCCGCACCACCAGCCACCCGTTCACCAGCCCCACCAGCGCCCCGAGCGCCAGGGATAATAGCAGCGTCGCCCAGACCGGGATCGCCAGCCCCAGCCCCGCGCCGTTTGTCCCCACTAGATACGCCGCCAGCATCGCCGAAAACGCCATCACCGACTCGATCGACAGGTCCATGTGCCCCGCGATGATCACCAGCGACAACCCCGCCGCCAGGATGCCTACAAACGTGGCCTGCCGAGCGATGTTGACGAAGATGCCGGCCTGGAAAAAGTTGTCGATCGTCAGCGAACAGATCACCAGTACGGCCGCGAGGATGACCCACACGAGATGATCGAGCACGCGGCTGTAAAGCGCCGGCAGGGTACGGTGAGCGTCCAGGGTAGCGGTGGGCATGGGGTTGGACTTCGAGTTTAAACGGTGTGTCATCCTGAGCGACAGCGAGGGATCCTTAACCAACTAGAGGCAAGCCCTGGCACAACCTGTCCAGCCGGCACGATCCGACACGTATTCGCGATCCCGCTGCCTTTTGCCGTTCGAAGACCCCTCGCTACCGCTCAGGGTGACACTGCGTGTCATTAGCGGCTGCCCGGGTCTACAGGCCGGCTCACTTCGGCTTCGCTCAGTGCAGGCACGATGACGGGATTATGGAGGAGTCAAATTCCCCCAGAACCGCGGGTCGTCGACGTTATCGGCTCGGATCGCCGCGCCCGGGATTTTGAGCGTCGGACCCCAGTGCTCCTCGGTGAGGGTGCTTTCGAGGCCCAGGATCGAGTAGGGGCCCGGCGTCAGCGCCTCGCCGGCGACCAGCGCGTCGATGAACTCCGCGATGCCGTAGACCTGCGCGTACAGCGGCTGCTCTACCTCGACCTGCTCCCAGCCCTGGCGGATGAGATCCAACCCGACCGGCGCGCCGTTTGAACTGACCAGCATCACCTCGCCCGGCTGCTTCCCGCTCGATTCCAGTGCGGCCACCACGGGCACGGCCAGGTGGGCGGCATGGACAAATATGAGGTCGATGTCCTTGTGCACCAGCAGCTGGTCTTCGGCGATATCGCCGGCGTTCGCGGCCTCCCACTGGAGCGCGGCGTTGGTCAGCACCTCGATCTCGGGATGGGCCGCCACCACGTTCTCAAAGCCGTTCTGGATGTCGAGCGTGTACGTGTCGCCCGGATCCCCCAGAATTTGCAACACCTTGCCGCGCGGCGTCCCGTGGCGTGCGGTGAGGAGTTGGACGATCTCGGTGCCGGCGATCTCCCCGATCTCCACCGTCCCCGCCACCACCGTGAGGTCCACGATCGTGCTCGCGATCAACCGATCATACACGATGACCGGGATGCCGGCGGCCCGCACCTTCTCGATTCCCGGCACCACGGCGTCGAAGTCGACGGCGTTGATGATGACGGCCTTCGGGCTCAGCAATAACGCGTCGTCCAGCTGGTTGAGCTGGATGTCCGACCGGTTCTGGCCGTCGAGCGTCCGTACAGCGTAGCCTTTCCCGGTGAGGACGGACTCGATCGCCGACACCGACTCGGTCTGGAACTCATCCAGCAGAGTTGGGGCCAGGTAGATAACCGTGTTGCCAGAATCCCCGCTCGTCGCGCAGCCGGCGAAGAAAATGAACATGAACAGGAGAACGAAATAAAGCTGATGTTTCATAGTACCCGTCTAAATCGCTATTCGCTATTCGCTATTCGCTATTCGCTATTCGCTATTCGTCTAATCGCTACTCGCTACTCCATTAATCGCCTCAATCGCCTCTTCCGAAGTCGTCTCGGCCGCCGGCCGGTCGCTGACGACTCTTCCCTGACGGAGCACGACGATGCGGTCGGCCGTGCGGAAGGCGTGGGCCATGTTGTGGGTGATGACGATCA
>JBGSPJ010000385.1:0-6363 GCA_041738655.1 Rhodothermales bacterium | reverse complement strand
CGCCGAAGAAGGCGCGCCGGCCCGGATCCGACAGGCCGACGCCTCCCTCTGGGGCCCCGACCCGGATCCCGCTGCGCCACAGCTGATCCGGATTGAAGCCGCTTTTTGACACTATCTATCTCGTTCCTTCTATCCTATAAGAATGTGCCATACGCCCAGGCAGATTCGATCACTGAGACTCCGGATCGTAGGCACTCTCCTCCACAGCCTCACGGATTCGACCTTCATCCAGGATCCGCGCCACCGCGATCCGTTCCGCGAGACGGAAGCCACGGGGACGAATCCATGACCCAGACGACCACGCGCCAATACTCCGGCCTCACGATGATCGAGGCCCGACTGCCTGGCAAGTTCGAACTTCGCAGTCACCGCCATGACGGACTGCATGTCTGCATCATCCTCGATGGCGCGTTCGAGGAAGAGGATCGCGGGCGTGTAACAACGTGCCGGACCGAGTCGGTCCGGGTGTCCCAACCCGGCGCCGCCCATCACATTGCCATCAGCGACACGGGCGCGAACTGCCTCATTCTAGAACTCGATAACTCCTACCGCTTCGCGCCGTCGACGCAGAAGTCCGACCATCTGTTTTTTGAACCCGGTGCGCTGCAGCCCCTGTGTACCCCGTTTCGCACGTCCGCCAACACGTTCGATTCTCCACTTCAGCCCCGTCTGCTGGCCTGCCGCCTCATCGCCGGCGCCCACCAGGTGGCGCTCGCCGGCGAGTTGAAGCCGATGCCGGATTGGTTGCTCGAAGGCCTGGCAAAAATCGACGAGGGCGTCGCCGTCGGGGCGATCCTCGCTACCTCAAGCCTCGCCCGGTCCCTGGGCGTGCATCGCGTCCACCTCTCCCGCGAATTCCTCCGCCATGTGGGCTGCTCGGTGCAAGACTATATCCGCCTCCGACGCCTCGAATTCGCCGGCCGCATGCTCCTCGAATCCGACGCCTCCCTCGTGGAAGCCGCCGCCGTGGCGGGGTATGCGGATCAGAGCCATCTCAATCGCTCGTTTCGCCAGTTCCTCGGCTGTACGCCCACCGAGTATCGGCGCCGGCGCATGAACCCTGTGCTCGACCATGTTACACGGATCCAAGACTCCACGGCGACGCGGCGCGTAGCTTAGGCCCTCCGGTTCGCTCTGAACCGTTAATTCCCGATCTTCCACGCCACCAGCTCGCGCACTTGTGAACAAGGTCTTGTACGCACTTCTGAGCGTCGTGCTGCTCGGTAGCTGCGCTCCGCCATCACCTCCAAACGATCCTCCCCTGCACCTCGTCAACGGATACTGGTTCGATGGGGATCGGTTCAAGCCGGACGCGTGGTTTGTCGTCGACGGACGATTCACGCGCGAGGCCCCGGCCGTGTCGCCTCGCACGATCGACCTCGCCGGCGGCTACGTGGTGCCTCCCTTCGGAGAGGCCCATAACCATAATGTGGAGGGGCGATGGAACAGCGACGAAGTCATCCGCACCTACCTTGATCACGGTGTGTTTTATGTCAAGATCACCAACGACATTGCCGACTTCGCCGACGAGATCCGCCCACAGGTCAACCTCCCCACCAGCATCGATGTCGTTTTCGCCCACGGCGGCCTGACGGGGGAGGGTGGGCATCCGGGCCCGTTGTACGAGCAGATGCTGCGCGGCATGCGCTACGAGCCGGCCGTCGGGACACTCCCCGAAGGATGGTTTGCGAACCGCGCCTACTTCACGGTCGACTCGCCCGAGGCACTCGCCACCGTGTGGCCGATCCTTACCGGGCGTCACCCCGATTTCGTCAAGATCTACCTGGGGCATTCCGAACGCGCGGACCGGGAGCCGGCCCCGGATGAACGGCGGGGTCTGGCGCCTGCGCTGGTGCCCCTCGTTGTCGAAACAGCACATGCGGCCGGCCTCACCGTAACGGCCCATATCGAAACCGCCGCCGACTTCCGGTTGGCCGTGGCGGCGGGCGTCGACGAGATCGCCCATCTGCCGGGCTTTTTTATCGCCGGCCCCGACGACCTGCCCGACGCCCGGCTCACGCAGGGAGATGCCATTGCCGCGAGGGAAAACAACGTCTCCGTGGTCACCACCACCTATCTCCCGCACGCCTCGCACTGGGAGGGCAACAATCTACCCCTGGTCGAGGACGTCCAGAAGCAAAACCTCACCACGCTCCAAAACGCCGGCGTTCGCCTCCTCGTGGGCAGCGACCACGCACCCACCTCGCGGGCCGAAGCAATCAACCTGCACCGACTCGGGGTCTTCGACACCCGCACCCTGCTCACGATGTGGGCTCAAACTACCCCGCAATCCATCTTCCCCAACCGCCGCCTCGGCCGGTTCGAGGCCGGCTACGAGGCCAGTGCGCTGGTGCTGGCCTGCGATCCGCTGGAGTCGTTTCCGTGCGTGGAAACCATCCAGATGCGCATGAAACAGGGCGTCGTACTGGAGCCCGTACGGGAACCAGCATCAAACCCGGCCGACCACCCGCATTCCACCACACCACAACACCATCCACAGCCATGAGACTATTCGTCGTTGCCACGATCCTCGCCTTTGTTGCCGCATTCCGGCCGGATCCGGTCGCCGCTCAACCGTTGCCGGCTCGGGGCGATACGCTGCCGGAGATCGTCGTGCTCGGCTCGGCGGTGATCGAAACCGCGCCCATCGACCCGTTCGGCAGCATCAAAACGGTGGTGACCGAGCGCCAGCTGTCCGATCTCAATGCCATCGACCTGGCGGCCGCGCTCCGGCGTACGCCCGGGGTCACCATCTCCCGGTTTAACCCCGTCGGATCGTTTGGCGGCGATGAAGGAGGCGCCGTATTTATCCGTGGCATGGGAGCCAGCCGGCCCGGCAGCGAGATCAAGACGTACATCGATGGCGCCCCGTTTTATATGGGCGTGTGGAATCATTCGCTGCTGGATCTGCTGCCGCTCAACGGAGTGGCCCGGATCGACGTGCACAAAGGCCCCCAACCGCAGGCGTTTGGCAATACGTTCGCCGCCATCGACGTGGCGCCCGTCCAGGCGACCGAAGACGGCGTCGCCGGCAACCTGCGGCTTTCGGGAGGCAGCTTCGGTACCCTCATCGAACAGGGCCAGTTCGCCGTGAAGACGGATCGGTTCGATGCGACCGTCTCGCAGGGATTCGCCCGCTCCGACGGGCATCGAGAAGATGCCGATGGGCGGCTGCTGAACGGTATCGGGCGTTTCGGTTTTCGGCTGAACGACGCGTGGAAACTGGGGCTGACCGTGCTCCACGCCGATAACACCGCCTCTGACCCGGGACGCATCGGAGCGGCCGACTCGAAGACCGGACGATTCGACACCCGTGGGACACTGGCCGGCCTGACGCTGAGCCACACCCACGGCAAGATCCAGGGGTCGATCCAGGGATATGCCAACGATGGCGCCGGCGACTGGGTGGACAACCCCGCCCAGGCCGATGTGCACAGCACCTTCCGCATGAGCGGCATCCGGTGGCGCGAGCGCGTGGCACCGTGGCCCGGCGGCACCATCGAGGCCGGCCTCGACCTCGACCGGCTCCAGGGCACCGTCACCTTCGATACCTTCGAGGCGTTTGATGGGGAAACACAACAGGTTATTTCGGGGATCGCCGGCCTCAGTCAGGTACTGCCGATCGGTAGTGGCTGGGAGGTGGTCCCGTCGGCGGGCGTGCGGCTGTATGGCCACTCCGTGCTCGCCGGCGCGTCCGCGCCGTACGGCGGCATCCAGGTGGGCCACGCCGACCTGTTCAGCCTTCGCTTCAGCGCCGCGCGCGGCATCAACTACCCCGGGCTCGATGCCGCGTTGCTCAACACGATAGTCGAACCCCTCGCCGGCGCGCCGGACAGCTGGCGCGATCTGGAGGCCGAAACCCTCAACCACCTCGAACTGGGCGCCCGAACCACCGCCATCCCGGGCGGAACGCTGGATGTGACCCTGTTTGAAGACCGCTTCGAGAATCGGTATGTCTTTGCGTTTCCTCCCGCCGTCAGCTTGCCCAGCTTCACCAACCTCGGGGCCTTCACCATCCAGGGGCTCGAAGCGTACTGGCAACAGGAACTGGCGGATGCCTGGAGCTTCTTTGCCGGATTGACCCTGCTGGACGCGAGCATCGACACTCACCCGTACGTGCCCGAGCAGATGGCTTCGTTTGGCCTCGTGGCCCGCTTCGCCGGCTGGCGTTTTGCCGCGGATGCGCAGGTCCAGAGCGACATGTTCGTCCTGAGCACCGCCCGGGCCGATGGCGCCGCGAATACGGAGCAGGTGGATGGATTTAGCGTCCTGAACCTCCGCGTCGGATACACCGCGGCGTTTATGGCCGCGCCCGTCGAACTATTCATCGCCCTCGAAAACGTGCTGGATGCCGAGTATGCGTTTCGCCCGGATTACCCGATGCCGGGCCGGGGCGGACAGCTCGGTGTATCGGTCGCTTTTTGAACACAAACGCTTACACATCCAGCCGCAACGACAACACCACCTGCCGGCCGGGCAACAAGCGCGGCACGCGGTCGAACGCCCCGTCGTTCTGCTCGATGCTGTAATCGTACACGTTCCGCCGGTTGTACAGGTTGAGCACTGTGGCGCGGAAGCGGACCCACGTGGGTCCGACGCGCTGTTCGTAGGTAAGCCCGATATCGAACGTCAGGTACGCCGGCGCCGCCTGGTTGCCCGGCGTATTCAGGTCGATCGAGCCCGTTTCGGGCGGGTTCGCCCCGGCGGCGAGGAAGTCGTAATACGTCCGTCGCAACGCCCACTTCCGGCCCCACGACCCCTGGCCGGCGACAGTAGCAGAGAGGTAGCTCAGCAGCGGCAACCGCGCCTCGGCCACCAGGCGGTGCGGCTCGTTCCAGGGAACCGATACCAGGGCGTTGCCGAATCGGTTCGGGTACCGCCGTACGGCGTGGCTGTAGGAGTAGCCGACCGAGAAATCGCCCCAGTCGGCATCCCGCTGTACCCCGAGGCTGGCGCCGGCGGACCGCCCTTTCATCGGACTGATAAACGCAGATTGATCGGTCAGGGATACGATCTCGTTTGAACCCGTGCGCCCCAATTCGTCCAGGATGCGGACGTAGTCGATGTCTACCAGCCGGGGCTGCACCTTCAGGTACGATTCGAGACGCACGCTCCATCCCGTGGCCGGCATCACCAGGAGGTCGCCGGCGAAGTGGAGCACCCGGGGCGGCGCAAGCGAGGCATCCACGGGCAACCAGAACCGGATGGAGGGCACGACCGCCGTCGCGCCGGTACTCGTCAATTCATACTGATTCGTGAACTGCCGGTACAACCCGCCCGCAAACCGCACGGCGTAATCCCCGAGTGCCCCATCTTGATGGTCATAGCGAAGCGTGAAGCGCGGTTCGCCATACAACGTTTGCCTGGCCGGCAGGTAGGTCGTCCGCAGGCCGGCCTCGAGCACGACTCCCAGGCCGAGGGTTGTGGTAGATGTGATAAATCCCGACAGCATCCAGGCATTGTGCTCGTACTGGAACGGCCGCAAGAAGGCATTCCGTAACAGAAACCAGCTCTCCGTCCGCGACCCCTCGATCCCCCCGTCGATCTGCCACGAGGGCGCGAAGCTGTGGGACAGCTGGCCGGCGATCGCGTACTCGTTCACCTGGTTGCCTTCCGACGAGCCCGGCGCGCCTGCGATGCGCGCGCTGAGGGAGTCGAGGCCGGCGAACTGCCGGGTCAGGTCCTGATTCGCCACGACCGCCGTATGCAGCGCCTGGTAGCCATATCGCGATTCGTGCCAGCTCCCACGCGCCTGAAGCGACGCCACCGAACGCGCCCCGAGGATCCAGCTGTGGCGTACCTGCGCCGCCCAGTTCGTCCAGTCGTAGTCGTCCAACGTGTACATCAGCTCCTGCTGGTCCTGCCCATTGGCGTTGATGCCTTGCATCACGGATCGAATGCCGTTTGTTGCCCGGTACGCCGAGGCATTGAGCACCCGGAACGGACCCAGATGCAGACGCAGTGCGGCGTGCGCGTCGGAGAAGTCGACGACCGGGTCGTTTCGGTACCAGCGGAGGGAGGTCGTGTTGACCGTCTGACCCGTCCATCGCGAGGAGAGGAGCGGGTCCGGGCTGTGCCAGTTGCTGAGCAGGCTGCGGAGGCTGGGATCCTGGTACACCTCCCAGGCGCTGGTCCGGACGGTAGCCATGTAGCTGCCCGACCGATCTCCCGCCAAACGGATGCGGCCCTTCACCTTGGCGTTCGCGCTGAGCGGGTCCGCCGTGATCGTGCCGCTGTGGGCGCCGGCGGCATCGACATCGTGCTCCACGAGCAGCAGACCGGAGAGGTGACTGCCGTACTCGGCGCCAAAGCCAGCCTTCTGCACGCGCAGGCGCGCGATGGCCAGCGGACTGAAGGCGCTCA
>JBGSPJ010000303.1:0-21842 GCA_041738655.1 Rhodothermales bacterium | reverse complement strand
CCCGGCCCGCCGGCGGTCCCGGGCGCGCAGCACCTCGCCCATATCGTCTGCCGGACGTTTCCCCTGGCCGATTTCGATCAGGGTCCCGACGATGGCCCGCACCATCCCGTGGAGGAATCGGTTCGCTGAGATGCGGAAGCGCCAGTCGCCGGCGCGCTCCTCGGGTTGCCAGATGGCTTCGCTGACGGTGCAGACCCGGTTCTTTGTCTCCGAAGCCGTGAGGCAAAACGAGTCGTAATCATGGGTGCCCAGCAGGGCCCGGCAGGCAGCGTTCATCCGGTCGAAGTCTGGCATCGGCACCATCAACGTCCGGAACCGCCGATCGAGGGCGATGGGCGTGGTGCTGATCCGGTAGTGGTAGGTGCGCTCGATGGCGTCGTAACGGGCATGGAAGGGTTCGGGCGCCGGCGAAACGTCCCGCACGGCGATGGCGTGCGGCAATAATCCATTCAGGGAGGCGCGCAGGCGGAACGGGTCGATCGGTTGCGCGGTTTCGAAATGCCCGACCTGGCCGCGGGCATGCACGCCGGCATCGGTCCGGCCCGAGCCTACTACGGCCGTAGGGGTCCGCAGGGCGACGCCCAGGGCGTCTTCGAGGGCCTCCTGGATGGTCGGCGCACCGGCCTGCCGCTGCCAGCCCGAAAAGTCCGTCCCATCGTATTCGATCAGCAGGCGATATTTCATGGTTGCATGCGGTAACCTGGTTCAAACAAGGCCTTATGAGTATCGAGCCGAAAATACTCCGTGACGCGCTGCCGCGCATCTACCTGACGGGTTTCATGGGGAGCGGAAAAAGCACCCTCGGCGCCCTGTTGGCCACGCGGCTCGGCTATGATTTCGTCGATCTCGACGCGCGGATCGTGGAGCGGATCGGGATGCCGATTGCCTCGTTCTTTAAAGCGTTCGGCGAGGCGCCTTTTCGCCGGCACGAGACGGAGGTTTTACACGAAACCGCTGAACGGGCGCCACTGGTCGTGGCCGTCGGCGGGGGGGCATTGGTTTCGGAGGATAACCTGGCGTTTGCCCTGGCACACGGGCTTGTGGTTTATCTGCAGGTGGAACCGGCCGAGATCGTCCGTCGCCTCCGCGCCGAACCGAACACCCGCCCCATGCTGCTGGATCCTGAGGGGCAGCCGATGCCCGAGGCGCTGATGTTCGAGCGCATTACGCGTCTCATGACGTTCCGGGATCCCATTTATCGCCGCGCCCACCTCACGGTCGATGTCGGATCCTATTCCATGGAGGAAGGATGCCGCCGGCTCGACGAGCGGATACACGAGTACCGATCCGCTGTTTCGTCCTGATCGTCAGGAGATACGCACAGGCGTGAGACGAAACGAACGGCGGTGGTGTGGCGTCGGGCCGTGTACGTCGAGGGCCCGGTAGTGCGCCGCCGTGGGGTAGCCGGCGTTGCGGGCCCAGCCGTATTCAGGGTGCACCGTGTCCAGTTCGCGCATCAACCGGTCTCGAACGGTCTTGGCGATGATCGACGCCGCCGCGATGCAGTGGGACAGGGCGTCGCCCTTTATGATGGTGCGCGTGGGCCAGATCGAGTCGGGAAACGACCGGTTGCCATCGATCAGGACGATGTCCGGGTCGATCGCGAGGTTGGCCGTCGCCCGGCGCATGGCCTCGAGCGACGCCCAGAGAATGTTGAGGTGGTCGATTTCTTCCGGCGAACAGATCCCGACGCCCACCGCCATCGCCTCGCGACGGATGTCCACCACCAGGCGTTCCCGCAGCTCCGCCGGCATCGTCTTGCTGTCTCGCACACCGGGAAGGAGCACATCGGGTGGGAATACGACCGCCGCCGCAACGACCGGGCCGGCCAGGCAGCCGCGTCCTGCCTCGTCCGCGCCGGCAACACGCGTCCATCCCTGTCGCCAGTAGATCTTTTCTATGTCGAGTGATGGACTAATCGCTCTCCGTTCCGTTTTTTGCGTGTGCATCCGGAGCCCTTTTCAGGCATCAAACCACGAGGAGAGAGTATATGGCGAAGAAAGTAAACGTCGCAATCATCGGGCTCGGCTTTGGCGCCGAGTTCATCCCCATCTACCAGCGTCACCCCGATGCTGTCTGTTACGCCATCTGCCAGCGCAACGAAGCGAAGCTGAACGAAATCGGCGACGCATTCGGCATCGGCGTGCGGTACACCGATTACCAGTCGGTGCTGGACGATCCGAACATCGACGCCGTGCACATCAACACCCCCATCGCGGCGCACGGCGCCATGAGCCTTCGGGCGCTGAACGCCGGCAAACACACGGCCTGCACGGTGCCCATGGCCACCACCGTGGAGGAATGCCTCCAGATCGCCGAAGCGCAGCGCGCGAGCGGGAAGAACTACATGATGATGGAAACGGCGGTGTACACGCGCGAGTTTTTGTATGCAAAGGAATTGCTCGACAGCGGCAAGCTGGGCAAGATCCAGTTCCTCCGCGGCTCGCACCAGCAGAACATGGGGCTGCCGGGGTGGCCGGCCTACTGGTATGGTTTCCCGCCCATGCACTACGCCACCCACGCCGTCAGCCCGCTGCTCGCGCTCGCCGGCACCACGGTCGATGAGGTCGTTTGTTTTGGATCGGGCCGGATCCAGGAGGAATACGCCTCGCTCTACGGCTCGCCTTTCGCCGTGGAATCGGCGCTGATGAAGCTGCGCGATTCAGAGCTGGCCTGCGAAGTCACCCGTTCGCTCTTCCACACCATCCGTCAGTACCGCGAGAGCTTCGATGTCTATGGCACGCAGCGCTCGTTTGAGTGGGAGCAGTTGTTCGAGGAAGGCATGGTGCTGTTTTCCGGGTTCGAGGACGCCGAGCGGGTGAAGGTGCCCGACTATGGCCACCTCCTGCCGTCCGAGATCCAGTCGTTCACCCAGGCCGGCGTGTACGACGAAGAACACGAACACACCTCCTTCATCCAGGGGAGCGGTCACGGGGGGTCGCATCCCCACCTCGCGAACGAGTTCATCCAGTCCATTGTACAGGGTCGGGCCCCCATGCCGGATGCCGCGACATCGGCGAACTGGACGATGGCCGGCCTCTGTGCCCACGACTCGGCGATGAAGGGCGGTGTCTCGATCGCGGTGCCGAGGGTCGATTGATCGCATCGATTCCCTCTCGCGGCCAATCAGCCCGGGCAGTTGCCCGGGCTTTTTTTATGTTTGCCGGCCGCCAACCGATAGGTCATGTATCTCGGCCGGCCCGGCAGCACTGGGTGGATGGACCGGGCTCGTTCGCCAGGCCTCAGATCATCGAATCGGGTCTTCGAGCTCATGAAAATGGATGAAAAAGGTCCTTTTAACCCTGTTTTGTTTGAAGATATCAAAGAGAAAGCGCTTTTATTATTTCGGAATACTGGCTTGTCGCCTTAAAAAATTATATATATCGATCCACCGACAATGCCATATATCGGAACCCCCAACCAAACGATCATCCTACATGAAAGCCATGCGTCCAGTACTCCTTCTGCTAGCCGTTCTCCTCTCGGGAAGCATCCGTCCAGCCGCCGCCCAGTCGTTCAGCCTGGGGGCCGACGTCGTCAGCCGGTACATCTGGCGTGGTGTCGACTTTGGTGAGTCGATGAGCGTTCAGCCGGCGCTCGAATTCGGCGCGGGCGCATTGACGATCGGTTCGTGGGCTTCGTATTCGATTTCGACTTCCGGGGCGTATGCCAACGAGCACGACCTGTATGCGAGCGTGGCGCTCGGACCGATCACGGTGGGCATCACGGATTATTATTTCCCGGCGCCGGGCAACGACTCGCTGGGCCTCGATTTCTTCAACTACGATGACGGAGGATCCCACTTCCTCGAGTTGAACGTGGGCGCGGGGGGGACGGAATCCTTCCCATTGTCGATTTCCGCGAACATCTTCTTCCACAACGACGATGACAATTCGGTGTACGTCCAGCTCGATTATCCTTTCACAGTGGAGGATGTGGATCTGGGTGTGACCGTCGCGTTTGTGCCGCAGGAGAGCGCTTTTTACCGCACGTCGGCCTTTGGATTTGTCAATCTCGGTCTCTCCGCTTCCCGCGAGTTGAAGATCACCGATTCCTTCTCGTTGCCGGTCTCGGTATCCTACATCGTGAACCCGACGCCGGATGCGGCGCGGAGTTTCCTGGTGTTCGGTGTGAGTCTGTAATAGATCGCTGCATCGTTTTTTTCTTGCCGGGCCAGCAAGGATACGCCATGCGCGGCGTGTTGCCGGATCAACTCCGGAGCACGTCGCGCATGTTCGTTACGAGCGGGCGTTATAGGTGTCGGGCAGGTCGTTTTCGAAGAGAACGGTATCGCCGGCCTTGAGGTGGCTATCGAGGTAGGCGCGCGCATCGGCGAAGGAGGGGTAGACGAGCAGCCGGTCTTCGGGGAAGTTTTTGCGGCGGAGGCCTTCCTGTATGGGGCGCGTCTGTTCGGCGCCGATCAGGAGGGCGAGATCGACCTTGCCGGCCATGTACTCCCCAAAAATCCGGTTCTCTTCTTCCTGGCGGGCGCCGAGTTCGACCATCCCCGGGGTGACGATGACGCGTTTCCCGCCGGTAAAGGCGCCCAGCACATCCAGCGCATGGCGCGCGCCGACCGGGTTCGCGTTAAAGGCGTCGTCGATGATCGTGTACGTCCCCTGGCGGCGCAGTTGGAGGCGGTGTTCGATGGGTTCGATTCGGGCGACGGCGTGGGCTATCTGCCGGAGGCGTAAGCCGTAGTGGCGGCCGACGGCCACGCCCAGCAGAATGTTCAGGACATTGTGCTGACCGAGCAGTTGCGAGCGAAAGGGATGCTCGGCGCCGGTGTCGTCGCGAACGATGAAGGCGACGCCTTCCGGGCCGTAGGTGATGTCTCGCGCGAGGATGTCGGCGTTAAGCGTGGCGCCGGCCGATACGCGCCACACCTTGCCCGGGGCGCGGGCCGCCATCTCATCCACGTGGGGGTCATCGGCGTTGAGCACCGCAATGCCGCCTGGTTTCAGTCCGGCAAGCAGGTCGCCTTTTTCGGCCGCGATGGCCTCGATCGAGCCCATCGTTTCGAGGTGCGCCGGCCCCACCGAGGTGACGATGCCGAGGTCGGGCGAGGCGATGCCGCATAACTCCCGAATATCCCCTCGATACCGCATGCCCATCTCGAGGATCAGCATCTGGTGTTCGGGTTTGAGCTGCTCGTTGACGACGAGGCAGATGCCCATGGGGGTGTTGTAAGAGCCCGGCGTGGCCAGGACGTTGGCGCGTTGACGGAGGATTTCCGCCACGATGAATTTGACGCTTGTCTTCCCGTAGGATCCCGTGACCGCGATCACCTGCAGATCGGTGCGCTGGTGAAGGGTTGATCGTGCCTGGCGTTTGAATCCTTCCTGGATGCCACGTTCGTAAGGTGCGGTGATGTAGGCCGCAAGGAGCACCCAGAGCGGCGCCAGGAGGTCGGCCACGAGCCAGCCGAGCAGATAGCCGGCCGCGCCCTGCAAGGGTGTCGTGGAGAACGCGAGCACAGAGCCGGCGACGACGGGGACGGCCGCACACCCAACCGTCGCGGCAGCCAGTCGTTTCATCCGGGGGGTGAATGCTATCGGCTTTTTGATCTGAAACCCCAGATAGTGTCTGGAGGAGGCAAACGCGATCGCCCATAAAAAAGCGGCCGCGACCGCGCCATAGCGATGCAGGGCCGCGGCGGCGATGAGCAGCAGGCCCAGGAGGTGGGAGACGCGGAGCACCTGGTCGCGTCCGCGCGAGAGGAGCCAGGACCAGAAACGGGGTGGCTTGTACGTTTCCAGTTGCAGCATGTGGAGGTAAAAGCGCAGCCGCTGCCAGCCGCGCCAGAGAGCGGTGAGCGTCGCGGCGGCTATACCCAGGCCGTAAAGGGTCGGAAAAAGCAAGTCCATAGGGTAGGTTTACCGCTCGCTGGCTGCGGAGAGGGCGGGTTCCAGGAAACGGCCGATGGCTTCGGTGGCCAGCGCCGGCTGGTCGAGGTATCCATAGTGGCCGGCTTTCGGGAGGGGGACGAGCGTGGCGTTGGGGAGGCCGGCGGCCAGTTTAGTCATCTGCTGTCTGGAGATCGCGTCGTCTTCGGTTCCCCAGAGAATCAGTACAGGAGCCGAAACCAGGCCTAGTCGATCTTCCAGATAACAGTTCACTGTTTTTACGAACGTCTCCCGCATGACCCCCTGTAACTGCCGGAAATCAGATGATCCGAGAAGGGGCCAGAGCCAGGTGTGGCGGAGCCAGTCCATCCCCGTCGCGCGTAGACCGGGGGGGAGCAGCGTGATGGGGGTTTTGAGAAGCCGTGCCAGGCCGCTGCGCAGGTAATAGCCGGCCGAACGCGTCGGCCGCATTCCCGACGGGCTGATCAGGATGAGCCGTTCGATGTAGGAGGCCAATTCTGGCTCGCTTGCCATGTAGAGCGCGATGCGTCCTCCAAAGGAATGGCCGACGATAGTAACCTGTTTCAGGCCCTCAGAGGCCAGGAAAGCCGCCACGAGCCGCGCGTATTCCGGCACGCCCCAGGCATTGGGTGGGGGTGGCGAGTCGCCGTGTCCGGGAAGGTCCGGCGCCAGCACCCGCCAGTCTTGAGCCAACGGTGGCGCCAGGGAACGCATAAGAGAGGCGCGGCTTCCCCAGCCATGCAACAAGACCACCGCAGCCGCATGTGCCGGCCCACTCCGTTCCACCTGCAGGCGGGGTACCCACTCGCTCGGGTCGGTCATCGCTGTCCGCTTTGTTTATTCAGTGCCCGTAAAGCGTACCGGAAACCAACGGCAGGATGCAACGTTCCAGGACGGAGTTTTTGTAGCTATTCCTTCCTGGTTGGTAGTTGGGAGCTCGCGAGTCGCGCCCACCTGCGCGTTCAGCCTGCGCGTTCAAAAAGTGTCCGGATAGCATGGCCCGGCGGTGGTGGAAGCCGAGAGAGGGGCTACTGCGTGTGGAAATCCGAAGCTGTGAGTGGCCTCATGGCGATGTCCGAATAAAGCGGGATGTTTCCCTGTTTTATAGATTGGTATGTAATTGGCCTTACCTGGTTGGCCTTACTTGATTGGCCTTTTTGTGGTGGGGGAAATAAAGGTCAAGATAACCCCAGAGACTAGATCCTATTAACATTGTATGGGAGAGATACCTTTCCGTGGTATACTCGAGCTGATTGGCGACAAGAAGTTTGGGTTCATTCGTGAGTTACGGCCGGAGTTGCCGAAGGGAGAGAACGACGCATTTGCCCCCCCGCCGTTGATTCGCAAGCTCAATCTGCGTGACGGCGTGGTGCTCGAAGGGACGTTGAGGCCGGGGCGCAAGGGCGATCTTCAGGTGGAAAAAGTGACCTCGGTGATGGGGGTGAGTCCGGACGAGTGGGCGCGAACGCGGGATTTTGAGACCGGCTCGATCATTTATCCGGAAGAGAAACTGAATCTGGTAACGGGTCCGAACGACTTCTCTATGCGCGCGGTCGATCTGGCCGCTCCGATCGGGAAGGGGCAGCGCGCCCTGATCGTCGCGCCGCCGCGAACGGGCAAGACGATCCTCCTGAAACAGATCGCGGCGTCGATCACCCGAAATCACCCCGAGGTGGCCCTTGTGGCGTTGCTGGTGGACGAGCGTCCCGAGGAGGTGACGGATTTCCGCCGGTCGACCTCGGCTATGGTTTTTGCGTCCTCCAACGATCGCGAGGCCGATAATCACGTACGCGTCTCCACGCTGTCCCTCGAGTACGCCAAGCGGCTGGTCGAGTTGAAACGAGACGTCGTTTTGTTGCTGGATTCCCTCACACGCCTTGGCCGAAACTTCAACCTGTGGACGGAGGGCAGCGGGCGCACCCTGTCCGGTGGTCTCGATTCAAGGGCCATGACGATCCCGCGGAAGATCTTTGGCGCCGCACGCAACATCGAGAACGGCGGCTCGCTGACCATCATCGCCACGGCGCTGATCGAAACGGGCAGCCGGATGGATGAGGTGATCTTCGAGGAGTTCAAGGGGACGGGCAATGCCGAGATCGTGCTGGATCGCCAGATGGCGGATAAACGCATCTACCCGGCGATCAACCTGCGCAAGAGCGGCACCCGAAACGAAGAGTTGCTCCTCGGTAACATGGTGGCGCAACATCACAAGCTGTTCCGGGCGCTAAATAGCCGGCCGCCGATCGAGGCGATGCAGGCCCTGCTGCGCCATTTTCAGCAGATCCCGACGAACGAGCGCCTGTTGAATGAGCTGATCCCCAATTGAGCGCTCATCGTTTTGTTGAGGAATGTGCTCGGCGTTGTTTTTTAGGTTTGTGGTAATTCTGACTGCCATTTTAATGCTGCTCGATGATTGGGAAAATATTTTAAGTCATTTCGCTGTTTTCCCTCAAAAAAGATTGACACGATGGCTGCGGCATTCGTATCATAGGCATGCGTTTGGTTGAATCTCCTCTGGTTGCTGAAGGCGCCTGGCTCACACCCTGAGTCGGGCGCCTTTTTTTGTGGTGAGACGGCGGGGCCGGCAAAATCTTGACACCTTCTTAATGGGCGCTGTGAATCTTGCGGGACGAAGTGACGTAGGGGTCAGAAACTGACTCGTGAGTCACTTTTCTTGAAGGCCGTATGGAGGTACCCACATCCCGAAAAGCGCGAGAGCGTCGCGTGCGTAGAGAAGCCATTCTGGCGGCGGCGCGGGCGGAGTTTGCCGAAAAAGGATTTGAGCACGCGAAGCTCGATGATATCGCGCGTCGGGCGGAATTCGGCAAAGGGACCCTCTACAACTACTTCGAGGAGGGGAAGGAGGGGATGTTGTTCGCCCTGTTCGATGGATTTTATGACGATATGGAGCGGTTGGTGCGGGTCTCGTTCCTTCCGGTCGACGAGAAGAAAAAAACGTTCCGCCAGGCGCTCTATGACTATACGTTGTCATCCCTCTCCTTCTATCTACACGACAAGGAGTTATTTCTCATTCTCGTAAAAGAGGCGCATCGCATGTGCTTTGGGGAGAATGAGGGCCATGCGTCCTATTTCCGGGCACAGCAGGAGCGTATCGTGCGCGCGTTTACTATACCGATCGAGGCAGCCATGGAGGCCGGCGCGATTCGGTCGATGGATGTGCATGCGACGGCGCACATAATCCTGGGCAATATCCAGGGGCTACAGGTGCATTTGTTGCTGGCCGGCGGCGCGGACTGTTCGCCGCCAGACCCGGAGTCGGCCGCCGGGTTTTTGACCCATCTCTTAATGGATGGACTGAGAGTTTGATCGGTTCAATCCTGCCAAAAGAAAATCAACCGTATGGTATATCGTCGTCGTTTCTGGCTCGAGCGCGTGCTCGTGTTGGCGCTCCTGCCCCTGGGCGCACTGGCGCCCCGCGTGGGTTATGGGCAAGCCGCTACGCTATCTCCACTGTCTCCCCGTGATCCCATTGCGCTGACGCTCGAAGAGGCGCTGCAGATCGCATACATTCAAAATTATGCGATGCAAGACGCTCGTCTGGGCGTGGAAGAGGCCGATGCGCAGGTAAAAGAAGGGTATGGCCAGTTGTATCCTCAGATCGAGGCATCGAGCAGCTACACCCGTAACCTGAAGAGCGCCAATCCGTTCTCGGGAAGCTCGGCCGGCAATCTTTTCTCTTCGCTGGGGTTTGTGGACTGGCTGTCGTACAACGAACGGTCGCGGACGGATGACGACCCGGGCACGGATCCGCTGACGTTCGACGACTTTATCGATCGTCAGCAAGAAGGCATTGACCGGGCGGGCATTGTCCTGGATGCCCAGGACAATCCGTTCGCGGTGCCGAACCAGTTTCAGTCTGGCATCACCGTCACCCAGAAGATCTTCGATTTCAGCGCCTTCATTGCGGTGAAAGGAGCGTCGCGGTACCTGACGACCGGCCGCGAGTACGGCCTCAAGCGGCAGGAGCAGGTCATGATCGACGACGTCCGGGCCGCCTTTTATCAGGCCCTCCTGGCGCAGGAGTCAATTGACGTCGCCCGGCAGAGTGTTGGCCGAACCGGTGCTACCCTGGATGAAATCTCGCGGCAGGTGTCGCAGGGCGTGACGCCAAAATTCCAGCGACTGAGCATGGAAGTGGAACTGGCCAATCTGGAAACGGCGCTACTGCAGACGGCAAACCGAGCGGAGCAGGCATTTGACCAGCTCAAAATGGTGGTGGGCATCCCCGTCGATCAACCCGTTCGCCTGGTCGGTCAGCTCGCCGTAGAGTCGCTGGGAGATTTTCAGACGATTGCCATGGAAGATGCTGTCGGCGTAGCGATCGAGCAGCGGCCGGACCTCGACCAGTTGCGCGAGAGCATTAAGCTCCAGCAACTTAACGCACGGGTGACGCGCGCCGGCTACCTTCCCACGCTGAGTGCATTCGCCAACCTGAGTTATGTCGGCAATGTGCCTGGAAACAGGACCTTTCTCATCGCCGATGCCAACGACCCCTTCACGTTTTCGCAGGGATCCAATTCGTTCTTTAGCTCCAGCTACTGGAATCCGGCCGTCAACGTGGGCTTCCAGCTTCGCTGGCGGCTGTTCGATGGATTCCAGAGTCGGTACCGGGCCCAGCAGGCCACTATAGCCGCGGATCGTCTGGAGGTGCAGTTCGATCAGCAGCTGCAGGGCGTCCGCCAGGAGGTGGCGCTGGCCCTCCGGAATCTGGAAGCGGCACGGATGCAGATCGCGAGTCAGGAGCGTAACACCGAGCGCGCGGAGTTGAATTATGCCTACGCCGGCAAACGACTCGAAGAGGGGGTGGCCACGCCGCTGGAAGTTCGCACGGCCTCGGACCAGCTGGATCAGAGCCGGCTTAACCACCTGCAGGCCATTCACGATTATTTGCGCGCCCGGAGCGCATTCGAAACGGCGCTGGGTATGCCGCTCGCCGATTCGGAAGAACTGAATCTTGCCCTTGCCCGCTGGCGCGACTAGACGCCAGTGAAGGCCTACGAAGCTTATTCATCATGACCTCTACACGACCTATGATTCGTCTTTCCCCGATACATGTAACCGCGATCGTCTTGCTGGCCGTTTCGTCCCTCGCGGTGACGGGATGTGGTGGCGCCTCGAACGAAGAGACAACCGCCGCGGCCGCTTCGCCTGTTCCCGTGACAACGGTGGGTCGGAGCGTGCGCATCGAGACCCTTGTCGTTTCCCCGACCTCCTTTGTGGACGTCATTGAGCTGACCGGTTCGGTTGAAGCCAGCAACGACGCGGTCTTGTCCGCCGAGGCGAGCGGCACGCTCCTTTACCGGGCTCCTCGCGGGGCGTATGTCGGCAAGGGTGGCGTGGTGGCACAAATCGATTCGACCCTGTTGTACGCCGGCTATATGCAGGCCATGGCCGTTAAGGACGCCGCAAAAGCCCAGTACGATCTCTCGAAAGATACGCACGACCGGCAGGCGCCGCTGTACCAGGATTCGATCATCAGTGCCAACGAATACGAGCGCGTCCGCGCCGGCCTGAACCAGAGCGCCGCCCAGCTGCGCCAGTCCGAAGCGGCCCTCGCCCAGTTGCGCGAGCAGCTCGACAATACGCGGGTTACGGCCCCGTTTGGCGGCTATGTGGAAGAACACATGGCGGAAGTCGGCGAGCAGGTGATGCTGGGGGCCCCGGTCGCACGCCTGGTGAACAGCGCGGCCGTGAAGGTAGCGGCCGGCGTACCGGAGCGGTATGCCAGCACGATCCGCAAGGGGACACCGGTCGAGATCGAATTCGGGTCCAATGGGGACGGCCGGACCACCGCGGCGGTCGAGTTTGTTGGCGGAGCGATCGATGCCGCGAGCCGTACGTTTCCGATCGAGGTGCGTGTCGAGAACCGGGACGGCGTGTTGAAGCCTGAAATGACCGCGCGCCTGTTTGTCACGCGGGACCGGCTGGCCGACGTGCTTGTCGTGCCGCAGACCGCGATTCTGCTCGATGAGTCGGGTTATGGCGCCTTTGTGGTTGGTACACAGGATGGTAAGCGCGTCGCGAATCGTCGCAGTGTGTCTACAGGCGCTTCGTACGGCGGCTATGTCGTCATTACAAGCGGCATCGAAGCCGGCGAAGAAGTGGTCATTCTCGGCCAGCAGAACCTTACCGAGGGCGACGCCGTCGAGGTCGTCTCGACGACCGAGACCGCGTCGTTGCGCCTCGTATCTACCGAATAATCATCGTCAACCGTTCGGCACTCGCATATGAGACTCACCGATATCTCGATCCAGTATCGCACCAGCGTCATGGTGCTGACCGCCATTCTTACGATCGGCGGCCTGCTGAGCTACCTGACGATCCCGAAGGAAGCCAGCCCTTCCATCGAAATCCCGCAGATCGTCGTTACCACGATCTACCCGGGGGCCAGCCCGGACGACATCGAGTCGCTGGTGACCCAGCACATCGAACAGGAAGTGCAGGGCCTCAGTGGGATCAAGGAAATCCGCTCGACCTCGACGGAGGGAGTGTCAACCGTGATCATCGAGTTCGACCCCGATGTGTCGATCGATGACGCCCTGCAGAAAGTGCGGGATAAGGTGGGTATCGCCAAGTCGGAGATCCCGCCGGAAACCGAAGAGCCGATCGTGAGCGAGATCGACATTCAGGAGTTTCCGATCATGACGATCAACCTGGCCGCCGGCTACTCGCTCGCGCGGTTGAAAGACGTGGCGGAGGACCTCGAGGAGCAGCTTGAAAGCATTCCTTCGGTGCTCAAGGTGGATGTGATCGGGGCCCTCGAACGCGAAGTTCAGGTGAATGTCGACCTCAATGCGCTCAAGTCCTACAATCTGGCCTTCGAGGATGTTATCGCGACCATCCGCGAGGAAAACACCAACATTCCGGGCGGGTCGATTGATGTCGATCGGGCCAACTATCTGGTTCGCGTCAACGGAGAGATCGAGGCGCCCGCAGAGATTGAGAACCTGGTGGTAGATGCGCCCGGCGGCGTGCCGGTCTACATTCGGGACGTGGCCAGTATCGTTTTTGGCTTCAAGGAGCGCGCGACATACTCGCGGTTGGAAGTGTTGCAGGAGGAGGACGAGGAGGGCAATCTACGTCAGCTCTCGGACGAAGAGCTGGCCACGTTGCAGGTGGTGAGCCTGAACATTGTCAAACGCTCGGGCGCCAACATTCTCGATACGGTGGAGCAGATCGACGAGAAGATGGCGGTGTTTTCCTTCCCGGCCGGTACACGGCATGTTATCACGGGCGACATGAGCGTTAACGTAAAGGCTATGTTGAAGGACCTGGAAAACAACGTGATCAGTGGCCTCATCTTCGTGGTGGCTGTGTTGTTGTTTTTCCTGGGGGTGAGAAATGCGTTCCTGGTAGGCATCGCGATTCCGCTGTCGATGTTTATCACCTTTATTGTCCTTCAGGTGCTCGGATACACCCTCAACTTCATCATCCTGTTCAGTCTGATCATCGCGCTCGGGATGCTGGTCGATAACGCGATCGTGATCATCGAGAACATTTATCGGTTTCGAGAGCAGGGGTACTCCCGGTTCGAGTCGGCACGGCTGGGCACCGGCGAAGTCGGTGCGGCCGTGATTGCATCGACGGCGACGACCGTGGCGGCCTTTGCGCCGATGTTGTTCTGGCCGGGGATCATCGGCGAGTTCATGAGCTACATGCCGCTGACGCTCATCATCACGTTGATCTGCTCGCTTTTTGTGGCGCTGGTTATCAACCCAGTTTTTATGGGGATATATGCGCGCATGGACAACGAGGAAGCGCAGCCGATGCGCCGGGCGGCGCGGATCGGAGCGACCATTCTCGTGGCGTTGACGGGCCTTGTAATCGGCATCGCCAACTGGAAGTCGCTGGTCGTGCTTGCTGTGACCATCCCCGTGCTGGTCTGGCTCCACAAACGCGTGTTTAAACCCATGGGCGATCGTTTCGTCCAGACCGGCCTGCCTCGGTTGATAGAGCGGTATCGGGTCTTTTTGCACTGGATGCTCGAGCGCGACTACAACGCAAAGCGTGCCTTGCTCCGCAACACGTTTTCGCTGGGCGCCTTTACGCTGGGCGTCGTGGCGCTGAGTCTGGGAGGGATTGTCAGTGGTTTCGCCGGCCAGATTGCCGGCATGATCCTGCTCGTCCCCGGTGGCATCCTGGCTGTGGTCGGCCTCATCGGCATCTTTGTGCATATCGCCGAAATTCTCTACATCGGCGGGAAGACCACGGTAAAGGGTGGCATATATCTGGCCATTGGCATCGGGGCGCTACTGGGCATCATCCAATTGAGCCCTCGTCACCTCGATCCCAGCGCGGCTGTGGTGCTGCTGGCCGTGCCAGTGCTGGTTTTGATTATTGGCGCACTCGGATGGGTGTTGAACGCCCCGAAACAACTGATTCTGACAGACAACCGCTCCCGGTTGTTAAACGGTGTGATCGGGTCGCTTTTTGGCATTCTGGGACTTTTTGTGCTTGCCCCGACAGGTGTTGAGTTCTTCCCGACCACGGACCCGAACCAGGTCGCGATCGAGTTCGAGGCGCCACTCGGGACCAACCTCGAAACGAGCAACGACGTGGCGCTGGAGGCACACTCCCGGATCGATGCCCTGTTGCACGATAACCCGAACATTCGCGCGAACGTCAAGAATCTGCTCGCCAGTGTCGGGGTTGGCGGGGACGTCATGTTTGGCGGTTCCGCGGCCGGTCCTGAGCGGGCGCGGCTCACGTTGAACCTGGTGGATTACGAGGACCGCGCGGAGCCGAGCCCCCTGACCATGGCGGCACTGCGGGAGCAGCTGAAAGGCATCCCCGGCACCGAGGTCACGTTCACTCAGGATCAGTCCGGTCCTCCGGTGGGCAACCCGGTGAACATCGAGATTTCCGGAGCGGACTTCGAGGTGATCACCCGTGTTGCGACCGAGGTTAAGTCACGATTGATCGAGGCGTCGGAAACCGGCAAAGTGCCAGGGTTGGTGGATGTGAGCGACAACCTGAGCGCGGGCCGGCCCGAGCTGCAGGTGGATATCGACCGCGAACGTGCAGCCCAGTACGGGTTGTCGACGAGTCTTATCGCGTCGACCATCCGTTCCGCGATCAACGGCTCAGAAGCCGGCACTTACCGTACCGGTAAGGACGAGTACGATATCGTCGTTCGGCTAGCGGAGTCCGACCGCTCCAGCCTCGAAAGCCTGCGTAACCTCACCATCGTGCATGAAGGGCAGCAAATCCCTCTCGTCGCTGTGGCCGACATGCGGTTGCAGGGTGGACTCGGATCGGTGACGCGGCTCGATCTCTATCGGGTGGCCACGGTTACGGGCAAGGCGGCCGACGGCTTTACCGGCCCGGAGGTCCTGGCCGCAACACAGGCGTACCTGGCGGATTATCAGACCACCGTGCCCGATGGGTATACCCTCACCTATACCGGCGAAAACGAGGAGCAGCAGGAGAGTTTCGGCTTTCTCACGTATGTGCTGCTGATCGGGGTGGCCCTCATCTTCATGATCATGGTTGCCCAGTTCAACAGCGTGAGCACGCCGTTCATCATCATGGTAGCCGTCGGGCTGAGCCTGATCGGGGTGCTCCTGGGGCTGATCCTCACGCGTACGCCGTTTGGTCTGATGACCTTCATCGGCGTGATCAGCCTTGCCGGCATCGTGGTGAACAACAACATCGTGTTGATTGACTACACGATGAAGTTGCGCGAGCGCGGCATCGACAAGCGTGCGGCGATCATCGAAGCCGGCGCCACCCGCCTTCGCCCGGTGATTCTGACTGCGTTGACGACGGTGATCGGCCTGGTGCCGTTGACCGTCGGGTTGAACATCGACTTCGTGGGCTTGCTGACGGATTTTGCGCCGAACTTCCAGCTGGGATCACAGAACACGCAGTTCTGGGGGCCGATGGGCATCTCGATCATCAGCGGATTGACGTTCGCGACCTTCCTCACCCTGGTTATCGTGCCGGTCATGTACTCTGTTTTCGACTCCATCGCGCAGCGGTTTTCGCAGACGTTCGTTGTAGCGAGGGACGAAGAAGCGGATGCTGTCGCCGGCGACGGTACGCCCGGTGGTCTGGTGCCTGAGCTGAGCGGGAACGGCAGCGCCTATGCGCTGAAGGACGACGGCGCTCAGCGGTCGGCGTGAAAGGCGCTTACACAGCCGACGATTAGGAACTGAAGCGAGCGAGCAGCGGCGAGGGGTGACGGGACGCATGAGTCGTTTCCGTGTGCCCCTGCCGTTGCCCGGTTGTGATAGACACGTCTTTCGCATTCGATAACGTTGGGGTGTATCTGGTTTGATTGGGGACGTAAGCGGACCGAAAATCACGTTGCACAAACCGGATGAAAATTGTAAGATGAAGGCTCATCCTTCGGCTGCGTGCGTGCAAGGCCAGGATGTCCCCATTTAGGGGTCTGGATTACGCATCCAAACGGTCGATACGATGTTCACGTCCGCATGACACTTCTTGCTATTTACGTACTTCTGGCGATCGGCGTCTCCTTTCTTTGTTCGATCATGGAGGCCGTGCTCCTGAGCATCACCCCATCGTACATTGCGGGGCTCGAGCAGGAAGGCCGTGCGCTTGGTGGAAAGATTCGTACGTTGAAGGCGCATATCGACCGTCCCCTCGCGGCGATCCTGAGCTTGAACACCATCGCGAACACGATGGGCGCCGCCGCGGCCGGCGCACAGGCCGCGGCCATTTTTGGAAGTCAGATCGTTGGCGCGTTCTCCGCCGCGATGACGCTCGTGATATTGATCTTCTCTGAGATCATTCCCAAAACGGTCGGCGCGATCTTCTGGCGTCAACTTGCGCCCGTGGTGGTTCGGATCCTGGTGCCGATCATGTGGGTGATGTGGCCGCTCGTCCGGCTGGCCCAGTCGGTCACCCGGTTGTTGACGCGGCATCGGAGTAAAGTGTCGTTCAGCCGGGAGGAGTTTTCTGCCCTCGCCGAGATCGGCCATCAGGAAGGGGTATTCCACGAAAATGAATCCCGTATCCTGAAAAATCTCTTTCGATTTACCTCTATCCGCGTCAAGGATATCATGACGCCGCGTATCGTCGTCTTTTCCCTGGCGGATTCGATGACGATCGACGAGGTGATGGAGTCGCATGAGGAATTCCGGTTTTCGCGTATCCTCGTGTTTAAAGAGACGCGGGATGTCGTGACTGGCTATGTGTTGAAGGATGATATCTTGCTGAAAGCCGCACAGGGGCAGGGGGACTTGACGCTGGATGCGCTCGCCCGGGAGATCATGGTAGTGCCGGACGCTCTGTCGATCTCGGCGTTGTTGGACCGTCTGCTGGACCGTCTCGATCACATTGCGATGGTGGTGGACGAATACGGCGGATTCGCGGGCATCGTGACGATGGAGGATGTGGTGGAGACGTTGCTCGGCATGGAGATCGTCGACGAAGCGGATACGATCCAGGATTTGCAGGAGTGGGCGCGGCAGCAGTGGACGCGGCGGGCGCGCCGGCTGGGTCTGGTCACCGACTCAGGCGAGGCCGTGACCCCCACGGGCCGGGCTTCCCGCCCGGTCGAAACGGGAAATGCGCCAGCCGAATGAGTATTTCGTCCCTCCCCGACGCCCATCTGCGCCTCTTCACGCGTCCGCCCGTGCCGGCACCGGAAGCCATCCGCACGGTCTATCTCATCGGCATCTGCGGCACGGGGATGGGCTCCCTGGCCGGGTTGCTGAAGGAGGTCGGCTACACGGTCTCCGGTGCGGATCAGGCGGTCTACCCACCCATGAGCGATCGTCTGGCCGAGGCCGGCATCGCTGTGTATCAGGGGTATGATGCCACGCATCTCAAGCCTGCGCCGGACCTCGTCGTGGTCGGCAACGCCTGCACGCCGACCCATCCCGAGGCCGCCTCCGCCCGCGACCGCCGGCTTGTCCAACAATCCTTCCCCGAGGCGCTCGCGCACTTTTTCCTCGCGCGGCGGCGTTCGCTCGTGGTGGCCGGCACCCACGGGAAAACGACCACGACGGGGCTGTTGATTCATCTGCTCCGTTCGGCCGGCCGCGACCCCGGGTTTCTGGTGGGCGGCGTGATGCAGGGGGCCGGCACGAGTTTCGGCGTCGGTACGGGGCCGCACTTTGTCGTCGAAGGCGACGAATACGACAGCGCGTACTTCGACAAACGGCCCAAATTCGTCCACTACCGGCCGGCGAGCGCCATCGTGACATCGATGGAGCTGGATCATACGGACATCTACCCGAACTGGGAAACCTACCGCGCGGCCTTCGTCGAACTGGCCGGGCTGGTCCCCCCCGATGGACTGCTTGCCCTGTGTGGCGACCACGAGCCGGTCCGGGCGCTGGCGACACAGGCGCGGAGCCGCGTGGTGTTGTATGGGCTGGACCCTGCCAATACGATCTCCTGTCGCGACCGGGAGGTGGACGCAGCCGGGCAGTCGTTTACGCTGGTATCTGCCGGGGATGCGCCCGGTCGGCTCCAGCTGCCCATGCACGGGCTACACAACCTGAGTAATGCCCTGGGCGCCGTGGCGATCGCGCTGGACGAAGGGCTCTCGTTCGAGGAAATCCGCGCCGGCCTCGCGACGTTCCCCGGCATGATGCGCCGGCAGGAGGTGCTCGGCGAGGTGAACGGCATTCGGGTACTGGACGACTTCGCACACCACCCGACGGCCGTTCGTGTCACGATCGATGCCGTAAGGGATGCCCATCCGGGGCGCCGGCTCGTCGCCGTGTTCGAGCCGCGGTCCAACACCAGCCGGCGAAAAGCCTTCGAGCTCGCCTATGTGGAAGCGATGGTCCGCGCCGATGTGGCCTGTCTGACGACGCCTCCATTTCGGCACAACGACCGGGTGGAGGATTTTCTGGACCCGGATGTGATTGTACGATCGCTTGAGGCTCGGGGCGTGCCGGCTCACCGCTCGGCCGGCGCTGATGAGATGCTGGAGATCCTGCTCGGCCTCCTCGTCCCCGGAGATGTGGTGCTCATCATGAGCAACGGTGGGTTCGGGGGGCTGCACCGGCGGCTGATGGGGGGATTGGGGGGGCGGCGCTAATCCCGTGGGACACCTCCCCAGACAACCCTCCCCATCCCGACGACGATGTCGTCGGGATTTGCCCCTCCCCGTATCGAGAGCGAGGAGGGGCCTGTCCCTGAGCAAACCTTGTCAGGCTACACGCTGGGTCAGCACGTAGCCATTGCGATCAAAAGAACTTCTTCGCCATGCCGAGGAGGTCGTCGACGACGGAGCCGTCTTTGTCGGCGTCGAGGAAACCACTTAGCATGTCGAGCGCCGGATTGCCGGCGGCTTTCGGCTGGGGCTGACCGCCACCGGCGAGGCCTTTGAGGAGGCCGCCGAGGAGTCCACCGCCGCCGCCGCTGTTGCCACCGCCCATGGCGGCGCCGGCGAGGCCTTCGAGGAGGCCGGCGTTGGAGGTTTGCTTGCTGAGCGAGCCCATCACGACCGTCGCGAGCATCGGGAGCATTTTCTTGAGGAGGCCGGCGTCGAGTCCGGTTTGCTGCGCGGCGTGGCCGGCGACATTGCGGCTCACGTCCTTGCTACCGAGAATGTGCCCGAGGATGGCGTTGCCGTCCTGAATCGTTTCGGCCTGGCCGAGCAGGTTCGGGTTTTCGACATACTGGGTGTGGCTGCCTTTCTGGATCGCGCCCAGAAGACCTTCCAGGCCACCCGGGGATGACACGTTTTTCTGGATGCCGCGGGTAAGCGCGGGGATCATGTGCGTCACGGCGCTCTGCACCTGGTTCGGGTCCAGGTTCAGTTGTTTGGCCATCTGCTGGAGCACGGCTCCGTTCTGGAGCACATTGGAGAGAAGATTCATGGGTAGGTGTTGGGCAATGGGAAGGAAGAAAAAGCGCGATAGCGCGTTGTCCGCGCAGGGTAGCGCGCGATCAAACCCCGGTCCATCGACCGCGTGGGTCCGAAGACGGCCGAAAACAGGGGATTCGCGTTAGGAATGCGTCCGAATTGTACACAAAAACTGTAATAAAATGCACGCGTACGCCGGCCTCATTCAGTTTTTAACAGCCGGCGCGTCAGGGCATGCGGTAGACCACCCGGCCGCCCACGATAGTCATGACGACCTCGGTGGAGGGAATCTCCTCCTCGGGGATCGTGAGGATGTCGTGGGATAACACGGTGATGTCGGCGAGTTTGCCCGGTACCAGGCTCCCCTTGATGTCTTCCTCGAACGCCGCATAGGCGTTGTTGATGGTGTAGGAAGCGAGCGCCTGCTCGCGGGTGAGGCGCTGTTCGGGGTAGAAGACCGAGCCGTCGTTCAGGCGCCGGCTGACGGTAGCGTAGTAACTGGACAGGGCGCTGACGTCCTCCACCGGGGCGTCGGTGCCGTTGCCGACGACCACGCCGGCCTCCCACAGGCTCTGCCAGACGTACGCGCCCTCCCGCGAGCGCTGCTCGCCGAGGCGTTTGGGTACCCACGGTCCGTCGGATGTCGCGTGGATGCCCTGCATCGCGGCGATCACGCCAAGTTCGGCCATGCGGGGGATGTCGTCCGAATGGAGATGCTGGGCGTGTTCGATGCGCCAGCGGAGGTTCTGTTTGTCGGGATACTCCGCGTAAAGGCGCTCGTAGATGTCGAGCACCTCGCGGTTCGCCCGGTCGCCGATGGCGTGGATGTTGACCTGGTAGTTATGGGCGATGGCGACGCGGGAGGCGGCTTCGAGCGACTCGATGGAGGCGAGGTTCAAGCCGGCGCTGGTTGGCATGTCCTCGTACGGCTCCAACAGCCAGGCGCCGTGGGGGCCGAGCGCGCCGTCAATGACGAGTTTGATGGAGCGGACGTTGAGGAAGTGGTTGCCGTAGTCGGGCAGGAAGTAGGCATCCATCCGGGCGTCCAGCTCTTCCGGGGATTCGCCGCGGACCATCACGTAGAGGCGGACGGGCAGCGCGCCTTCGTCGGCCATGCGCTTGAGAAAGTCGATCTCCTCGAACGACGACCCTGCGTCGTGGAACGAAGTGATGCCGGCCGCGAGGGCGGCGGCGCCGGCGAGTTCGACCTGTTTCCGGAGGTCGGCCTCGATCTGTTCGGGGCTTCGTTGGGCGAGGTAGCTGTCGAGGGCGCGGCCCACGAGCCCCTGAGCGGTTTCGCGGAGGAGGCCGGTCGGCTCGCCCTGTGCGTCGTGGACGATTTCGCCGCCGGCGGGGTCGGGCGTTTCGGGGCTCACGCGGCCGAGTTCGAGGGCGAGGGCATTGGCGAACGAGGCGTGTCCGCTGGCATGGCCGAAGAAGACAGGGTTTTCAGGGGAGACGGCGCTCATCGCGTGGTGGGTGGGCACGCCGTCGACCGTGCCGGCGGGGACTTCGTCCCACTTCTCCTGGTGCCACCCGCGGCCAAGAATCCACGCGCCGGGTTCGGCTTGCTCCGCGGCCACGGCGACCATATCGACCATCTCCTGCCAGGTACGGGCCTGCGTCAGGTCCAGGATCATCTTGGCCTCGCCAATCCCCAGGAAATGTCCGTGGCCCTCGATGAAGCCAGGGATGGCGAGCCGGCCGGCGAGGTCGATCACCTCCGTGCTGTCCCCGATGTACGACGCGATTTCCTCTTCCGTGCCCAGCGCCAGGATACGGTCGCCCCGGACGGCGAGGGCGCGGGCCTCCGGGACGAGGGAGTCCACTGTGACGATGCGGCCGTTGGTGAGGACGAGGTCGGCTGCCGGCTCGGAGGGCGTATCGCAGCCCCCTGCCAGTACAAAAACGACAAGAAGTGCCGCGGCGAGGACGCGGGAGAAGCGGAGAAGAAGCATGCGTGTGATGGGGTATGGAAGGGAATAATGCCCAATATACGCCGGCCCGTGGATTTGCGCTGCGGCGGCTGGGTGTCGGGTCCGGGCCGGGATGTGCGCATATCCTATCGACCCCCACATTTCCACATTCGACTGCCAAAACCATGAAATCGACACGATACCACATCGCATGTATCATGGCGCTCTGCCTGTTGGTCACTCCAG
>JBGSPJ010000289.1:0-2532 GCA_041738655.1 Rhodothermales bacterium | reverse complement strand
GCGCGGTGCTCGTCCTCACCCAGGTGCTCCAGGGCCTGACGCGGTGGGTGCGCACGGCGCAGTCGGAATACCTGCAGGACCACGTCAAGGCCCTTGTCCACGAACAGGCCGCGCGGGTGGACATGGCGTTTTACGAGTCGCCGGCGTATTACGACGAGATGGAGCGGGCCAACAGCCAGGCGGACAAACACTCGCTCACCCTTCTCGAAAACCTCGGCAGCCTCGTCCAGCACGGCGTCACCATCGTCGCCATCGCGGCGCTCATCATTCCCTACGGGTGGTGGCTGCCGCTGCTACTCGTCGCCAGCACCCTGCCTGCACTGTGGGCCGTCGTCCGCCATAGCCGCCAGCATCATAGCTGGTGGAGCGGCACGACGGAAAGCCGCCGCCGGACGCAGTATTTCGACTGGATCCTCACGAGCCGCTACCACGCGCCGGAGGTCCGCCTGTTCGGGCTGAGCGGCCATTTCCGCGCGCACTACGCCGCCCTCCGTGCGACGCTGCGAGACGGCCAGCTGGATCTCCTCAAGGGCCAGAGTATGTCCCAGGCCGGTGCCGGCTTTTTCGCCTTCCTGGCCACGGGCGCCGTCATGGTGTGGATGGGGTCGCGCGCTGTCCAGGGCGCCGCCTCGCTCGGGGACCTCGCGCTGTTTTACCAGGCCTTCCAGCAGGGGCAGGGGCTCGCGCGCACGCTCATCGGCAACCTCGGGCAGATCTACGCAAGCATCCAGTTTCTCGAGCACCTGTTTACGTTTCTGGATATCCAGCCGGCGACACCGCCGCCGGCCCGAATCGTCGCGCCTCCCGAACCGCCGTACGCGATCGAGATCGAAGATGTCGACTTCGCCTACCCCGGCGCCGAAAAGCTGGCGCTGCAGGGGTTCAGCCTGTCGATCCCCGCGCGGCAGACCGTCGCCATTGTCGGCCCCAACGGCGCCGGCAAAAGCACCCTCATCCATCTCCTCTGCCGGTTTTACACCCCCAGGCGCGGGACCATTCGGTTCAACGGGGTCGATCTACAGGATTGGGACCATCCGACCCTCCTCCGCCAGATCGCGGCCTTGTTCCAGTACTTCGTCAACTACGCCGGCACCCTCGCCGAGACGGTGGCCATGGGCGACCAGGAACGAGGCGTGGATCTAAAACGGGTAAAAAAGGCCTGCGAGGCCAGCGGGGTGACGGATATGCTGGACCGACTGCCGGCCGGCTACGATACGAAGCTCGACAAACGCTTCAGCGGCGGGGTCGACCTCAGCGGCGGCCAGTGGCAGCGCGTCGCCCTCGCCCGCGCCTTCTTCCGCGAAGCCCCCATCCTCCTGCTCGACGAACCCACCAGCTACCTCGACCCCTGGGCCGAGGCCCGCTGGCTCGACCGCTTCCTCACCCTCGCGAAAGACCGCACGACCGTCATCGTCACCCATCGGCTCACCACCGCGATGCGGGCCGACCGGATCTGTGTGATGGAGGAAGGCCGGATCGTCGAATCCGGCACCCACGCCGAGCTGCTGCTCCAGGGCGGCCTCTACGCGCACTCGTGGGAAGAACAAACCGGCGCCGAACGAACGGTTCGCGGGAATGCCGCGCGCCTCACCGACTCGGCCCATCCTTAAAATCGTACGCGTACTCGTTTCTTGCGGCACCTACCGGTCGATGTTGCTTACGAGCGGGTACTTCTCCGGATGACGCACTGAATCCAGCGACAGGTCAACATCCAGCGCCGGCCAGTACAGATGATGCTCCGACACGAGCTCAACCCCGGTAATCTGGCCGATCGTGGCGTCCTTGAACCAGGGAAATTGCTCGAATGACAGGAAGAGTTCCTCGCCACCAACGAGTATCCAGAATCCGTGCGCGGATACGTTGGTCAATTCAACCCCCGAAGTGCTCATGCCACGCTCTTCGAATTTCATCTTGTCTGTCCGTTATGATTTCCTGTATCCGCTTCAACTGCCAGCCCGGAAAACCCTCGTTTCTGGCCAGTGAGATCTCTGGTTCGAGCCAGAACTTAGCTTCTCCTTCTTCTCCATGGACGTGTACATGGGCACGTGGTTCCTCCCGAGAAAAGAAGTAAAAGCGTAGACCCTGTAACCGAAATACTGTTGGACTCATCCCGCATTCCAATAAGTGAGGTAGAATGCAGAGATTAATCAACGGTGGTGTCAATGCTATGTCAGATCCCGGCGGCGATGTATCGCGGCCGGCATGGGGTGGTGGGGCTGCGGCGTGGATTTTAACCACCCCATCCCGACTGGGGTCGGGATTGCCCCTCCTCGACGAGGAGGGGATCTTCCTGAGACGCAGGCTACCAACCATGTAGGGGCGCACGGCCATCGTACCCGCCCCTATCCCCGCACCCGCAGCACCACCCGTTTGTACCGCGTCAACGCCGGCGTCCCGCCGTCCGTCACCTCCAGGATGATGTGCGCAACCCCTTCGGCGCAGTCAGTATTCGTCGCCAGCCAGTTGGGCCGGCACGCCGCCGTCGGCGTCACCACCGCCCGGGCGGTTTCGGCGCCGGTGATCGTCACCGCC
>JBGSPJ010000241.1:0-25945 GCA_041738655.1 Rhodothermales bacterium | reverse complement strand
AGCGCCGTCATCAGGCCGCGAGACCCGCCAGCGCCACGGCAACAGCACGTGCGATCCGGCCGGCGGGATCGGGGTGCGTGTCCGGTTCGAAGGGGAGCCCGGTTACTCTCTCGTACAGTTCGATGTACCGCGCCGCGATCTCGCACCGGAAGCTGTCCGGTAGATCCGGGAGCCGCTGCCCATCTTTGCCCTGGAAGCCTTGCGCCATCAGCCACTCTCGGACGAATTCCTTGGAGAGCTGTCGCTGGGGCTGGTCGGCCGCCAGTAGCTTTTCGTACGTGTCCGCATAAAAATAGCGGGATGAATCCGGCGTATGCACCTCATCGATGAGCAGCAACTCCCCGTCGGGCGTGCGGCCGAATTCGTACTTGGTGTCGACGAGGATCAGGTCTTGCGCCCTGGCGAGTTCCGTGCCCCGCTGAAATAACGCCAACGCCGCCCGTTTCAGGGTCTCCAGCGTCGACGCGTCCAGAAGATTCCGATCCACTATTTCCCGGACACTGATGTCTTCGTCGTGCCCTTCGTCGGCCTTGGTTGCCGGCGTCAGTATTGGGATAGGGAGCCGGCTATTTTGCCGGAAGCCCTCAGGGAGCGGCTCGCCGCATAGAACCCGGTCGCCGGCAGCGTAGGTACGCCAGGCATGGCCGGCGAGATACCCCCTCACGACGAATTCAATGGGGATCGGGGTACAAGCATGCGCCAGCGTCACGTTGGCGTCCGGCACTGAGATGACGTGGTTGGGGATGATGTCGCGGGTTCGTTCGAAGAAATAGGCGGCGAGCCGGTTTAGTACCTGCCCCTTAAACGGGATGGTCTGACGTAAAATGTGGTCGAACGCCGAAATACGATCGGTCGTCACCAGTACGAGGAAGGTCCCCGTGCGATAGGTATCGCGGACCTTTCCCTGGTAGCGGGCGCCGGCAATCGGCAGATGGGTTTCCCGTATCGTGGCATCGAGCTGGCGCTCGATGACGGCATGTGGCAGCATAGAAGACGGCGTTTTCGATCAAGCGGCGAGTGGAGTGCCGAAGATACGAGCACGCCGCGAATTATGTGGTACGATCAAATGTTGAAGATTCACGCACCCGCAACTCCGGCACCGTGAATACATCCACCCGTTGTTCGGTATTCCGGTTGAGCAGGCGGAAGATCATACGATCGGTTGCCTGGTGGCCTACTTGCTGCATCTTTTGATCCACGCTCGAAAGCCCGATGTAGAGGCTCGTTTTGATGTCATTGTAGCCGATCAACGCAACGTCCTGCGGCACCCGGAGGCCGGCTTTGCGGAGCGCATACCAGGCGCCGATCGCGAGCGTATCGCCGATGGCATAGACAGCCGTGACTCGCTCAGGGAGCCGGAGGAACGCCTGCATGGCCTCGTAGCCACTTTCTTCGCTGATGCCCGCGTGTTTCTCCGTTAATCCGCTCTGCATCCAGTGCGGGTCCACGGTGATGCCGGCGCGTTGCATGGCCACCTGGTACCCCTCGATCCGGCGTTGTTGGACCACATCGTCTTCGATGGGAGAGGTAATGATGCCGATTCGTTTGTGTCCCTGTTGGATAAAGTGGTTGACCGCCGACCGGGCGCCGCCCTCGTCATCCCAGTAATAAGAATCGAACTCGGGTCGTTTGTTGCCGATGAGGACCACCGGGGCGCGCAAGGTCAGGAGTTCATTCGCCAGTTCATCGTCCACGTGCATGGCCAGCAAGAGGCCATCAACCGACCCCTTGCCGAGAAAATCCAGCAACTTCTCTTTCGGATTTCGCGAGCCGAGGTCAAACAGAAGGAGATCGTATTCCAGTTCCTTGATGCGGCTTCGGACTCCTTTCAGCAATTCGGTATGGAATGGCGTCGTGAAGGACGGCATGGCGATGACCAGCGTTTCCGTCTGCTTCTGAGCCAGCGTCTTTGCGGTTCTGTCCGGCCGGAAGCGCAATTCCTCGATCGCCTGCATAACGCGCGCGCGCGTGGCATCCGAAACGTCGGTCGAATTATTCAACACGCGTGAAACGGTCGAAATGGCCACGCCGGCCCGCTCGGCAACATCGTAGATGGTCGCTTTCTGTTTACCGTGCTGCATCATGGTGAGTACGTTAGATAGACAGCGGATCGAGTCGGCGGCGGAATGCAACCGCTCGGGGGGGACATCTGCGCCCGGAAGATAAGGTACGTCAAGCCAGGTATTCGCATGGAAAAGGTGAATAAATAAGGTTTTATGGATGTTTATCGTTAAAAAACGCTTACTAATAGCCTGAATTCCTGTGCATGAGGGGTGTTTTTGTGATAGATCCCCATTAATTCAGCCTTGCCTGTGTTTCTCGTGATGACGTCTTATCTTGATCGGCTCTGATATCACAAACCCTTCGTATTCGCTCGAATTCGCTATGTCCAGCGTTCGCCTCAACGGCATCAGAAAGGTATACGACGGCGGCATGGTTGCCGTGAATGACGCCAGCTTTGAGATTGCGGATGGCGAATTTGTTGTGCTCGTGGGGCCATCGGGCTGCGGCAAAAGCACGACATTGCGGATGATTGCCGGCCTTGAGACGATCACGGAAGGCACGCTCGAGATCGGAGACCAGGTGGTGAATGAATTGGCGCCCAAGGATCGAGACATCGCCATGGTCTTCCAGAACTATGCGCTGTATCCGCATATGACCGTGCGAGACAACATGGGGTTTGGCCTCAAGCTGCGTCACTATCCGAAGGATGAAATCCGCCAGCGCGTCGAACAGGCGGCCGACGTGCTGGGTATTCGAGACATTCTGGATCGCAAGCCCGGTCAGCTCTCCGGCGGCCAGCGACAGCGCGTCGCGGTTGGACGAGCCATTGTACGGAAGCCACGTGTCTTTTTGTTTGATGAGCCGCTTTCGAACCTGGACGCGAAGCTCCGCGTGCAGATGCGGACGGAGATCTCGAAGCTGCACCACCGGCTGGGCGCCACCATGGTCTATGTGACGCACGACCAGGTAGAGGCGATGACCATGGGGGATCGCATCGTGGTGATGAAAGACGGGATCATCCAGCAGATCGACACGCCGCTCAACCTCTACAATTACCCGGCAAACGCGTTTGTTGCCGGCTTCATCGGAAGCCCCGCGATGAACTTCCTACCGGGCCGGCTGGTCGCGCAGGAAGGAGGCGTTGCGTTTAACACGGATGGAGCAGGCGCGGCGGTGCCAGTGGCTTCGCGTGGATCGGAGCTTCAAGCCGCCATCGGAACGGACGTGCTGCTGGGCTTTCGCCCCGAGGATCTTTATATCGATGGCGGAGCGAGCGTGCCGGCGGCTTCACATCCGATCCATGCCGTGATGGAAGTGATCGAGCCGATGGGTAATGAAATCTTCCTGTACGCCCACGTGAGCGGTCATGCGATCGTTGCCCGCGTGGCTCCGCAGGAACTCCCAGAGCCCGGCCAACCCGTGGCCCTGCGGCTCGATCTCGGCAAACTCCACGTTTTCGACCGGGCAACCGGCCGAGTCATTCGGTGAGGATGGACGTTCCACCGGAAGCCGCTCGGGCGCTGGAATCGCTACGCCGGCGTGCCGAAAGCCATCAATCGCTATCGGGGCGGCCATTTGTCACGCTCTGTTATGCCCAGAGCCTCGATGGGTCGATCGCGCGGATGGATGGCGTTCCGCTTCGGATCAGCGGCGAGGCAGCCATCACCTACACCCATGCCCTCCGGGCCATGCACGATGCGATCCTGGTTGGCGTGGGAACGGTGCTTTCAGATGACCCGCGGCTTACGACACGGCTCGTGCAGGGCGCCGACGCACGTCCGGTCGTGCTGGATTCCATGCTCCGTATGCCGCACACGGCCCGCTTGCTCGAGACGTCCGCACCGGCCGCGGTGATCGCCACGACGCCGGCTTGTTGTTCCGTCGCCGAGCAGCGGCTGATCACAGCAGGCGCCGATGTGGTTCGGCTGCCCGCCTCGGCCTCGCGGCGTGTAGACCTCCCGGCCCTGCTCACTTACCTGGGCGAACGCGGCGTTCGTTCGGTGATGGTGGAGGGAGGGAGTCGGGTGATCGAAAGCTTCCTCCGGGAGAGGCTTGTTGACCATATTGTCGTCACGATCGCGATGCGGTACCTGGCCGGGAAACCGGTGTTGCCGGCAGGGCTGACGCCGCACGGCAGTGTTGGCCCCGGTTTGTATGTGGACCTGACGCCGGTCCACCTGTTCTGGGCCGGTGCCGACCTCGTGTTACACGCCGACCCGCCGGGCGCTTGAGCCGGCCCACACCCCGCTTTGCCCATGCTCTCCACCCGAACGCTGTTGTTCGACGGTAAACACGGCGTGCGACTCGACCCGCACGCCATCCCGGCGCCGTCGCCAGGCGAGGTGACCGTTCGTACCCGGTGCTCGGGTATCAGCGCGGGGACGGAGCTGCTGTATTACCGCGGGGACGTGCCGGCCGGGCTTGAGGAAACCGTGGACGCACTGTCCGGGCCGCCCCGATACCCGATGCCGTACGGGTATTGTACAGTCGGGGAGGTTGAGGCCGCCGGCGATCCTGCCGGCGAATCGTGGGTCGGTCGGCGGGTATTTGCGTTCCATGCTCACACTGAACGCTTCACCGCGCCGATGGAGCAGTTGATCCTCCTCCCGGATTCCCTCGGGGACGAAGAGGCGGTCTTCTTGCCAAATATGGAAACGGCGGTGGGCATGCTCCACGACGCCGCGCCCCTGCTCGGAGAACGGGTATTGGTATCGGGCCTGGGGGTCGTCGGGTTGTTGACCGGGGCGCTGTTGGGCCCGCATATCCGCGCCATCGGCATCGACCCCTACACGCTGCGCCGCCAGCACGCCGAGGCGCTCGGGTTTTATCGTACGCTGACGCCGGAACAGGCGCAGGACGAAGGGGTCGTGCAGGCGCTGATGGGCGATGAACATGCCCTTGGGGCAGACCTGACCATCGAGGTCAGTGGTAACCCCTCCGCGCTCGATCAGGCGATTGCCCTGACGGGCTACGCCGGCCGCATCGTGGTGGGGTCGTGGTACGGCTCGAAATCCGTCGAATTGGGGCTTGGAGGACGGTTTCATCGGGCGAAACAGACCATCACCAGTAGCCAGGTCAGTGCGATCCACCCACGATTGCTTGGTCGATGGACGCCCCGCCGGCGCATCGACGTTGTTCTCGATGCCCTCCACCGGATCCGGCCCTCCCGGCTGATCACCCACCGTTTCCCGCTCGAATCAGCTGCCGAAGCCTATGACATGCTCTCCACGGATCCGGGGCAGGCGATTCAGGTCATCTTCACGGGTCCGCCTGGCGCTGTCCCGTATTAAACACGACTGCCTATGTATCGTCTCCTTGTGACGCGCACGTTTGTGGCGCAACATTTCCTGACCGTCCCGAATGCCGGCCCTGAAAACGAGTGGCACTCCCATGTTTTCACCGTCGAGGTGCAGTTGCAGGCGCCGGAGCTGAATACCTACGGCTACCTCGTGGATATCGATGACGTGAAGGGCGCCATGGAACGCCTGATCGGGCGCTTTCGGGATACGACGATGAACGACCTGCCCGAGTTTGCCGGCCTCAACCCCAGTATCGAGCACTTCGCACGGATCTTCTGTGACGGACTCTGCGCCGAAATCCAGACACAGGGGCTCGACGAGGTGGAGGTGCGCCTCTGGGAAGACGAGTTGGCCCGGGCCTCGTTCACGCGACGCCTCAGATAAGCGGCTCCATGGGTAACGCCGGCGATTCTTCGGGGTATGCGCCATTCCTGCACGCCAAACGCACGGTGGATGAACGCGCGCGCAATGAACGCATCTGGCGGCTGGCCGTCGGCGTGCTGGAGGAGGCGCCGGCAGACCGGCCTCTGCGCGTTCTCGAATTGGGCGCCGGCGTTGGGGGGATGGTTGAGCGGCTGCTTGGCACAACCACTACCCGGTCGGTACACTACACGCTGGTGGATAATGAACCAACACATATGGACGCGCTGGGGCGGGAGCTTCTCGAGGTCGCCGAGCGTCAGGGGTTGTATTTCGAGAGGGCGGATGAGCACCGCTTTGTGATGACACATGGTTTGCGGCGGGTCGATGTCATACTGGATCAGGCGGATGTCTACGCATTTCTTGATGGCGCCTCTCGCGGATCGTTCGACCTGCTCATCGCGCAGGCGTTTCTCGATCTCTTCGACATCGAACCCCTGCTCACGCGCCTGATCGAGGTGGTCGCACCCGGAGGTGGCATGTATTTCCCTATTATGTTCGATGGCGTTACCAGCTGGCTGCCGGTGATTGACGCCACGTTCGACGCCCGGGTCGAGCATTTGTATCATCGCTCGATGGATGTTCGCGGTGCGGCAGCGGAACGGGCACCGCGCAGCCATACTGGCCGGCATGTCGCCTACGAGCTCGCGTGCCGGCCCGAGATCGCAGCTGTCGAAGTAGGGGGATCGGATTGGGTGGTGGGCGCGCCGATGGGGTCCGACCTGCCGGAAATGGAAGCGTGCTTCTTGCATGAGTTGCTAGACGGCTATGCCCGTGAGTTGACCGGTCACCCCGAGCTGGATGCCGATCGCTGGCAGACCTGGTTGACCCTTCGCCGGCGCTCGGTACAGACTGGGTCGGTGATGTTCTTCGCGCATCACCTCGACCTTTTTGCACGCAGGCAATTTTCAGACATTTCACGCAGCCGTTTCCCTTCGTGACGAAGTACAGGTCGTCTATGCTTGACGCCCCACCCGGGCGAAAATGGTCGAATTCTTGCGGGAGAATTCGCGTCTTACCCATCTGTAAAAGACATAGCGCCCCTTTTGGTACATCCCGAGATACAAATGGCCGGCTTCTTTCAGGTGCCCGAAGCCTTTGCGGCATTAGATAAGCACGTTATTCCCACGCTGTTTCACGGCAAGAGTGCGTCCGATACGCTTCGCGTATGGGTGGCGGGATGTTCGACGGGTGAGGAAGCCTATTCCGTCGCCATCCTCCTGTTTGAGTACGCGTCGACGCTCGAAGCGCCGCCTCGGATCAAGATCTTTGCGAGCGACAACGACCAGGCGGCCCTGCGTGTAGCGCGGCGGGGTGTTTATCCGAATACGATTCGCCGTCAGATGTCGGGCGCTTGTCTGGAGCGGTACTTCATCCCGCAACCCGATGGGTACATCGTGGCGCCACTCGTACGCGATGCCGTCACGTTTTCGACCCATGATGTACTGATTGATCAGGCCTTTCAGACCCTCGACCTTATCACGTGCCGCCACCTGCTCGCCATCCTTGAAAAGGAAAGTCAAGGGCAAATTATTTCCTTTTTCCACCACGCGCTGCGTCCCCAGGCCTATCTGTTTCTGGGAGAGAAAGAGTTTGCGTCCGGCCTGCCCGATGCCTTCGTGGCCGTCGAGGACGTCCATCAAATATACCGTCTCAAGGTGTCCGACGCCCCGGTAGGTCTTGGGTTTTTTGACGAGATACTCGACGAGGATACGGTATTTCCGGCCGAGATGTCCCTGCAGCCCGAGGATCTGGTAGAGGCGAGGCGCACGGTGTCGCGCACGGAGGATCCTGTATTCGCTCCTGTAGAAGCCGCGCCCGTACCGCTTGACGAGGCTGTGGACGGGCACTCTACGGAAGAGCCGTTACCAACGCTCGAGCTGGAGTCCTTGCCGGCGCCCGAGTTAGAATTGATGCCAGCGCCCGAGCTGGAGTCCTTGCCAGCGCCCAAGTTAGAATCGGTGCCAGCGCCCGAGCTGGAGTCCTTGCCGGCGCCCGAGTTGGAACCCGTGACCAAACGGGACGAGAAGACGTTGTATCCGTCCGTAGAGCCGGTGCGTGCGGGTAGGAGTGAGTCCGACGAGCGGCCGGCGGCTACGCCGGCCCGGGTGTCCTGGGCCGCGCACGATGTCTTTGCGGATCCGCCCGACACAAAACGGGCCCATGATCCAATGCCACCGGTTTCTCCGGTATTCGACGATCCGTTTGGATCGATGGGTGAGAGCGACGGGATGGCGGGCTCCATCGAGCCGGTCCGCTCCGTATCGTCGACAGAAGCGCATCGCGAGGAAGGGGCTACGCCGGCTGTTGGGTCGACGAACGAGCCAATGCCGGGTGCTGGCGTCGCGCCCCAGGAACTGGTGCGGTTTCATCAGGAGCAGTTGATCAAGCAGTACATGCCGCCCAGCCTGCTGGTGGATGAGCAGTACAATATCCTCCATATGACCGGGCGGTTCGAGGGGTTGCTTCAGGTCAAGGCGTATCATCTGGAGCGTGATTACCTTGAGAAATTGCCGGCTGTGTACAGCCGGCGGGTCAGCAAAGCGATCCAGCAGGCCTTTTTCGAGCGCGATGCGAACAAGGTGGAAACCGTCGTTATCCCCACGCGGGATCTGGGTAATGTGCCATTGCGAATCCAGTATCTGGCTTTTGCGGGGTCGAAACTGGATGTAGTCCAGCTTGTTTTTGGCGGCCCATCCACCGACGCTGCGCGTGCGGGGCTCGGGGTACGGCTTGTCGAACCCGAGGGCGAGTCGGCCCGCTCCGATAATGCCGTTATTGCAAATGGAATTGAAGAAGCCCTGGCACGACTGATTCTGGCGGGGCCTTTCCCGATGTTACTCCACGCGGAAGGGGGGACGATCCTGGAAATGAACCGCGCGTGGGCGGATCTGTCGTCGTATCCAGTAGGAGAGACAACGACCCTGACGGCGTGGACCAAGCTCGTGCGGGGGCAGCGGATTCAGCTCAAGGAGCCCAAGTTGGCCGAGCAGTATACACGTAAGGGCGTTGAGTGCGTCTCGATCCGCACCAAAGTCGGCGACACGCGGCTTCTGGCGTTGCATTCGGTGACGCTGGGGAAGGACCGAAAAAACAGGAAGCTGACGCTGACCATGGCGTCCGACATATCGGGCCATGCCGGCCAGTACGGCGTGGGGCTGGTATCCCATGGCGCGGACGATGCCTCGCGCGCGAAATCGGCCTTCCTGGCGAACGTGAGCCACGAGGTGCGGACGCCGTTGACGTCGATGATCGGCTTTGCCGAGCACCTGGCCAGCAAGCTCAGCGGGCAGGAAATGCAGTTCGCCCGCTACATCACCGACAGCGGGTACCGGTTGCTTGAAACGCTGAACGCGATTCTTCGGATGGCATCGTACGAAGGCGAGTCGGCGCCGGAGCTTTCGATCGAGTTGATCGATATCACGCTGGAGTGCCAGGGTCTGCTGCAGCTCTTTAAACCCCAGGCGGATCAGTACGATATCCCCCTGAAAATGGTCATAAAGGAGCCCGTGAAGGCGTACCTGGACCGGGCGGCGTTCCGGCGGATCGTCGGCAACGTGATTGGAAACGCGATCAAGTTCACCCGCCGCGGCGAGGTCACGATCACGGTCAGCAGCGAAGCCGGCATGGTGAGTGTCGAAGTGGACGACACGGGCATTGGCATCAGCGACTCGTTTAAACCCTTCCTGTTCGACCGGTTTACGCAGGAAACCAAGGGTGAGGGTCGTTCCTACGCCGGCTGTGGCCTGGGCCTGGCGGTGGCGAAGTTACTGTCCGAGCAAATGGGGGGATCGATTTCCGTCGAGAGCCAGCTCGGAGAAGGCTCGCGCTTCACGGTTCGGCTGCCCATCGGTAGCGCCGATAGTGGGAAAGCCGTTTTTGGGGAGGGTGCCGGCGCGGACAACGGCGTCAAAAAGCGGATCCTGGTGATCGAGGACGACCTCGACACCCAGGAACTGATGGTGCTGATCCTTAGGGACCGATACGAAGTTACGGTCTCATCAAACGCCACGGAAGCGCTCCAGAAGGCCCAGCAGGATGAATTCGAGGCTATTCTGATGGATTTGAACCTGGGCGGATCGCGCTCGGGGTTCGAGCTCCTGGTGGATGTCCGCCGCGTGGATGGCTACCAGAGCATTCCCGTACTGGCCGTCTCGGCGTTGCCCATCGATGTGATCCGGAAGCAGTTGATCAAGAGCGGCTTCAACGGCTACATCGCCAAGCCCTTCACACGCGCACGGATCTACGATGCGCTTGAAAGCGTGCTGGGCAAGGAGGCGTAATGCCGGCGGAGATAATCCCAGAGGGATCATCCGAGGTTGATCTTGTCCGCGGCGTTTTTCTCGAGTTTGTTGCGGCGGTGAACGTAGATCATCGTGGTTTCGACGCTGGCGTGGCCGGCGTGCTCCTGGGCTTCTTGAAGCGTGGCGCCGTTTTCCAGGGCGATGGAGATACCCGAGTGCCGGAGGGTGTGGGCGCCGATCTTGTCGGCGATATGGGATGGGAAGCCGGCGCGTCTGGCTGTTTGCCGTATGATGCGATAGATCGCGTCCGCCGTAAGTCGCTCGCCTTTGCTTCGATTGGACAGGCTCCGCCATAACGGCCCCCGAAGGATCTCGTAGTGTTGCTTGTAGTCCTCGATTTCCTGGATAATGTGAGCGGGGACCTTTTTCCATTTGTTTCCGCTCTTCGAGTCCGGGATGTCCAGAATCCAGTGGGCGCCGACCGGTCGGATGTGCTCGACGTCCATATTCGAGGCCTCGGAGCGGCGCACGACGGTGTGGAGCATGACCAGGATAAGCGCGCGGTCGCGTACCGCGGCCTCGCCGGCGTGCGAGGTGGCCGCGATGAGTCGCCTGGCTTCGGCTTCGGACAAGAAAACCGGTACGGCGTCGCGGTTGTGCTTCGCCACGCTGCGGAGCGTGTGTTTGTTGAACGGGTTGGCCTGGACGACCTGTAGCGCGATGCAGAAGTCGAAGAACGAGCGTAGCGAGGCGATCTTGCGGGCGATCGTGCTGGGTTTGAGTTGACGTTCGACTTCGATCAGCCGGAGGTACTCGTTGGCGTGTAGGAACGAGACAGCTGCCACCTGAGGCGCATTCACAAACGTCACGTGGTCGTGTTGAGGATCGGGCTGTATGTCATCGCCGGCGGCATCAGGATCCGCATGGCCGGTTTGCCCGGCCCAGGCGAAAAACTGTCCAATGTCGTTCCTGTAGCCGGCCTCCGTGTTCTTCTTGCTGTGTTTGTGCAGGAAGGCGGCGAGCAGATTGGTCCCGGGCTCCTGCATGGCGGCGAACACCGACGCGGCGCTGAGGGTGCCGGTGCGGGCGATGGAGGTTGTCGTTCCAGTATCTGAGGCTGCCATGGGCTACACCCATTTTCGGGTTTTTTTAGACTCTTAAAACCCGATAAGTTTTATTATCGGGATTAAAGAGTATACGGCAGGAACCGGCTTTATGCAACCCGGCCGGCCTGTATTTTCGCCTCACGCCCGGTCGCGCATGGCATCCGTGATGGCGTCGAGCAGCTCGTTGCGGATAAATGGTTTCTGGAGCGTGGCGCTGGCGCCCATTTTCCTGGCGAGATCCAGGCAGTATTCGGGGCCGAATTGTCCGCCGCCCGAAATGGCCAGCGTGCGCATCCCGGGGAATCGTTTGCGGATTACCCGAATGGTCTCGAGGCCTTCCATGACGGGCATCAGAATGTCCGTTACCGTGAGGTCGATGTCTGGATGCGCTTCGAGGTGCTCGAGGCCAGATCGGCCATCGCCGGCTTCCAGAATCTCGTGGCCGTCGTCGGTTAACATGCGCACGATCATGCCGCGCACGCCTTCATCATCTTCAATGACTAGAATCCGCATGTAGAGTATGGGTGCTTGCTTGTGGACTGATAGTCTAGGATTCCGGCGGGCGTGTGACGGCCAACGCGCTCCGCACGGCGGTCGCGAGATCGGTAAGGCCGACCGGTTTGTGGAGTATGTGCCCGATACCGAGCCGGCTGGCCAGGATTTGATCGATCGCGGGGCCATATCCTGTCATCAGGATAATCGGTAACTCCGGGTGGATCGTCTTGATGTGTGTGGCGAGTTGAAGGCCCGACATGATCGGCATCGTCAGATCGGTCAGGATGAGATCGGGCACGCGATCTCGCGCATGTTCGAGCGCCCGCACGGGGTCTTGTTCGGTGTGCACCTCGTATCCGAGCCGCGCGAGCATCCGAGCGAGGACATCCAGTACGGCTTCTTCGTCGTCTACGACAAGGATCGATTCCGAGCCTCCCAGTAGCAGTTTTTCGTTGGTTGGCGTAATCCGGTTGGCCGGCGGCGCGTCGTCGCTTCCGGCGGGCAGATACACGATAAAGGTGGTGCCTCGATCGGGCTCACTCTCCACGATGATATCGCCGCCAAGGCTACGCGCAATCCCATATGCGACGGAAAGCCCGAGCCCGGTCCCCTCGTCGACGGGTTTGGTCGAGAAAAAGGGTTCAAACACACGGCCGAGGACATCGGGTGTCATGCCTGTGCCGGTGTCGCTCACAGCGATGCGGAGATGGGCGCCCGGGCGCAGGGTCAGGCTCTCGGTTTGCCGGGGCCGTGTCACCATCTGTTCGGATAGTTCGATCCGGAGGACTCCCCCCTCTTTCATGGCCTGATAGGCGTTCGTGCAGAGGTTGACGATGATCTGGTGGATCTGGGTAGCGTCGGCCAGGATCGGCTTGCAATCGGGCTGCAGCTGCGTCTGGATTTCGATGCTGGATGGGATAAGGGGGCGAAGCAGCCCGATGGCTTCCCTGATGATATCCGGGAGCGCCACCCGCGTGATTTCGCGATCCACCTGCCGGCTGAAGGTCAGGATTTGCTGTACGAGTTCGCGGGCGCGTCGCGCGCCGATATAGATTTCCGTGAGATCGCGACGGACGGGGCTCGCCTCGTCCAGGGTAGACAGGGCGAGGTCTGCATACCCCAGGATGGGCGTCAGGATGTTGTTAAAATCGTGGGCGATGCCACCGGCGAGCGTGCCGATGGTTTCGAGCTTCTGGGCCTGGCGGAGCTGAGCCTCGAGACGGAGTTTGTCGGCCTCCACCTGCTTGTTGAGCGTGATATCTTTATACGTTCCGATGACGCCAACCACGTCGCCTTCGAGATTGCGAAGTGGGACTCGGCTGGTGCGGACGATGCGGCGTTCGGTGGCAACCGTTGTTCGTTCTTCCTCTACCGAAAGCAGGGCTTCGGCGTCGTCGATCACCAGGCGATCCTGATGTTCGAGCACCTCGCATTGCTCGCGCCATGGCAGGTCCCGATCGGTCTGTCCTGTCAGCAAGCCCGGGTGAGCGAGGCCGGCGTCGGCCGCAAACAGCGCATTGCCGCCCAGGTACCGGAGGTTGACATCCTTCCAGTACACTCGAACGGGAATGGTGTCGAGCACATTCAGCAGGAAATTGTGCGCCTCACTTCGCTCGCGGACATGTTGCTTGAGCCGTTTCTGCATGAGGTACTCGTCCGTCACATCTCGAAAAACGAGCACCACCCCGATAATCGCGCCCGAGCCGTCTTTGATGGGTGCACCGCTGTCGGCAATCTGGTATTCCTTCCCGTCACGCGAGCGGAGCAGCGTATCGTTGGCGAGCCCCACGATCTGACCCGTGGCGAGGACGCGCTCTACCGGGGCTTCGGCACGCTCACCGGTCTGGGCATGGAAGATCTGGAAGACATCGAGCAGCGGCCGGCCGCGGGCTTCGTCAATTTTCCATCCTGTCAAGGCTTCGGCGACGGGGTTCATGCGCGTGATGCGCCCCAGCGGATCCGTGGCGATGACGGCATCTCCGATAGACAGAAATGTGGCGCGCAGGCTCTCTTCCCGCTCGACCAGTTCGGCTTCCGCGCGGACCCGGTCGGTGATGTCGAGCGTGGTCCCGACCAGCTTGGGAGCCACACCGGGAGGCCTGGCCGCCTTGTAAAAGTTGGCTAGCAGGATCCGCTCGTTCCCGGGGGCCGCGTTGGTTCGAAAGGTGAACGAAACGGGGTGTGACGCTGATGGGGATTCGGCCGCCAGGTTGCCGGCGTTGGCTGTGTTTTGCTTTACCCGTTCGCGGTCGTCGGGATGGATGTATTCCAGGAATTCATCGAGCGATGGAATTCCCTCAGACGGCTCACGTCCGACCAGCGTGAACATCTCCCTGGACCAGAGCCCCCGACCGGTGCCGAGGTCGAGGTCCCAGCTTCCGAGATGTGTCCTCGCCTGGGCTTCCTCGAGGTTCGCGCGCATGCGTTCCACATCTAACAACGCCTGCACGCGGTCGCTGGAATCATGCAAGGTTGCCAGCGTAAAGCCGCCGGCGATGTGCACCAGGCCCACGACTACATACCGCTCGTCTCCGTCCTTACGCCGCAGAGGCCGTAGGGCGCGGCGCTCCCCGGATTCCTCAACGTACCTGGGAAGGTCGGGCAAGAGGGCTTTGTCAACCGGAACGTAAAGCGCCTCGTGGCGGATCGCCAGCAGTTCGGGCTCTGAATAGCCCGTGAGGAGCAGGGCGCGTTGGTTTACCCGTGTGTGCCGCCCTTCGGCATCGTAGACGAACATGGCGTCTACCGCCCTCTCGAACATGGAGTCGTACTGCGCGATGCAATGAACCAGTTGGCCGCGTGTCGCTTCCAGGTTCGCCTCGGCTTCACGGAGCGCTCGCCGGAGCGTAACGATCTCCTCCGCCTGCGGGCTACTCTCGGTTGAATCGGACGCCATGCACACACTCGCCAGGTAAAGCGCACGGACTCCCCCGTAGCGCCGGATGTGAAAAGATTACTACCTGACAAAAAAAGCAAGGGAATCCCTTACATGCAAGTGAGGACCGAGAGATATGTTATTATTAACAATAACGGATGATAGGAGTGCTGTATGGAACGATTAAAAGCGTGTACGCAGGCGTTGGGTGTGCGCCATAGTCATTTTTCGGTGCACGATCGGGCTTCGGTCGCTGCTGAAGCGAGGCGCGGGCGGCACGGGTTTCCGTTCCGGCCCATTGGGTGGCGGCGGCGGCGGATTGGACGACGAGCCGGAGTCGCGATTCCATACGAAGTGCCAGAGGACGATGCCAACGACAATCGGCCCAAAAGCAATTACGACACTTAAAAGTTGAAATACCCAATCCATTGCGATCATAGCTCGTCAGATTTCGGCTGAAGTGGGAGCCTCTGGCCCGAGCCCGTGGACGGGTGAGGGCTCCTTCTAGGTACATCGGCGCTCTTGTTTGGATCTTTAAACAGTGAGTACAGATGGGAGAAATGGTGTACTATCTGTCGTCGTGTGTCACTAACGCTGTAAAATCACCCTGCCATTGGATTACGATGTCATTGTCATTGGAGCCGGCCACAACGCGCTGATTTCCGCCGCCTACCTGGCGCAAGCCGGCTACCGGATCGGCGTATTCGAGCGCCGGGGCGTCGTCGGCGGCGCCGTCGTGACCGAAGAACGTGTGCCCGGTTACCAGTTTGATCTCGGAGGCAGCGCCCACATTCTCATTCGGCTCACTCCGATCATCGAGGAGTTGGGCCTGGAGAGGTTCGGGCTGGACTATATCGAGCTGGACCCGTTGTTTGTCGCTCCGTTCGAGGACGGCGACGCGCTGTTCATCTACCGCAGCGTCGAAAAGACCGTGGCCCACATCGAGTCCCGATTTCCGGGTGAGGGCGTGGCCTATCAGCGCTTTTACGACGATTGGATCGAGTTCGGGCGTGCCGTCCGGGATGCCTTTCTGGGTGTCCCGGGCCCCTTCCAACTCGCGAAAACCATGGTCTTCCGGAAGTCGCGACTGGACTGGAAACGTGCGCTCGAATCGATCATGCGGCCGTACGGCGAGGTGATTTCACACTATTTCAAGGAGGAAAAAGTCCGCGCTCCGTTACTCTGGATGGCGGCACAATCCGGCCCCCCTCCTACCGAGCCCCTTTCCGGTCCCTTTTTGCTCTGGCATCCGCTTTACCATGAAAGCGGCGTAGCCAGGCCGCGGGGCGGATCGGGGATGCTGACCCAGGCGTTACGGCGCCATATCGAGTCGCATGGCGGTCAGGTGTTTACCCGTTCGCCGGTAGATTCGATCGTCATGGAAAGAACACGAGCCGTCGGCATTCGGGTTGGCGACAAAAAGTATACCGCTCGCGCCGTGCTGTCCGGTACCCATATTAATGAGACGCTGAATCGGCTTCTGCCGGCCGATGTGCGTCCGCCCGAGGCGGCGCATCTCCGCATGGGTAACGGGTTCGGAGCGATTGTGAGACTCGCCCTCGATCGTCCGGTCCGTTACGCGGCGGCGCCCGGGGTAGAAGCCCGGACAGGACTCCAACTACTATGTGAGTCGCAACATCAGATCAACGCTGCGTACGGAGATTACCTCCGAGGCGAACCTTCTCGTGTGCCACCTATCGTCGCGATGACTTTTAGCGCCGTGGACGAATCGTTGGCGCCCCCTGGGTGTGAGGTGCTCTGGTTATGGGGGCAGTACTATCCGTATGCGCTCGCCGGCGGGAAATCCTGGGATGATATTGGCGATTCCGTGGCGCAAACGCTGATCGACCGGTTCGAAGTGTACGCGCCGGGGACAAAGGCGAGTATCGTAGGCAGCCTGTTTCAGCATCCGCTGTGGCTGGAGCGCGAGCTCGGCTTGTGCCGGGGCAACGTGATGCACCTGGAGATGAGCATTGACCAAATGTTCATGTTCCGGCCGGCGCTTTCGATGTCGGGCTACCGTGGACCCGTGAAGGGCCTGTATCTGACGGGCGCCTCGACGCATCCCGGCGGCGGCATCATGGGCGCTTCGGGCCGCAACGCGGCGCGGGTGCTGCTGCGGGATCTGGAGCGGAAAAAGGTATGAGGGCGCGTTTAGGCCTGGCCCTTGGTCATCGAGGGCGGCGTGTTGAGGGTGAGGGCGTCGCGGTAGAACTGCATCAGCCGCTCCTCGATAAGCTCCTGTTTCTGCAGCATTTCCCCGTAGACTTCCTCTTGCTCGCGCGACTCGAGCCGCGCGATGATGTGCGACTGGCTCTCATAGATCGTTTCCAGCATTGCCTGGTTCTTGAGCAACATGAGCAACAAGGCCGTCGAGTCGATATCCATATGATTTCGGATACAGCGTGAACAGAGCAAGATTCAAGATTAACCCCAACATCGGCATTTATCTGTCGTTGTCCAAGATCGGTGATGCAGACGCCGGCTGAAAACGCCGGCCGCACTGTTTTTTGTGAATTAACCTTTGCCCACCCTATCCGTCGTTTCGTATGACCTATCTGGGTTTCCACCTGGTTTTTATCATCCCCCCGATCCTCGTCCTGCTGGCCCTGGTATGGCGGCGAGGCGTGCCCGCCGGCACGTGGCGGGCGATTGCCCTTACGACGGTGATTGCGCTGGTGTACACGACGCCCTGGGACAACTACCTGGTTTACCGCTCGATCTGGTGGTACGGGAGCGACCGGGTACTGGGCACGATCGGATACGTACCGGTCGAGGAATACTTGTTTTTCCTCCTGCAGCCGTGGCTCGCGGGGCTGTTGTATGCCCTCTTTTTTGCGGAGCGCACGACGCGGCGCCCCATAGCGAGTGGACGGAAGGTCGGACTGGCGGTCGGTCTGGCTTTTCTCGGGTTAAGCCTGTGGGGAGGCTACCTGTTGATCGCCGGGGCGGATCGGATGACGTATCTCGGGTTGATTCTGGCCTGGGCGTGCCCGGTGATCGCCGGCATGTGGCTGTTTGCGGGCGCTTTTTTCGGGTCGCGCGCCGGCCTCATGGCCGTCGCGACCCTCATCCCGTCCGTTTACCTGTGGGTGGCGGACCGTGTGGCGATCGGGCTCGAGATCTGGACCATCGCCGCGGAGTACTCGACCGGCCGAATGCTACTCGGGCTGCCCATCGAGGAGGCAACTTTTTTTCTATTGACTGATTTACTCGTCGTCAGTGGCGTTAGCCTGTTTATGCACGGCGATCGGATTGACGCGGCGCGAAAGGCATCCACGCCGGCCGAAGCGGCGATTCCCCGCTGACTTCAACGTCTGATCGAACTTAATCTAGCGTACAACCCTATGTTGGGATCTTCCGCCGTTCCTGAAATGACCGTTCGCGAGCTCAAGACCCTGATGGATGCGGGCAAAAGGCCCATGCTCGTTGATGTGCGTGGCGAGGAAGAGTACGCCGCCGCAAATCTCGACGGGATGCTGATCCGCCTGGATACGCTGCCGGCGCGGGTCGCGGAGTTGGAGTCCTACCGCGACGAACTTCTCGTGGTGCACTGCCGGTCCGGCGCGCGTTCGGCGAACGCCGTTCAATTCCTCCTTGCGAACGGCTTCAAGAATGTCCGCAACCTGAAAGGCGGCCTGATGGCCTGGAGTCGGGAAATCGATCCCTCCATGCCGACATACTGAGGCAGTCCGTTTGCAACCCATTCTCGTGCTCACCGGCCCCACGGCCGTGGGAAAAACAGCGGTGAGCCTGGCGCTGGCCGAAAGGCTTGGCGCAGAAATCGTCTCGATCGATAGCCGGCAGATCTATCGTGAACTGGTGATCGGGACGGCCAGGCCATCTTCGGCGGAGCTGGCGCGGGTGCCTCATCACCTGATCGGGGCCTGGCCGCTGGACGCACCGCTTTCGGCTGGCATCTATGTGCGCGAAGCGGAGTCGCGCATCCACGCCATTCTCGCGCGTGGTGGGACTCCCCTGGTCGTTGGGGGCTCTACGCTGTATCTCGCGGCGCTCCATGACGGACTCGCGGATATTCCCGACGTGCCGCCGGCCGCACGAGCCACCCTGGAGAGCCGGCTGCAGCAGGAAGGTGCCGAGGCGCTGTATCGCGAGCTTGAACGGGTTGATCCTGCTTCCGCGGCCACGATGGATTTCTCAAAATCGCAGCGCCTCGTGCGTGCGCTCGAGGTGTATTACGGCACCGGGAAGCCTCTCTCCCACTATCATGCGCACCGCCAGGCTCCCGCGTTTACCTATCGAACGATTGTGCTTTCGACGGACCGGGAAGTGCTTTATGAGCGGATTGACCGCCGGGTTGATGCCATGCTCGAGGCCGGCCTGGTCGAAGAGGTTCGCGGGCTTCTGGCCACGTACGGCCCGCGATTGCCGGCTTTACGGACGATAGGCTATCAGGAGCCGATGGCCATGCTTCGGGGCGAGATTGACGCCGGGGAGATGCGCCGGCTCATCCAGCGGAATACCCGGAGATACGCCAAGCGTCAGCTGACCTGGTTTCGCCGGTTCGATGCGTACGAATGGGTGGATGTGGATGAGGCCACGGCCGACCCCGAACGGCTGTTTGTCGGGTCCGTTTGAGGGATGGTCAGGACACCGGGGCGGCCGGCTTCTTTCGGCCACTGGAAGGTGGAACGGGCGCCTTATCCAGCACAAACAGATACTGCCGGTGGAGCGCATTCCCCCACTCCCCTTCCGCCACCCAGCCGGCGCCACTGGCCAGGCCGAGTTGCTTCCATTCGCCGGCTTTTCTAAACCGCAGAAAAGGCTCCTGACCGCGCATCGCGCCGAGCGATCGGAGCCGATTGGCGATCGTATCCAGTAAGACGAGACGTTTTCGTTCCTCTTCGGTGCGGTAGACGGATTCGACAACCACGACCCGGCCGCTCGATACGCGGAGTGCCTCGGCGAACACCTGCTCCGGGTTTTCGCAATGGTGGAGCACAAAATAGAGAACTACGGCATCAAACGATCCGTCGTCAAAGGGAAGCCGGTGGCCATCGTAGCGGACATGCGGGAGCGTCGTTCGGTTGAGGTCCTCCACATCCGCGAGTGTTACCTCGGCGCCCGTTCGGCGATGGATTATGTCCCCCACAAAACCCTCGGCGGCGCCAAGATCGAGCACCCGGAGGGGCCGGCCGGCGGCTCGTGGGAGGAAATGCATAATCCGTCGCGCTTTCTGCGTAGCGCGTAGACGCATGAGCAGGAACGCCTTGTTGACGAGTTGTTTTTTATACATGAGCATTCCGATGACCAGCCAGCCCCACCAGGAGAGGTTGACAAAAAACCAGTAGGGTCCATCGATATACAGCAGATACGTGCCGATGGAACAGGTGGCCAGCCAGTGGAAATGCCAGGGGGTTCTGGGTTCCTGGACAGCCAGCAGCAGGACCGGCGCGAGATACCAGGGATGGACCGTCGTGGAGAAGACGAGGAAAGCTGTGGTGGTGAGCAGGAAGGTACGCGACAACGCCGGCTTCTTCCACGCGTCGTAAGCGGTTATAGCGGCGACGGCGATCAAAAAAAGAACGCGAAACGCCGGCCCCAGCTGTTTGCTCCAGTCATCACCTGTGGCGAGTAGGAAGAGTTTCTTCACCCCGTAGTATAGCCCGGCGTTGAACTCGAAATACCGCACATAGAGATCGAGGGAGGATCGGATATTCTCCAAGAAGTCCGGATGCCAGTAGGGCGCGAGGAGTGCGAGGGTAACCGTTCCGCCGGCGATGGCGGCCTTCCATCCGTGCCGCATCATCAAAAAGGGGAAGAACGCAAACGGATACAGCTTCGTCCATCCCGCCCCGGCGAGCGCGGCGCCGGCCCATCCCCCCCTCCCTTGCCGCGACAACCAGAGGGCGCCGGCGATAAAAAGGAGCAGGGCGGACTCCGTGTGCGCCTGCCCGGCCGTTTCGATGAGCACCAGGGGATGCCACGCGTACAGCGCCAGCGCCGGCGGGGCCACGAGCCGGCTCAGGATGAGCAGCGCTCCCGCTTCAAACGCGATGAGTAACGCCTTGATGAGGTAGTAGCTTACGATCCAGCCGTGTTCGTAGAAGAGTCCGCCGGCCAGAAAAACAATCTGAGAAATGGGTGGGTAGACCGTGTGATAGGTCGTTGAGTTCAGGAACTGATAAAGCGAGTCGGCCCGATGAGCCGCGAGTTCGGGGGCGTCCGGCGTTTGTCGGTAGGGATTGATGCCTTCGGCCTGGAGCATGCCGTCCCACACATAGCGGTAGGCATCGTCCGACAATACCGGCGGCCAGCTGACGAACCCCAGGCGCAGCACAATCGCGATCCCCAGCACCCAGCCGGTCGTCAACCGCCCTCGCCAGACGATAAAGGCGAGAACGGCGGATGCCGCCAGCGTGAGGGCCACGAAGAGCGGCCAATCGGGGCGCATCCGGGCCGTAACGGCAATGCCGGCGATCAATCCCAGGAATGCCGCCGTCCACGCCAGCGTGCGTCCTCTCGAATCATGGGACATGGAAGACCATTCGGATGCGCCGGCCGTTGTTTTCGAGGTGGACCTCTTCGGCCATTTCGCGGATAAAAAACAGGCCGCGCCCTCCATCCCGCAGCAGGTTTTCGGCCGAAAATGGGTCCTGAACCTGGGTGGGATCGAACCCTTCGCCTTCATCCTCCACGATCAATGCAATCTCTCGGGGGGCGCAGCGAAGCTCGATGTCTACTTTTTTAGCCGGATCTTCTGCGTTTCCGTGCGTTATGGCATTTGTTGCCGCCTCGGACATCAGCAGGACGATTTTGTAGGCCAGCTCCTCGTCGAGCCCGAGTCCTTCCACAAAGGCGCCTGTTTCATCCACCAACGCATCCAGGTTGCCCAGGTCGCTGGTGCATTCGAGCGCGAGGCAGTCTGGCGTTTTGTTTTTGACGACGATCATAAGGTGGCGCAAAAAAAGCGGGCAGGAACTTATCGCGCTCGAAACTACGTATTGGTGTTCGGGCGGGTGCATAGTTACCGAATAATCCCGATCCAAACAAGAACCCCGGAGCGGGCGTTTGCTTCGGAGATTACCCCATCACTACGAAATACATGCCGTTTGTTATCCTGCTTCTGATGGCCGTACCGCTGCTGGGGGGAGCCCCGCTGGCGGTTTCGGCACAGCCGGCCGGCCTGACCTACGAAATATCGGTCGAGCCGGCGCGTCAGGAATTACGGATCACCGGCCACGTCGACGACGTCCGACAGGGTTCACACCGCGTTTTTTTCCCGCGCACGTACCAGCGGGCGGTGACGTTTTTTGTGTCGGAGCTTTCGTTCTTCGATGAGACGGGCCCTCTCGTGCACCGCCAGGCCGAGGCCAATGCGTGGGAGGTCGAGGTGGAGGGCGACAGTTATTCGTTCAGTTACCTGCTCAACCCCGAAGGGGCCCGTGTGCTGGCCGAACTGGCCTGGGGAGGCGCCATCTCGCAGATGAACGATCACGTGGCCTTCTTGAGCGGCAGTATGGCGTTCCTCCTGCCGGCCCGTATCCGGCTCGATCAACCGATCGATTTGATCTGGCGGGTGCCCCCGGGGTGGGATGTCGTGACGCCGTGGTCGACCTCCGGCGAGGCATCGCGGGTCCCCTCCGTGTATGCGCTCGTCAACAACTACTTCGGGGCATTTGCGCACAGCTCGACCGTCAGCCGGCGCTTCAAAAACCTGGACCTGACGCTCGTCTGGACCGGCACGGACGACATCCGGGGGTATCCGGAGGCGCTTATCGCGGCCGGCCAGGTCGTGAGCGCCGGCATCGAGATGTTCGGTGGAGCGGCACCCATGGACCAGCTTACGCTGATGATGCGCGATACTAACCAGGGCGAGCAGTATCGGGCGAGCGCGGAATCCAATACGATCGAATTCAACTTTCGCGAAGGCCTCACCTTTCGGGCCATCTGGCAGCGGGATCGGCTGCGCTTTCTCGGGTTGCTGGCTCATGAGTTTGTGCACACGTGGGACCGGCGCGACGAAACCGAGGCCCTGAAATACGTCCAGGTGCCCGAATGGGGGGAGGATTCCTGTTGGATTCGGGAGGGCATCACGGATTACTTCAGCACGCTGATCCTGATGCGCGCCGGCCTTATCTCGCCCGAACAGCTTGTGAACCGGATCCAGATGCAATCGGACCGAGCCCGCGAGGCGGACCCCGCCGGCCGGCTCTCGCTCGTCACCGCCTGCGCCCGCTTTTACGACGACACCATGGCCAACCGGTACGCCTACAACGAGGGCGCCTCGGTGGCCTTTCTACTGGATCTCGAGCTCCGCCGGCTGAGCAATGGCACGCAGTCGTTGCCGCAGTTCATGAAGCTCTTCTATGATTCCCGGCGCTACCAGGAGAAATCCATGGCGAGCTTCATGGAAGACTGGAAGGCGTATGCCCCGCCGGCGTTGCACGACCTGGACGAGATCGTATCGCGCTCGCAACCGGTAGACCTGACCGGTTCACTCGCAGCGATGGATATGGAACGTGCCGGCGATCGATGGGAGGCGCCCTCTCAATCGCGGTTCTCGTGGTACTTTAAGTAGAAATCGGGTATGAACCGGATGTCTCTGCTGATTCGTGGTTGGTTGTGTCTGCTGCTCGTGACGGCGTGTGTTTCGAGGCGTGGCGCTCATGCGCAAACGGGCGTCCTGGATGCGTGGGAGCCCCTCGCTGGCGTTCCTCGGCTGGCCGGCGGGCGTTACGATGATATCGCGTTCGCCAGCGGGTCGATTGGCTTTGTCGTCGGAGGGAACGGACTCGTGTACCGGACGACCGACGCCGGCGAGACGTGGACTATCGTCGCGAGCCTGAATGCGTATCTGCGCAGTGCCGGATTTGCATCCCCGACGAAGGGATGGATTGGCACGCTCGACAACGAGCAGGTGCTGCTTGAGACGCTGGATGGCGGCTCGACCTGGACCAACATCACGGCGCGGATCGCCGGAGCATCTCCGACAGGCATTTGCGGGATCTGGGTGGTGGATGAGCAGGTGGCCTATGCCGTCGGGCGGTTCGACGGGCCTCCGATCGTCATCAAAACAACCAACGGGGGCCAGTCGTGGACGGCACAAGACCTCTCGGAGCTCGGCGTCGGGACGCTGATCGACGTGTTTTTCTTTGATGCCCTCAATGGCGTGGCGGTCGGCGGCACCCGGCGAGACCTCTCCGGAGACGCGGTGGTGGTCGGGACGACCGATGGCGGCGTCACCTGGTCCATCCGACACCGCTCGAAAGTCGAGCAAGGCATCGGCGGGGAATGGGGCTGGAAGATCTCGTTCCCGACCCCGGACGTCGGGTATGCCTCCATCGAGTATCCGTTCGCCAACTTCACCGGCGCGGAGGCCAAAGTGTTAAAGACCGTCGACGCCGGCCTCACCTGGGAGCCTCTGACGGTAACTGGCAGCACGCGGCCGGCCGGCCTTCAGGGCATCGGGTTCATCGACGCAAACACCGGCTGGGTGGGAGGACGTGGGACGAGTTCCTTCACCGACGATGGCGGAGAGACCTGGACGCAGGTGGTGGATCCCGATGGGCGGTTGAATCGAATTCGCGTGATCAACGACACGCTCGCGTTTGCGCTGGGGAGCCAGGTCTATCGTTACCGTCGGAGCGAGACGCCAACGGCCACCGAGCCCCCGCGCGCCCTCCCCGATGTGTTTGTACTCGATCAGAACTATCCCAACCCCTTTACCGAGTCGACCACCATCCGCTACACCCTTCGCCGGAACGCACCGGTGCGGATTCGAGTGATCGATGCGCTCGGGCAGGACCTTCGGGTGCTCGTGGACGAACATCAGGGCGTGGGCGTGCAGGAGGTGAGCTGGGATGGTCGTGATGCCTCGGGCCGGCGCGTGGCCGCCGGCGTGTACATGTACCTGATCGATATAGGCGATGCCACGGAGATGAAAACGATGGTGGCGTTGAAGGGACAGGAATAGCCCTCCCTGGTGCAGGAGATGGGTGCAGGAGACAGGTGAACGCGATTTGGCGGAATCTCCGGGAATCCACCCTTGTATTTCGCCGCGGGTTTGGAGATCATGGGGCAAAAAAATATCCTATGGTCATATACGGAACAGCGCTCCTTTCCCTCTGCCTTCTGGCCGGCATGCTGGCCGGCGAAGCCCTGGGCTGGATGATGGGCGTCGAAGCCAATGTCGGCGGTGTGGGCATTGCCATGCTGCTGCTCATGGTGGCGACCGACCGGCTCAAGGCCGCGCGGCGCCTGCGGCCGGCTTCGGATGAGGGGGTCCTGTACTGGAGCGCCATCTACGTCCCGATCATTGTCGCCATGGCCGCCAGCCAGGATGTCGCCCGTGCTATCAACGGAGGCGCCGCGGCCATCGTGGCCGGCGTGCTGGTCGTGGCCGTGGCCTTTGCCCTGGTGCCAGTTGTCGGCCGTATCGGCCTGCCCAAACCCACCCCTGAAACCCGGAAAGATGCGTGACGGAATTACTCCATGAGTTGCAGATGGCGCTGACCTCGTATGCGCTCATCACGGCGTTTGCCGTCGTGGGCGTGACGGTGTTGTTTTCGTACTGGTTCTCCCGCCGCTTCACCGCCGGCCGGGTACACGGGTCCGCCATCGCTATCGTAATCGGACTCGCCATGGCATATGTGGGCGGGGTGATGACGGGTGGATCAAAGGGGATCGCGGATTTTCCGATGCTGGCCGGCGTTGGCCTCATGGGCGGCGCCATGCTGCGGGATCTGGCCATCGTGGCGACGGCTTTTGGCGTTCGGATGGACGAGTTCAAGTCGACCGGTCTGAGCGGCATCGTCTCCCTCCTTACGGGCATGGTGTCGTCGTTTATTATTGGCGGGATCGTGGCCTACGGCGCCGGCTACCACGATGCGGTGAGCGTGACCACGATCGCGGCCGGCGCGGCGACCTTCATCGTCGGACCCGTTACGGGATCGGCGATCGGAGCATCGTCCGAGGTGATCGCCATCAGCATCGCGGTAGGTCTGGTGAAGGCCGTGGTCGTGATGATCGCGACGCCGTTTGTGGCGCGGTACATCGGGCTGGACAATCCTCGATCGGCGCTTATTTTTGGAGGGCTTGTAGGCACCACAAGTGGCGTGGCCGGCGGGTTGGCGGCCACGGACCCGAAGCTCGTGCCCTACGGCGCGATGACCGCCACCTTTTACACCGGGATTGGTTGCCTGTTGGGACCATCGGTCTTTTTCCTCCTCTTCAGCGCGCTTCTGGGCGCGTGATGCCGCCTATGTCGCTCTTCTACCGTGCATCCAGCCATGGCGACCGTACCGCCTTCCGTATCGACGAAGCGGACCGGACGTACGACGAACTCCTGATCGCGTCCGAGGAGGTTGCGTGCATGCTGCTCGGAGGTTCGGGTGATCTCGACGGGGCACGGATCGCCTACATGGCGCCGGCCGGGTTCGACTACGCGGCGGCCCAGTGGGGCATCTGGCGCGCCGGCGGGGTCGCTGTGCCGTTGAGCCTATCCGCCACCCCACCTGAACTGGCGTACACGCTGGCCGA
>JBGSPJ010000239.1:0-2886 GCA_041738655.1 Rhodothermales bacterium | reverse complement strand
TCGAGGACCAGCCGGATGAGCGCCGGCGCGACATCGGGGTTGCCGCGCTCGACGAGCAGCCGCTGCGCGGTGAGGCGCCAGAGCATGTTGTCGGACGCCAGCGCGGCGAGGAGTCCCTGCGGATCGTCTTTCGAGAGGGCGCGCGGCGTGTACGGCGGGGCATTTTTGTACACGATCCGATAGACACGCCCATGCGTCTTATCTCGAAGATCCGTCACATACGCGTTGCCTTCGCCGGTTCCGAAGCCGACCGGCGTCGGGTTGTGCTGGACGATGAAGTTGTACCAGTCGAGCATCCACACGGCGCCATCCGGGCCAACCTGGGCGTGAACGGGCGACACCCATTCGTCGGCACTGGCGAGGAGGTTCCAGCCGTCCTCTGTCCGAAAGCCGGCGCCGTCCGGCACGATGCGGCCGCGGGCGAGGAGGTGACCGGTGGGTTCGTTGATGAGCGCCGCGCTATTCCAGAACTCCCGGGGGAAGGCGCGGGCGGTGTAGAGATGGTGGCCGGCCGCGGCCGTGAAGCCGCCAAAGACGTCGACCTGGCGGACGTTGGGGGTGAGGGGATGGATCTTGTAAAACGCCTGGACGCCCTCGGACCCGTCGACATTACTCAGTCCGTCGAGCCCGTCGAAGTAGCGATTCGGGATGGCCATATACCAGCTCGGCGCGTTGTTGGCCGTCGACCCAAAAATGTCGAACGTCTCCGAGAAACCAAGACCCCAGGTGTTGTTGCTGGTGCGGGTTTCGAAGCGGAAATCCGTCCCATCCGGATTCATGCTGAAAAAGCCCTGCGTGAACTGGATCGAGTCGCCATCGATCACTCCATCGAACCCTGCATAACCCACGGCGCCCCAGATCCGGTTATCCGGGCCGTATTGCAGGTTCGAGGGGCCGGCGTGGGTGTCGAACGTACCCCAGCCTTCGAAGAGGACCTCGCGGACGTCGGCCACGTCGTCCCCATCCGTATCCTTGAGGAAAAGCAGGTACGGCGCCATCGCGACGATGACCCCGTCGTTGGCGAAGGTCAGGCTGGTGGGGATGTTGAGCCCTTGGGCAAAAACCGTCACCTTGTCGGCCCGGTTGTCGCCGTCGGTATCTTCCAGGATCTTGATCCGGTCGTCGCCGACGGCTTCCCCGTCGCGGATTTCGTTGGGATAATCGACGGTTTCGATGACCCAGAGCCGGCCGCGTTCGTCGAACGCCATCGTGATCGGGTTGACGATATCGGGTTCGGCGGCGAAGAGTTCGAGGTCGAATTCCGCCGGCGTCTGGATGAGTTTTTGGGAGGCTTCGGGGGACAGCGCGAGCTGCATCTTCAACGGCGGATCCCGGCGCTCGTAGTTCGGCAGGTGGGCGTCGACATACGTGGTCTGCGGGACGTCGAATACCTCCCATTGTGCGCGGGCCTCATCCCCCACGGCCCAGAGGATGCCGGCGGCGAGCAGGTCGTAAAACGCCGGCTGTGCCCACGTGCGCTGGTCGTGCCCGAGGGCCGTGTAAAAGACCCGGCCGGCGCCTTGCTGGCGGACCCAGGTGTAGGGCTCGCGGTGGTTGCCTTCGACCCGTTCCATGAGCACCTCCCGGTCGTCGGTGAGGAGGGTATGGACGTATGTCTCGTCCCACGTTTCGAACGGCTGCACGCCGGCCAGGGCGGGATGGTCGGGGCGGATGATTTCGGCCGTAAAGGTGCCGTCTTCGTGGGAGAGGAACTGGCCGCCGACGAGTTGCACAAACGCATCCGAATTGCGGAAGCAGTAGGAGGCCGAGTGGACGGGGATAAAGCCTCGGCCGCTCTCCACGAACTCCAGCAGCGCTTTTTCCTGCGCCGGTGTGATTTCGTCGTGGTTGGCGTAGAGCAGCAGAGCGTCGTAGTTCGCGAGGATCTCGGGCGTCAGGGCCGAGGCCGGCTCTTCCACGTAGGCGACCTGGATCCCCCGTTTCGCCAGCGCGGCGGACAGAATGGGCGCGTAGGCCGAGGAGTTATGGAGTTCACTAGCGTTCCCCAGGAAAAGCACCTCGATCGGGCGTCCTTCGCCGGCGAGCACCGGCAGCGGTTGGCCGGGCTCCTGCGCGCGTGCGGCGGGTCCGACAAGGAGGGTGAAGAGAAAATGGGTTGCGACCAGAACGGAGCGGCGTTCGAGGAGGGACATACCGGGAATCTCAGAAGGGTAAGGACGAATAACCGTTGAGTGGCAGCAGAATACAGGAAAAACCGGCATAAAATCAAAGGCCGTAGAGACGCTCCTGTGGAGCGTCTCTAGAATGCGGTGACCGGCGTGCAGCTATTGGAAGGCAGAATCTTCGGTGAGACGCTCCACAGGAGCGTCTCTACGCAAGAGGACATTCATCGCCCCGTGGTACCGCTTTTCTTTGATGCGCACATGGAAAGGTGTAGATTTCCACCTGCGGCCGGCCGGTCGCCCACCAAACGTATCCCTATCGCCCCATGCCCATCATGCCCTTTACCCCGCTCGCGACCCGACGTTCATGGCGGCTCGCCCTCTTCCTCCTCCTGGTGACCAGCGCCGCCTCGGCACAGCCTTCGCCCCATTTTGTGCCCGACTGGGTCTTCTCGGGAAATGACGTGTCGGCCTGGCGCCGGATCGGGCCGGCCGGTTGGAGCGCCAGCGACGGCGCCATCACCGGGACTCCTAACGGACAAAACGGGTGGTTGATTTCCGACCGGGCGTTCCAGGATGCTCAGTTCTCCCTCCGATTCCGCTGCGCCGCCGCCTGCGATGCCGGCGTTCTGCTTCGCGCCAAGACGCCAGCGGAGGGCGGGCTTGCCGGCCTGCTCCTCTCGATGACCGACTCGCTTCGCCTCTTCGAGGTCTCGCTGGATGAATCTGGCCGCGAGCGCAGCCGGTCGCCGCTGAACGGCGC
>JBGSPJ010000211.1:0-2993 GCA_041738655.1 Rhodothermales bacterium | reverse complement strand
GCGCGCCGCGAAATCGACGCTGCGACGTGGGCGCTGCCGCCGGCGTTCGGCATCGACGACGCCATCGACCTGTTGGCGATCCGCGCGCGGCTTCCCAACTTCTTCGGCTATGAACAAAACCGGCTGGACAGCCACATCCTCAACTACATGCCGTTCGCGCAACCGTCGCTGCTTCGCGCGTTATTCGCAACGCCCATCGGCCGCCGAGGGCATGGAAAGCTGTTCAGGGAGTTAATTCGAACACATCAACCCGTGCTCGCCCGGTTTCCGCTCATCAAGGGGGCACACAGCTATCCGTTTGCCTTCCCCCCACTGCCGGCCTATCTGTGGACAGAAATCAGCCGGCGGCTGAGGCCCGAGCCGCCGTCCTCGACCCGTACGCATGTGCTACATCACCTGGAAGCCCTGATTCGGGATCGCGTTCGTGATCGGGATGTACGGGAAGACGGGCGGTATGCCTACCCGGAGCTATTGGAGTTGATTGACGGATATTACGAAGGCCGGCACACCCGCGGCGCCGAGCTCGACTGGTGGCTGGCGCTCGATGCGTGGTGGCAGAGCTTGAAGATGGGCGGATAACAACTCAGCCCCGGTTTCGCCGGCGTGCCACCGGAGCAGCTTCCTCGGTGGTGATGGGATCTTCCGACGGTAGTTCCACGCGGCCGGCGTTCAGCCGGGGCGTCCCTTGCGCAGGGATCCCCAGGCGTTCCTCGATGGCATCAAGACGTTCGGAAAGGTCGGTGGTACCCTGTCGGACGGCATTTTCGAGCAGCCGTTCGAGTTCACTGGCCGTCATCGAATCGGCCTTATTCCCGCTCGGAAGCGCGCCCTGGCGCGCCTTCATGAACTCGAGCACCATCTTGACGATCCCCGAAAACGTGCCGGCAAGGATGGAAACCACGATGATGATAAAAATTTCCTCGGGCATAGGTATAGGAAGAGGGGTTTCAGGTAACCGACCGGCGACCACGGCTGGAGGCAAGCGTGCCGGCGAGATCCTGCGGCTGCTCAGGCTCATCGAGCAACAGCGTCTGAGCCGGTGTCGGCAAGCGGGGCGCGGGGGCGGGTGTGAGGCGCCGCTCCAGGCTTTCGATCCGGGCAAGTAGCGGCGCGTTGGCCTCCTCACTTACCCGCTTCAGCATCTGCTCCAGCTCGCCCGATGTAAGGCTCGCGCCCGACGATGTCGCGGCGCCTGATCGGGCGTTGACGTGCGCCATCCAGACCTTGAGCAGACGCGTGATGATAAACGTGCTCGCCGAAATGGCGATGACGGACAAGAACAGGATCTCTTCTGGCATGGCTGGACGCTGTTTGGGGCGAAAAGGTGCCGAAATCAGGGGGAAGGCGGCGTCGCCGGCGAAAGTGCGCGATGGGCGACCAGTTCTTCCTCCAATTCGTCGATCCGATCGCGCAGTGGCTGGTTGGCTTGTTCGACCGCTTGCTTGATCAGCAGACGTAATTCGCTTGTCGTGAGACTTTCTCCTGACACGCTTCCAGCAGGCAACTCGGGTCGCTGCCGATTCGAAAGCTTCCATCGGGCGTGATCGATACTCATCTTTGTCATAGCGATCAGCGAAGCGAAAATGATGGCGACGATCAAGACGGGTTCCATGGAACGATTCGGGCGCAGGGTGAAGAAGGCGGACGGGCAACGTCTCAGCGGGCGCGGAGCCGGGGACGAGGCGCCGGCAGATCGTCCTCGCGCTCTTCCTCGGCCGGGAGATCCAGCAGTCGCGTGGAGGGCCGTTCAAACGTATCAGCCGTCTCGGGCGAGATCTGATCCAGACGATCCCAGAGCGGCTCAACCGCCTCATTTACGGCGGCTTGAATCATCCGTTTGAGTTCGCTCTCGGTGAGCGTATTTCCCGCGGGTTGGCCGTACTTCAGACGCAGTTTTTCCTGCTCGTGATCCATGGCCCATTTCACAATGAAGCCAACGAATCCAAAAATGATCAGGAGTATGGGTATGGCTACCATGCGGCTACGCTCCGGACGGCGGGTTATAGGGTTGACTTCATGCGGAGGCAGAACGACGAGCGATTCGCATCGAACGGGGAACGAACTATCTACGGCAGTATACGGCCCGTGTTACGCAATCTCCACGGCTCAGCGCGGAACCGCCTGAACTTTTCTTATTCTGATCCCGAAACGTCCCGGCAGGTTTCAGAGATGCGGCTTCGTCCGTACCTTGCAGCAACTTGCGGGCGGTTTCCGCTTTTAAGGGTCCGAATCGAGCCGCAACGCCCCCCTGCGAAGCGGCCTCTTGATGCGCATCAACTCACCTTTATATAGATCACCCCTCGCATGAAGCGAAGCCGTTACATCGTGTGTATCGCCCTGCTTTTCCTCCTCGTCGCCGGCCTGACGAATCGGTTCGCCCTTGCGCAGAACACTATCCGGACCCGGTTCGGCGTCGGCCTGAATATGGCCATGAGTGTAGATAAGGGATTTGGCCTGGGGTTCCGTGGCCGGGTGTCGTCGCCGATCAATAGCGACTTCTCGCTTGCGATCGGGATGGGGTTCACGGGATTCGTGTTGCGTGGGCGGGATGACGCCTCGTTTGTGTTTGACCCGCAGCTCTCCGGCATCATCAATCTCCCGTCGACCTCCTCCGACGCCGAGATCTATCTTCTCGCGGGCCTCGGGGCGTATGTGCCGCTCTCGCAAAACACCAGCAGCAACGAAAGTGGCCCGAGCATCCATTTCGGGATCGGGCGTGTGCAGGCGCTACAGGAATCGTCGTTTTTTTATGAGATCAACCCGGCCGTCGTCGTGGGCGCCACGGCGGTGCAATTTATTCTGCCGTTCCGCGTGGGGCTCATCTTCGGGAATTGACGGCCGTATTCGGAAATTGAGGTCAGGCCGGCTCAGATTCTCCGAAGGATGGCCTGTAGCCGCTCGTGGTCGTCGCGATAGAGCCGGCTCAGCACGCGCCCGGCCTGCACGAGCAGAGCATGGCGCTCCGGCGCCGGCCGGGCGTCGTGGAGCGCGCG
>JBGSPJ010000186.1:0-7946 GCA_041738655.1 Rhodothermales bacterium | reverse complement strand
GGCGGTGCCGGGGAGCGGGCGGTCGAGGCGGTCGCGCAGGTGGGCGACGAGCGCGGGGAAGGAGCGGTCGAACATGGGAAGGGGCTCGGGCGCCGCCAGAACAGTCAGAACATCCAGCACAACCCGGGCTTCTGGCGGGCCGGGGTAGGAAAAATCGCGTGACGACGAGCGAGAACCTACGCGTGCCGGAGGTGGATTCCAAGGCCGGCGGATCAGCCCTCGGCGGTCGGCGCCTCGTCGAACGAAAACGTCTCGTAGGTGGCTTCGATGCTGAAGAAGAGCGTCGACACGCGGGAGCGCCGGCGGGACTGGACGTGGCCTTCGAACGAACGGCTGGCCGGTACGTCGACCCCGTTTTCGCGGCGATACTGCGTCGTGGTGGTCAATTCCGCGCGGCGGTTGACGGATGTTGAGCGGGTGCGTGTGAGCCGGCCGGATTTATCGACCCACATCGTGATGCGCTGGTACAGCGTGCCGCCGTTGATGGGCACCATTTCGATGCGGTAGTGGACCGCATCCTCCAGCAGTTCTTCCTGGACCGTGCCGGCGGGCTTCATGTACTCGAGCAGGTCCATCGGCAGCGCCGGGTCCTGGATGAGCGAGGCAAACGGCTCGCCCAGCAGCCCTTCCCACTCGGTGAGAAGCGCGTCGGACTCCGGTTCCGAAACGGACCGGCCATCGCTCATGAAACTCGTTATATCGACCTGCCAACCCGGCTGATCGGGGTAGCCTTCGAGGCTAAGGTCCACCGACGTACTCCACGATCCTGTTGGGCCATCGAATCGCGAATCGAGTCGCTCCTTTACGCTGATGCGTTGTATGGTACGGCTGTTCTGTCGTTGCAGGGAGCGCCATGCCTGGTACAATACGCGCGCTTCCGTGCGAGAGGGTGGATTCGCCTCGGCTACCGTTGGGCCTGTACGAGCTTCTTGCGTCCTTGCAGGAGGGGTGATCCACAGGACAAGAAACAGGCCCATCACAAAAGAGAGGCGTTTCATCATGTACGGGTAATGATTGCAGTAAAATGCACTTAATGATACCATAATAGGCCCGCTTGAGGTGTCACGGATCTATCACGGTTATTTGGTTTTTTGCGGAGAGGATGTGCGATGGATCGACATCTTTTATATTGGATTTGTCGTGGTGGCGTTCGGGCGATGAACCGCGCGTGATTTGCGTAGTTTACGGTTCTTGCGCGACGTCGAGGCCAGATAGGTTGGACCGGCGTCCGGGGCCAATCATAGTAGCGCCCGCGCACCACGTCTAGATGAATTGGTCAGCCCAGGTATATGCAAGAACCCCGAATCTTACTGGTTGAGGATGACGCCGAGTTGCGTTCGTTGGTGGAAGGTAGGCTCCGTGAATCCGGTTACAACGTGCGGACGGCCGCCACGGGCGTGGAAGCCCTGGCACGTGTGGAAGAGCAATCGCCCGACCTGGTGCTGCTCGATGTGATGCTCCCCGAATTGGATGGCCTGGAGGTGTGCCGCCGGCTCCGCTCCAGCCATCCGCTCCTGTACATCATCATGCTCACGGCGCGGACCGACGAATTGGATCGCGTGGTGGGGCTCGAGGTGGGGGCGGACGACTATGTGACCAAGCCGTTCAGCCTCCAGGAGCTGGTCGCCCGTGTGCGTGCGGCGCTGCGCCGGCTCCGGCTGACCGCCGAGCAGAAGCCGGCCGGCGAGGGGGACGAGGAAGAAGCCATTCTCGTGTTCGACGCCTTGCACATCGACCCGATCCGTCGGGAGGTCCGCCTCCACGGCGACCTGATCCGGCTGACGGTGCGCGAGTTCGACCTCCTGCTGTTCCTCTGCCGCAATGCCGACCGCCCCTTCACCCGGACGCAGCTCCTGGGGAAGGTGTGGGAGATCCAGTATGAAGGGTACGACCGTACGGTCGATTCCCACGTCCAGCGCCTCCGAGCTAAAATCGAAGACGACCCGGGCAACCCGCGGTTCATCCGAACCGTCTGGGGCGTCGGGTACAAATTCCAGGCTGATATCGAGGCATGATCCACGAAGAACACGACATCGAACCCGCACCGTGGTTCAGTCTGTCGCGTTCTGCTTTCTGGAAGGTTGCGGGCATCCTGGTGGGTGTTCAGGTAGCCACCGGCCTGCTGGCCGTGGCCCTGAGCGCCTACTTTGCGTATGACCGCAGCCTGAACCTGGTCGAAAAGACGATCCGTGTGCGTCTGGACGACCTGGCCGGCGAGGTAGAACGACGCGCCTTTCCGCCGGGCTCTTCGCCGGAAAAGGTGCGTTCGTTGCAGGACCCGCTGCCCGAGTCGCTGCTGCTCGACCTCGCCTCGCGCTTCCCCGATCCCATCTCGCTGCTGGACGAAAACGGCAACGTCCTCCACACGATCCAGCCCAACCCCGCCGTCTTCAAAGGCCGGCTCGAGGCCGGCCCGCTGATCGTTACCGCGCCCGACCACATCCGCCAGCGGCTGGAGCGCAGCCGCGTGCACGTCCGCCTGGACCAGATGAGCATGTCGGGCGACATGACCTGGGCGATGGCGCCCATCTACGACGCCGGCGACCGCCTCGTGGGCGGCCTGCTCGTCCAGCCCCTCACCAACTCCATCCGCCGCGAACTGGCCGACACGAACTCGGCCTACGTATCCGCCTTCCTCATCATCATCACCCTCTCGGTGTTCACGGCGCTCATCTTCGGGGCCGTGTTTACGTGGCTCATCGTCAAGCCGCTGCGGGACGTGATGCAGCAGGTGGAGCGGTTCGGCGCCGGCGACTACAGCGCGCGCATCGCGATGCGGAAGGAGGACGAGTTCGGGCGCCTGGCGTCGGTCATCAACCAGATGGCCAATCAGGTGGAGGACAGCGTCGAGGCGCTGCGGGCGACCGACATGCTGCGCCGGCAGATGATCGCCAACTTCGGGCACGACCTCCGGACGCCCCTCGCCGCGCTGCTCGGCTACCTTGAGGAGACGCGCCGGTACATGGAGGAGGCGAACAAAGACGCCGCGACCGGCGCGCTCGATGTTGCCGAGCGGCAGGGGAAATACCTGCAGCAGCTGGTGGGGGATCTCTTCGAACTCAGCCTGCTCGACAGCGCGAACGCCCCGCTCCGCAAAGAACCCATCCCCCTGGGCGAGTTGTTATCCGATGCCGCCAATTCGCACCGGAGGGCGCTGCAAAAGGCCGAAATCGAGTTCTCGCTGGATATCTCCCCATCCCTACCGATGATCGAGGGGGATGGCGTGCGGTTGTTGCGCGTGCTGGATAATCTGCTCTCCAACGCCATGCACCACACCGAGCCAGGGGGGAAGATGGAACTGGGGGCGCGGGTGGACCACGGCCACGCGCTGATCGAGGTGCGGGATACCGGCTGCGGGATGGCGCCGGACGTGCTGGAGCACATCTTCGACCGCTATTACACCGGCACCGGAGCGCGGACGCGCCGGCTCGGCACCGGGCTCGGCCTGCCCATCAGTTCCGCCATCGCCCGCGCGCACGGCGGAACCCTCACCGTGCGGAGCACGCCAGGTGAGGGTAGCGTTTTTACACTGGCGCTGCCGCTGAACGGCTCCGCCGGCGGGGATGGGGCCGCTTAGCCAACCTTCACCCGAATCGGCTTCACTTCATCCGCCTTCGGGACCTCGATATCCAGCACCCCGTCCTTGTAGTTGGCCTTGATGGCATCGGCCTTGATGGCGGTGGGGAGGTTGAAGCTGCGGTAGAAGCTGCCGAAGCTCCGTTCGAGGCGGACGTAGTTTGTGTCCTCCGTCTTTTCCTCCGACTTGCGTTCGCCGCTCACCGTGAGGACGCCGTCGTGGTAGTTGATCGTGATGTCCTCCTTCGCGATGCCCGGCGCGTCCAGGTGGATCGTGTAGGCGTCCTTCGTCTCGGAGAGGTCGACCGAGGGGATCCAGGAGCGCTTGCCATTGCCTTCGGCCGGCGCGGCGGCGGGGAAGAAGTCGTTAAAGAGCCGGTCGAATTCGCGCTGCATGCGGCTCAGGTCGTTGCTCGGGAAAAAGCGTGTCAGGTTCGACATGGCTGTACCTCGAAAGGTTGGTGGATAGTGTTTGGTTGATGAGCGAGATCGAACAACCCGTGTGCCAGCGGCCCGGAGTGCGCCATTTCGTCGGACGCCCCGGCGAAGGCTGTCGGGGCGTTCCGGAGGGCAGCTGTCGGGTTGGCGGCGAGGGACACGACATGTCGTGTCCGTACCTGTCGAGGTGGCAGGGCGCACGTCATTCTGAGCGTTAGCGAGGAATCCTAAACTGGCATCCGGTTCGTGCCGGCTGCTCATTTCCCAACAGCCGACGCGTGCGGATTTGTTATTCGAACACCACTCGGTGGCATCTTGTGCTTTGGTGCCTGCACTGAGCGAAGTCGAAGTGTCGAACCACCCCCCGGCCGACCGCGCCGCGTTGAAGGGCAGTGCCAATCGGAAGGAGGTGCCCGGGATGAGAGACCCGAAGGGTGTTGGAAACCCTTCGGGTTTGGCCGAGCGTGTGGCTTGCGCCTAACCGGGGCGTGCGCTAAGATGGGGGCGCCCTGTTGAAATCGTACAGCCCACTACCATGCCGTTCGACAAACAATCCTGGAAAGACGCCATTCTGCTTACTCCCTTTGTGAAGTGGGAATTGGCGAAAGAGAAACTCAAAGCCAAAACGCTGTACGGCGCATTGGCCGGCAGCGCGTTATGGCCCCTCGTGCAGGCCGCGCAGGGCGATCCAACCGCCGTGGCGTATGCGCTCGGGTCGATCGGCGCCGGAATTGGCACCAATCTGATTTCCAGCAAAATCGAAGAGTGGAAAAACAAAGCCGAAGGGGAGACGGACATCGCGGCCCTGATCGAACACGAAATCGAGCAGTCGGACGATCTGCGCGATGCGGTGGACGATGTCCTCAACCGGCTCGACGTACTGCAGAATGCGATTGTGGCGCCAAAACAGGTGTCGGATAAAAAGGAGTTCCGAAAGGTGCTGCGGAAGGAACTGCGCGATCTGGGCAACCTCCATCGGTTTGATCTTCATCTTGTCATCGAGGACGGATTCACAAAGCAGCGTCACGATGCCCGCAAACATTACCTCGACCTGTTTCGCCACGAGTGCCGCCTCCTGCCGCAGGCTACCATCCCTGTAGACCCCATGATCAGCAAGGAGGTGTCTTTGGGGCAGGTGTACATCGAACTCGATACGACGACGCGGGTGGATGCAAAGGGGAATCGCCTTCGTGACGACCGGGAGACGCTGGAGAAGGCGGCTGAAGAAGTACGAGGTAAGGACGAAGAAAAAGCGCGCCTGCTGCCGGCATGGAAAGCGGCGGAAACGACGCCTCGTATGGTGCTGCTGGGTGATCCGGGTTCGGGCAAAAGCACGTTTGTACGTGAGTATCTCGCGCAATATGCCGAAGAGGCTTACGAAGCGGATCGTAACATTCCTGTATTAATTACGCTGCGCGACCTGGTGCCCCGGTTGAATGGCATAAAGCTGACGGGCCAGCCCGATGCGGACCGCCGTGCGCGTGCCGCGATCGTACTGGAACAGGCGCTGCGCGATTTGTCGGAGATGTACAAGGCAGCCGCGTTCCGGGAGGACTTCGAGCGTGCGCTGACCGCCGGCCGATGTATGATCGCTTTTGATGGGTTGGACGAGGTGCCACAAAATGCTCGGAAAATCGTCCGCGAAACGGTTCAGGATACCTTACTCACCTTTCATATTTCGCAAGCCATCGTAACCTGCCGGATCCGATCCTATCGCGGGAAGGCTGTTTTTGATGGTTTTGAGCCCTTTTACCTGGCATCCCTTTCCGATAAACAGATCGAGCGATTCGTAAAAGCATGGTATCGCGAACAGGCACAAAAGGTAGCGATTCCGGATGTCGCGGAGCGAATCAGTGACTAGCAACAAAAGGCGGTTTCGGAGGATTTTCGGCCATTGGCTCGAAATCCCTTACTGCTCACCACGCTTACGATCATCCACCAGAAAAAGAACGAACTTCCCCGCAAACGGGTACTGCTCTACCACGAAGCCGTCGATCTTCTGGCTTCCCGATGGCGAAATCAGCAGGCAGGCAGGGCTTTCCTTGATCAATACAAGACGCTGCGCCCGATTGTCGAGGACGCCGGTCGTATGCGCTCGATTATGGAACGCCTCGCTTTTGAAGCTCACGTGTACAGCCGCGACAAAGAAACGCGCGACTTGCCACGGTCCCATGCGCAAGACATCCTCAAAGACGTTTTTGGCGAGTTTGAGGAATTTTCGGAAGATCGAGTCGAGCAGATATCGGAACTATTCGGTTTACCCAATGCCTTTCTGGATTATGTGGATCAACACTCCGGCCTCCTGATCGGTCAGGGTGGCGAGGAGGGGAGTGTGGAGCCCTCCCGGTACAGCTTTCCTCATCGAACCTATCAAGAATACCTGGCCGGCTGTTACCTGCTAACCACCGGCAAGGCGGTCAGGGAGCTCAAGCAGCGGGCAACGGAAGGCGATTACTGGAGTGTGGCGGTTCAGTTGGGCACGGAAGATATCATGCACCGGAGAGACCTGGCCGCGACGTTGATCACCCGGGCTCGCCAGTTGACGCGAAAGCCCGCCACCACTGAGGCAGACTATCGGATGCACCTCTGGGCCGGCCGCATGCTCAGAGAGGTGGGCAAAAAACGCGTCGAGGACACGGAGGACGGTGACGACGAGGAGTCCGGCGCTGAGCTACTGGATAAAGTCCTGTCCCACCTCGTCGCCTGTCTCGACAGCCCGCTTCCCCCGATCGAACGCACCGAAGCCGGCGACGTGCTCGCCATGCTGGGTGATCCGCGCGTGGACGTGATGAACTGCGTGGATATGGCCTTTTGCCCGGTGCCGCGTGGTGAATTTTGGATGGGCAGCGATACAAGCGATGACCTGAGCCAGGACGACGAACGACCCCTACATCGCGTCCACCTCGATTACGACTACTGGGTGGGCCGTTACCCGGTGACGGTGGCTCAGTTTCGTGAGTACTTGGATGCCCGTGGAATCCAACCCAGGGATCCCGACGCTTTGAAGGATCCCGATAACCACCCCGTTCGATGGGTGTACTGGGATGAAGCAAGCGCCTTCTGCGAATGGTTGACGGACCGGCTGAAAAGAGACGCGACGGACCGGCGTGCGCGACCCGGGCTCGCCCCTGAGGAAAGTAAGCGACTCGACGCCCTATCCGCCGGGCAACTCGTGGCCCGACTGCCTTCAGAGGCTGAATGGGAAAAAGCCGCTCGCGGCATGGCTGATCATCGCCGATATCCCTGGGGCGAGAAGGCGGAGATCAACCGAATGAACATTGACCTAACTGGAATTCGGTCGACCAGCGCCGTTGGTGCGTTTCCTGAAGGCAAAAGCCTGTTTGGCGCCCTGGAGATGAGTGGCAATGTGTGGGAATGGACGCGGGATTGGTACGACTCGGACTGGTATAAAAAGCGTAGCAAGGATAAGGTCACTTTTAATCCTGTTGGGCCCACCAAAGGTGTCTATCGCTCGGTGCGGGGCGGCTCGTTCTACAACCTTCAGCTCAGGGCCCGCTGCGCCTACCGCAGCTGGAACAACCCCGACGACCTCAGCAACAATGTCGGTTTTCGAGTTGTTTTGCTCCCTTTTCCTGATTAGTAATAACGGATATTGAACTATAACACGCCGGCGGCTCGGCGGTCAGGCTCTGACCTCTCTGAGGCGTTGCGAGATGGCGGCGTGCTTTGATCGAGGAGACCCGAAGGGTTTGGAAACCCTTCGGGTCTGGCCGCGAAATAAAACGAGAACCTACCATGGCAGACGAAGAAATGCCTATCTTCACCCGTACGTTCGACCTGTTGACCTGGCTGTTGCCGGCCAGCAACCACTTTCCACGGGCGCACCGGCACACGGCCACGCGCCGGCTGCTGGACGCCGCGTTTGACCTCCGCGAGGCGCTCGAAATGGCGCAGAACCGGCGGGGGCCGGC
>JBGSPJ010000153.1:0-3048 GCA_041738655.1 Rhodothermales bacterium | reverse complement strand
GCCGGCCGCCGTCCCCAGGCGCTCGGCGACCACAGCGCGCAAGCCGGCCGCTGTCTCCTGGGTCCGCAACGTCGCGGTGCACAAAAAATGGATCTCCTCGCCCGGCCGGATCTGGTCCGCCAGACGCACTCCCGCCACTCGAATTTCGGCCTGCCCCTCTTCGGTGACCGGCATGTCGCCTCGATGCGACGCCACGCGGCCGTGCCGGATGAGGTGTACAACAATGGATGCGCCCTCGCTCACGCGGCCCTCCTCACGATTAATCCAGGGTGGTGTAAATCGCACGCTCCCGGTGTGCCAGGTGCGGCAGCGCTTGCCCGAGAACGTACTCTTTGAAATGCACGGTCTCCTTGTGCGCCTCGAAGGCGGCCTCGTCGACGTATTGCTCGTACAACAGAAAGGTCGCCGGGTCGTCCGCCGAGCGCTGGGCGATAAAATGGATCGCCCCCGGCTCCTGGCTGGAAAGCGCGGCCATCGTCCGCACGATGCCCTCGATAAAGGCTTCCTTGCCCGGCTTGGCCCGCCAGGTAGCGACTACGACGTAGGACATGGGATTATCGATTAGCGATTGGCGATTAGCGATCAGGAGTGATAACAAAATTCCGAAACGACTAAAAAAGGCAGTTTGTCATCCCGGGCCCCGACCCGGGAACCAGCCGGATGAGCCATTCTTCGGGATTACTTCGTAAGTCGCTTCGCTCGTTTCCGGATCAAGTCCGGGATGACAAATCGACCGTACCGGCCGCGAGGTGCACGGCGTCTCGGATCTTGAGATAACAGCCGCAGCGGCAGAGGTTGCCGCCGAGGGCGGTGTCGATCTCGTGATCCGTGGGGTGGGGCGTTTCTTCGAGGAGGCGTTTGGTGGCGAGGATCATCCCGGGTGTGCAGTAGCCACACTGGAAGGCGTGCGCCTCGACAAACGCGCGCTGCACGGGGTGATCGCCGCCGAGGCCTTCGACGGTCGTGATCGAGCGCCCCGCCGCCATCGGTGTGAGGTAGATGCAACTCGAGATCGGCTCGGCATCGACGAGCACGGTGCACGAGCCGCAGACGCCCAGGCCGCACGTCTCGCGGACGCTCAGCAGCCCGAAGCGCTCGCGGAGCACATCGAGCAGCATCTCATCGGCGCGGACGTCCACTTCGGCCGGCGCGCCGTTCAGGGTAAACTGGACCTTCATGGCTTTTTATGCTCGGAGGACGCTGGCCTCCACGATGTCCCTGATGTTACGTAAACGAGCCTCATCGACGCTGCTTCCGCTGTCGATGGACGCCAGCACGCGCTCGGCCGTCATGGGCAGCGCGGTCATATGGATGCCGCTCGCGGCGAGGGCATTGCCGATGGCCGCCGGCACCGGCGGGAGGGCGGTTTCGCCCAGCCCATACACCTGGGCGCCAGCGCGCTCGACGAGGTCGTGCGTGATCCGCGGCATGTCGTGTAAACTGGGGATGTTGTAGTCGGACAGGTTGGCGTTCGTCACCTGCCCCCCGTCAAACGTGATGTTCTCGAACAGCGCCGTCCCGAGTCCCATGATGATGGAGCCCTCGTTCTGCAACTCGGCGGCGGCGCGGCGGACGACCTTGCCGGCGTAGATGGAGGCATGGATGTGCCGCACGTGGATCTTGCCGGTCTCGGCGTCGACATCCACCACCGCGCCGGCCGCCCCCTGGTGCCAGTGCGACGAGGCGATGCCCTGCCCGGTGTCCGGGTCCAGACCGCCTTTATCGGTCACCTCGCCTACACCCCGCTTGCCGTTTTTCTCGAGGTCCCGCACGGCCTCGACCAGCGCCCGGCTCATCACGTGGGTCGACCGGCTGGAGGTTGTGCGCGTGTCGTACGGGACGAGGTCAGTGTCGGGATCCGGGTACGTCACGCGCTCCATCGGAACGCCCAGCAGCTCGGCGGCCATCTGACGGATCGCCGGCCGCGCGCCCTGGCCCATCTCGATCGTCGCGCAGCGGATCGTATACGTCCCGTCGTCCTCCGCCTCGATCGCCAGCGATGCCCGGCTGGGGGTCTGCATCCCTTTCATAAGGACACACACACCCTTGCTGGCGCGATCCTCGGACGTATGATAACCGATGGCCTCGGCGCTCCGACGCAGGCATTCCTCGAACGCAACATCATGCATCGTTTCCCCGGTGCAGTAGGTGTCGCCCTCCCGAAGGATGTTTTTGAGCCGGAGTTCCAGCGGATCCATGCCGAGGCGCTTCGCGAGCACGTCCATCAGACGCTCGGACGCCCAGATGCACTGCATCTGGCCATACCCGCGGTAGGCGCCGTTCGGCGGGGTGTTCGTGTAGACGCAGTGGGAATCCACCCAGACATTCAGGATCCGGTACGGGCCCGGAGAGGCATACCCCATCTTCTGCGCGACGCCCGGACCGCTGTCCGCGTGCGCGCCGGTGTTTGCCCAGCAGGCCACCTGTTTCGCCACCAGCGTTCCGTCCCGCTTCGCGCCGATCTTCATCCACAACGTGGCCGGGTGACGATTCATCGTCTGCCACTCCTCGGCGCGCTCCAGCACCACCTTCACCGGCCGGCCGGCCTTCCGCGCGAGCGCGGCGGCGATGGCCTCGGTCCGCACAAACGTTTTAGCCCCAAACGATCCGCCCATGGGCGGGCAGACGATGCGTACCTGCTCGGGCTTGAGGCCGAAGATGCCGGCGAGGTCCATCCGGTTGTTAAACGGCGTCTGCGTGCCGGCCCACACTTCCAGCCGGCCCTCATGCCACCGCGCAATCGAAGCGTGCGGCTCCATCGGCACGTGCGCGGCGCTGTCGGTGGTGAATACCTCCTCGACGACGACATCGCACTCGGCAAAGGCGCGGTCCACATCGCCGTGGCGGATGCGAAACCGGTGGCAGATGTTGGTGCCGTCGATGGGCCGCATGCCGAAATAGGCGGCGTCGTTTTCGGAGATGTAATGTTTCGGATGGACGAGCGGCGCGCCGGGCGCGATGGCGTCCATCTCGGTGAAGACGGCCGGCAGCTCGTCGTAGTCGACGTCGATCAGCGGCAGCGCCTCGTCGGCCTCGCGCCGCGTGGCG
>JBGSPJ010000140.1:0-6021 GCA_041738655.1 Rhodothermales bacterium | reverse complement strand
GACTGGCTGGCGCTGGCCCGGCCGGCGACGGAACACAGTCCGGATGGCCTCCGCCGGCCGTACTGGCTGAACCGTCCGCTCAAGCCCGTCAAAGAGGCCTACGCGCTGCCGGCGGCCTCGCCGCGAGGCGACGGCGCCTCGGTTACCACCAACCTCACCACCAGGCCCTGACCCCCATGGACGCATTAAAGGTATCCCGCGAACGCTACGACTACATCGCCGCCAAGATCGGCAGCGAGCAGAGTGTCGTCGGCATCGACGCGAAGGAAACCCACATCTACATCATCAACCTGCTCCTCGATCTGCAGGCGCAGCTCACCCGGCTCGAAGCGCGTGTAGCGGCGCTGGAAAAGCCCTGATCCATAAAAACCCATGGAATCCCCTCCCACCCATACCGGCGCGGAAGCGCTTCGCCAGCGGCTCGACGAGCCGGCGGTCCTCGCCGCCATGAACCGGCTGCTGGACCGGATCGACACCCTTGAGGCGTCCGTCGCGACCCTCACCGACCTCGTCCAGCAGGCGCCGGGCGTGACGGCCATGGTGACCGACATGGCGGACGAGGCCGTGCGTAACGCCGGCGCCGCCGGCATCGTCATCGAGGATCGCCTCCGCAACGCCCTGCACCTCGCCGAGTTGCTTTCCCGCCCGGACGTCGTCTCGATGCTCGAAACCGTCATCGGGATGGCCGGCCAGGCGCCGGGGCTCGTCGCCATGGTGACCGATATCGCCGACGAAGGCATCCGGAAGGCTGCGCGCCAGAGTGTTGACCTCCCGGGTCGGCTCGGCAATATGCTGGAACTGGGGGCGCGGATCTCCGAGCCGGCTGCCACGAAAGCCCTGAGCGAGGTGCTTTCGCCTGAAGCGCTTAATGTTGTCGGCTCACTCGGCAAAGCGCTCGCCGCGAGCCAGGCGGCGGCGGAGCCGGTTGGCTTGCTGGGCGCACTTCGCAAAATGAAAGACCCGGACGTGCAACGCGCCCTGGGATTCCTGCTCGGTTTCGCCGGCCGATTCGGCCGCGAGCTGGGGCGTTAACTGTCATCGATTCGAGGATACCCTCCATGAAACACCACCAGATCGTCATTGCCGGCGGTGGGTCGGCCGGCATCACCGTCGCCGCCCATCTCCTGAACAAACAACCCGGGCTGGATATCGCCATCATCGAGCCCTCCGCCACACACTACTACCAGCCCATCTGGACGCTGGTGGGCGGCGGAGTGTTCGATAAATCCGTCTCCGAACGCAGTCAGGCCGAAGTCATCCCGGCTGGGGCGAAGTGGATCCAGGACCGCGTGGCGAGCTTCGACGCCGGCGCCAACACGGTCACCCTCGAAAAAGGGGGCGCGGTGACGTACGACTACCTGATCGTCGCCCTCGGCATCCAGCTCGACTGGGGCAAGATCCCGGGCCTCGCCGAAACGGTCGGCAAACCCGGCACCGGCGTCTGCAGCAACTACGCATACGACACCGTGGCCTCCACGTGGGAGAACATCCGGTCGCTCAAAAAAGGCACGGCGATATTCACCCAGCCCTCGACGCCCATCAAGTGCGGCGGGGCGCCGCAGAAGATCTGTTATCTGGCGGAGGACCACTTCCAGCGCGCCGGCGTCCGCGGCCAGGTGAACGTCGTGTTCGCAAGCGCGGCGGACGGCATCTTCCACGTCCCGCACTACGTCCCGGCCCTCAACCGCGTCGTCGCCCGCCGGCATATCGACGCGAAGTACAAACACGATCTGGTCGAGATCAAGCCGGCCTCCCGCGAGGCCATTTTTAAACGCATGGACACCGGCGAATTGGTCTCTATGGCCTTCGATCTCCTCCACGTCACGCCGCCCATGAGTGTGCCGGATGTGCTCAAAACCAGCGGTCTCGGCAACGAAGCCGGGTGGGTCAATGTGGATAAAGGGACCCTCCAACACGTGAACTTCCCGAACGTGTTTTCGCTGGGGGATTGCAGCAGCCTGCCGACCTCCAAGACCGGCGCGGCGATTCGCAAACAGGCGCCGGCGCTGGCGGACAACCTCCTCGCCGTCCTCCGTGGCCACGCCCCGGCGCATGTGTACGACGGTTACACCTCGTGCCCGCTTGTCACTGGCTACGGCAGCCTCATCCTGGCGGAGTTCGACTACGACAAAAAGCCGGCGGAGACCTTCGCCTTCGATCAGTCGCAGGAACGCTACAGCATGTACGCGCTGAAAGCCTACGCGCTGCCGCAGATCTACTGGCACGGGATGCTGAAGGGCAGGGCGTAAAAGGGTTTAAGGTTCGGGGTTTAAGGTTTAAGGATGTATACCTTGAACAACTGCGTTGAACCTTAAAGAACCGTTGAGATTTGTGTTCCAGGGTCCGTAAAGGCATCGCGTAGCGATGCCGCATCTTAGCCCCCGTCCTTCAGGGCGGGGGCACCACGCGATCCGGGCGCAGCCCCCGCATTAAAGGGATTATCTGGGTTTGAGGTTCGGGGTTTAAGGTTTAAGGATGTGTACCTTGAACAACTGCGTTGAACCTTAAAGAACCGTTGAGATTTGTGTTCTAGGGTCCGTAAAGGCATCGCGTAGCGATGCCGCATCATAGCCCCCGTCCTTCAGGGCGGGGGCACCACGCGATCCGGGCGCAGCCCCCGCATTAAAGGGATTATCTGGGTTTAAGGTTCGGGGTTTAAGGTTTAAGGATGTGTACCTTAAACCTTAAACGTTGAACCTTAAACCGTGAAATCCATGAACGAAGCATCCCTCGAGCGTGCGCGTAGCCTGGCCTACGAGACTCTGGGCCGCTGGCTGTCGGGCGCGGTCGATGAGGCGTTGTGGGGGGAGCTGTGTGGCCTGTTCTGGCCCGACGCCGGCGCGGGGTTCGACCTCGACCGGGAGGCGGCCCGGTACCAGCAATTTATCGGCTTCAACGTCCTGCCCTTCTCCAGCGTCTACCTGGAATCGGAGGGCCGACTGGGCGGCGCGGTTTCGGAAGAGGCGCTGGCGCATTACGCCGGCACGGGCTTCTCGCCGCCCGCGGATACGCCGGCGCCCGACCATATCGCCGTTGAACTCGCCTTCATGCACTTCCTGAGCAGCCACCGCGCCGAGGCGCTTGCCGCCGGCGCGACGATTGCCGCCGATCGGTGGGGCGAACGGCTTCAGGTGTTTCTCGCCTACCACGCGCTCCACTGGATGCCGGTCTTCCTCCTGTCCCTGCGCCGGCAGGGCGACGATCGCTACGCCATGCTGGCGGATATGCTGCTCGAGGTCGTGCTGGATCATCACGCGTCGCTGCCGGCCGTGCCGATCGCACCTCACCCGTGGCCGGCCCCGCCCGATCTCATGAGCCAGCCGGACACCAGCCTGAAGGACATCGCCCTGTTTTTTACCCGACCGGTGTGGTGCGGCGTTTTCCTCGGACGGGACGATATTGGCCGGCTCGGGCGGTCGCTCACCTTGCCTATCGGGTTCGGGGATCGCGGGCAGAGCATGACCAACCTGCTCCGCTCGGCCGTGACGTACGAGCGGCTGCCGGACCTGCTCGCCGGCCTGCGCTACCTCATCGACAGCGAACGCTTCGCCCTTGAGGCCATCGCCGATACCTACGCATCCGCCACGATCGCCGATGCCATACAGCCGTGGCTGACACGCCTGTCGGGATCGATCGGACTGATCGACCGGATCGAATCCGGCGCGCAGGCGATGATTCAGTCCTCGTAAACCAGCGACGCCGCCTCTTCTGGGCCGGGCTCGATCTCTGGCAGGCCCTGGATGTGACGCACCGCCCGGTATGGGCTCAGGAAGATCCGGTCCGGCCCGAGCCGTTCCGCCAGGCCCGACCGACGCAGGACGCCCTCGACCGACCCGTGGATGCCGGCGAAATACAGCGCGATCTGATGCCTGGCGAGGTTGTCGACGATGCTGAACAACGCGGTCACGGCCGTCGTGTCCAGGTCGTTCACCGAGCTCGCGTCAATCACAACGCCTCGGACCCGGTTCGAGACCGGGTCGCACTTCTCCAGGATCAGATCCTTCAGAAAATCCGCGTTGGCGTATGAAAACGAGGCATCCACACGGAGGACGAGCACGCCTTCGACTTCCCGCGCCTCAGGGTACAGGTTGAGGTCTCGAAACGAACGCGTGCCCGGCAGATGGCCCAGGATGGCGAAGTTTGGCCGGCTGATCCGGTACATGATCGCAACGACCGAGGCCGCGATGCCGACGAGGATGCCGGCCTCAAGCCCGAAGCCGAGCGTCACCCCGAACGTCATGACGGCAAGGTGGCCGTCCGTGCGTTTCATCCGATACAGCCGGACGAGCTCGCGCACATCGACGAGCCCGAACGCGGCGACCATGATCAACGCGGCGAGGATGGGGATGGGGAGAAAATAGAGCAGCGGCGTGAGGACCAGCAGGGTGAGCCCGATGAGGAGCGCCGCGAACGCGTTGGAGGCCCGCGTTTTGGCGCCGGCGCGTTCGTTCACGGCCGTCCGGCTGACGCTGCCGGAAATGGGGAAGCTCTGGAAGAAGCTGCCGGCCACGTTCGCGAGGCCAAGGGCCAACAGCTCCCGGTTGGGCTTGATGGTGTAGTCGTGCCGCGCCGCGAACGACTTCGCGAGGGAGCCCACATTCGAGAACTGGATGAGGGCAAGCATCAGCGCCGTGGGCGCGAGGGTCCGGATGGCGCCCCAGTCAAACGCCGGCGCTGCAAAGGCCGGCAGCCCGACGGGGATGGCGCCGACGATCGCAACCCCCTGTTGATCCAGCCGAAACAGCCAGGTTACGACGATGCCGAGCACGACGAGCAGCAGCGCGGCGGGGATCCGCCGCCAGCGATGGAGGATGACGAGAAAAAACGCACCGCAGAGGCCGATCAGCAGGGAAAGGATGTGGGTCTGACCGATCTGTCGGGCGACGGAGTAGACGATGTCGTAGATGTACTGGCTGCGCTGGAGCTCCAGGCCGAGGATGCTCGACAACTGGCTGAAGCCGATCATCATCGCGGCGGCGGAGATAAACCCGAGGATGACCGGGCGGGAGAGGAGATTGATCAGGAAGCCCATCCGGCCGGCGGCCAGCGCCAGGTGGATCGTCCCCACCATAAACGCGTACAGCAGGGCCAGCTCGATGTAGCGCTCGCTGCCGGCCTGAGCCAGCGCGCTCAGCGCAAACCCCATGATGAGGCTATCGACGGCCGTCGTACCCACCGCCAGGTGCCGCGAGCTGCCGGCGATGGCATAGACCAGCAGCGGCACCAGCGACGCATAGAGCCCGTAGATGGGCGGCAGCCCCGCCAGAAAGGCATACGCCATACCCTGCGGCACGAGCATGATGCCTACTGTGAGCCCCGCCGTCACGTCGCCCGGCAAACTACGTCGAGCGTAGTACGCCAGGCTGCGCGGAAGGCGATGGAGTTCGGCGGGCGGGTGGCGCATGGTTTGGGGCTATAGGGCGTTTACAAGAGTGCTTCGACCGGTTTGCCCATTTCCTCCTTGTGGTGCGAGGCCCAGTCGGCATACATACCGTCGACATACACCACGTCGTGCCCGAGGCGGTTGAGCAGCGCCGTCGCGGCCGCGGCCCGCGCGCCACTACGGCAATGCACGAGGTATTTCGGTCCTTTTTCCAACTCGCCGCTGCGGACCAGCAGGCGCGTGTGGGCGATGTTGAGCGCTCCCGCGATGTGGCCGGCCTCATATTCGGCCAGCCGGCGGACGTCCAACACCACCGTTCCGGGTTCATTACGGGCGGATTCGATGGCGCGGGTATCGATCGAGGTGATCGCGGCGAGGTCGAGCCCCGCCAGTTCGGAAGCCAGCGTGTAGCCGGCGATGTTGTCGAGCCCGATACGGATGAGGTCCAGCACGGCATCCTGCACCACGTCGGCCGAGTCTACCACCAGGTAGATTGTCTGTTCGGGGAGGACGTACGAGCCGGCGATGGTGCTCAGGGTTTTGCCGGCGGGCGCATACAGCGACCCCGGGATGTGGCCTTTCATGAAGGTGTCGGCGCTGGCGCGGGTATCGAGCACGATGGCCCCGGCGCGGCCGGC
>JBGSPJ010000080.1:0-2199 GCA_041738655.1 Rhodothermales bacterium | reverse complement strand
ACCTGTCCGCTCCCGGACATCCGGCCGGCCCACAACGAGCCCGCGCACCGCGACGCCGGCATCAGGCAGGTGCTGCGACAGGGCATAAAACACCCGATCCAGGCCGGCGCCCTTCTCATCCGGCAGCCACCCCACGCCGATCTGCAGCGCCCGCAGGGTGCGAAGCGCTGTGGCCGGGGGGGGAGGATGGAGGATGGGTTGCATGGAAGGACGGATTAGCGAATAGCGAATAGCGAATAGCGAATAGCGAATAGCGAATAGCGATTAGTGATAGCCGTACCTGGCTTTTGTCGAGGCGGTAAGCAGCGACGCCAGGGTGCGGCTCGAGGCCGGCAGGCGGGTTTTCCACTTTTCGTCGAGCGAGATGCCGCGGTTTTCGTAGCGCATCGGGTTGCCGGCGATGGTGTGGACGCTGCCTTCGCGGAAGTTGTGGACGGCGTCGGCTTCGTAGGGCGTGCCGAGGAAGTCGCACACGGCGCGGAAGGTGCCTTCGGGGTCGGTCGCCAACGTTTCGTAGTTGACGAGCTGGTACGTCCCGGCATCGAAGAAGCTGGCCGCGAGGTGTGAAAAGAGGGCATTCTGGGTGATCCAGGCGCCGGACTGCCGGCCGGTGTAATACAGCCTCTTGTGCAGGTTGAAGCCGGCGTCGGCGTCGGACAGGTGCTTGGTCACCGAATAGATGAACGCGCGGGGGTCCTTGACGAGGTGGATCACCTTGAGGTTGAACAGGCCGGAGTGGTGCAGCCAGGCGAGGCGATACGGATCCTTCGAGGCGTCGACGATCCAGTCCGGCGTTTCGCCGAGCTGCTCCTTCATCAGCGCCACAAACGTGGTGAAGATTTCCGCGTTGTTGCGGCCGTAGGTATCGATCTGGCGTTTGACCTCTCCAGACGGCGAAAAGCCCCGTTTAAAGGCTCCGAGTTTGGGGAGGCGGAGCGTCCGGCCGCCGTTGTGTTTTTCCCGGAAAAAGTGGAGGCGGGGTTCGGGCTGGGCGAGCGGGTCCACCCGCCGGCGCATTTCAGACCAGAACGGGCACTGCTCGACAAACTCGCCGCAGCTGCAGGGGCGGACGCCGCCCTGCTCGATTTCGTGCGGCCAGATGTGCAGCTCGCCCATCGTCTGGATCCGCGTGTGGGCACCAAGCATCGATTCGAGCAGCGTTGATCCGCTTCGGCCGATGCTCGCGATGTAGATCAGGTTGATCCGGGGCTCGTTGATCTCGGCCTGCTGATTTTGTGACTGTGGGTCTTGAGACTGTGGGTTCATACCGATCCGTTCGTGCGATGCCCATTCCGCCGGCGGCGGATGGCGTCTTCGTATACCTCGCGATGCTGTTGGGCGACGGCCGGCCACGAAAACACGGCGGCACGCGCCAGGCCGGCTTCCGCCATCGCCTCGCGCCGCTCCGTGTCGTTCAGCAGGCCAACGATCGCGTCGCCGAACGCGTCATCCGGCGCAATCGTCCCGTACCGCCCGTGCTCCAGCACGTATTCGGCGCCGTCGTTCGTCGAACAGACGACCGGCGTGCCGCTGGCCATCGCCTCGATGTAGGGGATGCCAAAGCCTTCGTAGATGCTCGGGTAGGCAAACACCCAGGCCTGCCGGTAGAGCCCCGCGAGCGTGGCGTCGTCCGGGAAGCGGACGTTGCGCACGCGTTCGTGCGCCGGCGCGTGGTCGGCCACCATGATCAACTCGGCGTCCGGCCGGGCCGGCAGGATGCGTTCGACAAACGTCTCGAACATAAACCTGCCGCGTTTTCGGCCCTCCCAGGTGCCGATGTACAGTATCGTCGGCGCGGCGGCCTTCTCGCCCGGATGGAAGAGTTCGAGGTTCACGCCATTGTTCGCCATCTGAGTCAGCCCGTACACCTCGGCCGTCTTCGGCCCGACGGCCAGTGTGACCGTCGCGAGGCGCGCGGCCAGGTGTTCGAGCGGGTAGACAGCGAGCTGGGCAAGCCGGCGTTTGAGCGAGGTCGCCGAGCGCGCCTCGAAGAGCGCCGAGCCGTGGAGCGTTCGGACCGACGCCCCGCCCCGCGCGAAGAGGAACCAGTCGTCCCCGTGGAGGTGGAGCACGTCGAACCCCCGCATCCCCGCCCCATTAAGCAACAACGGCAAACCGAACAGGCGGAGCAGCTGGTTGTCGCGGACGGCCGGCAGGGTCTCGAAGAGGCGCACGTGGCGGTAGCGGACGCCGGCCGGG
>JBGSPJ010000057.1:0-4301 GCA_041738655.1 Rhodothermales bacterium | reverse complement strand
CCAGCCAGCCAGTCTGCCCCCGGGCGAGGCCAGACAAACGCTTCGACCTCTGCACATTCCGCCAGGATTGCCGCGTGCTCCTCGAGCCGCCGGCTCGTTTCGTCGGACGCCTCGTCGCGTTTTACGCGGGCGAACCAGACCTTGTACACCAGCGGCAGCAGCTTCGCGGAGGCAGGATGCGCTAGATGCTGGAGGACGCGGCACAACGCGCCGGCGGCTTCGCGGGTCGAGGTCGTCAACCGCAGCAGCGCATCGGTGAACGGAATGCCGGCGAGAGCCAGGGCGTGGATCACCTCGGCGCCCTGGCGATGCGTCGGCGCGAGCACGACGACGGTTTTGTCTGGATTCTCCGGAAGCCAGCGTTTGAGGGACCGAACGACGCGGTCGAGTTCGACTTCCGGTGTTTCGCCTTCGTAGTGGAAAACGATCCGGCATTCGGCATCGGGCGGGTTGGGCTGGGGGTCGCCCTCGGGTGTTGATTCGATGAGAGGCGGACCCAGGGCGTCGCGCACGGCCGGCACGGGGGCGTCGTCTATCGTCCACCGGATCAGTTCGTTAGCGAGGGCCAGGATGGGCCGGGCGGAGCGGCCCGAGTTCGGGAGCGCGCGTTGGGCGTCGGCCTCGACCAGAAAATCCCGCAAATACTTCGGGTTGGCCGTGGTGAAGGTCTCGTAGATCGCCTGGTTCGGGTCGCCCACGCGCACCCAGTTGCCGGTGGCGCCCACCAGCCGGCGGAGGATCTGCTCCTGCAGGTTGCTACTGTCCTGCGCCTCGTCTTCCAGGATAAATGGCCACTGCCGGCGCAGGCGCTCGATCAACGCCTCGCTGGATGGATGGTCCAGCACCTCAAGGGCGAACACGATCAGATCATCAAAATCGACCCCGCTCCGGGCCATGAGGCCCTGCTGGTAGCGCCCGTACACCTCGGCGGCCAGGCCAACAAGGGCGTGGTGCTGATCGCCCAGCATCCCCCGCAGGTCGCGATGGGTGATGCGCCGATTTTTGAGGTGGGATATCGCGTTCCGCATCACCTGCTCGAGCTGCTCGGGCAGATGTTTGTCGAGCATCATCCGCTGCCGGCTGCCGGCGTCAGCCGGGAGATAGTCGGCCAGCGACGCCGCGTATCGGGGATACGACGCCCGAAACGCATCACGGAGGATCGACTCGGCCGTGCGGTCGTCCACGACGGAGAACGTCTCGGGCAGACCGAGCGTCGTCGGCGCCTCAAGGACGAGGTCGAACGCGAGGCTGTGCAGGGTACAGACATGGTAGCCGATGCCGGGAATCAGCCCTTCGTCGTGCAGGAAGCCGGCGATGCGCTTGAGGAAGTTGTCGACGGCGGAGTTGACAAGCGTCACGACCAGCACTTCTTGCCCGTCCGCCAGCCGGTCGTCCTGAATGAGCGACGCGGCCAGGCGGGACAGCGTCCACGTCTTGCCACTCCCGGGCACCGCGGCGATCCCCATGGTGCCGCCGGTGTAGGAGAGGATGGCTTGCTGTGCGGGACGCGGGTTAAACATTGGAAAGTGCAAAATTAATAGTGAAAAATGGGGAGAATGAACGAACGCTCCCTCAACCGTCTTCGTGGTGGATGGCGACCGGGACCTGCCTGGCGGCGCGGCTTAGGGCGCGGAGGAGGAGGCCTTTCTGATCGCGTCCCGTGGCGCTGAGGGAGCTGACAAACAGGTGGGCTTCGCCGGTGCATCGGCGGAGGAGGCCGTTCACTGCATTCTTCAACCGGATCAACTCGAACCCGTGCTCCCGGGCGTCGTCCCAACGGTCCTTACCAGGCTCCCATTTCCAATTCAAAATGTAGGGGTTGGTGAGCGGCTGATTGATCCGCCGATGCCAGGCCGTGCTGCCGAGGTCGAGCCACAGCTGGGCGCGAACGGGGCGATTCCGGAGCAGGAACGTATGCACCGGCGCCAGCAGCACGGCATCGGCCGGCTCCTCCCATTCGAACTCATAAAAGGCCGATATCACCCCTTCCTGCACCATATCCCGGTAGGCCTTGCCGGCGTCGGCGTTGCTCATGGCCGTGGCCGCCTGGCGAAACCGGGCGGCGGACTCGACGAGCGCGCCCACCCGTTTGCCGGCCTCGATGGCGCCCGTCTGCCAGTCGACCCGCGACACCCCCAACTCCTCCCGATGAAACCCATACCCGGGCTGGCTCAGCAGCTCGCCAAAGGCGCGGCTGAAGAAATGATCGATCGGAATTGCCTCGCCGGCGGCGTATACCTCTATCCAGATCCGCAACCCCTCGTACGCCTCGCCGATGCTATAGGTGATCCGATCCCGGAGATCCCCGGCGAGGCTCTCGAACGGTAGCAACATCACCCCTTCGCTGGCCGAGGGCACGGCCGCGCCAGCGAGCAGCGACGCCCGCACGAGATCACATCCCCCCAGAAGCCGATAAAAAACGAGGGCGACGGCCTCTCGGGTGGGCGGCGGGTTCCAGGCCGGATGCGCCAGCGCGGCGAGGGTGAGCATGACGCGCGTGATGGGCTCATCGTGCAACAGACGGGATGGGCGGTGCGCATGAGTCGCGATGCCGTGGCGTTCGAGCTGTTGCGCGAGGGCATAATGGACGTTGTCACCAAGTAATGGCGCGATGATCGCGATCTCGCCGGGCGGGATGCCGGCCTCCGTCAACCGCCCCACACACGCGGCGGCGCGTTCGATCATGTCGTGGTGCAGCCGATCCACATACACCGTCGCCAGAGCCTCGAGCCCGGCCGGCGCCGGATCGCCCGGGGTTTCCTCGATCGCCTCGGTCAGCTTCTCGCCAAAGATCTGGAGCGCCGGCGGCGTCGTAAACAGCGTTTTAAGATGCAGGTGCCGGTCGCACTGCACCGCAAGCCTTGCGGCAGATTCGGCGCTGGCGCCCATGAACAACCGGTAGGAACCGTCGGTATCCGTCACCAGCAGCGTCGACTCCATGCGGGGCATCCAGCCGGCGATGAGGTTGTGCGCGACGGGTACGTCCTCCTCCAGATGATCCACAACGAGGTGGCGGTGCTGCGCGAGCAGATGGCGCCGCACGGACGAATCCTGTCCCGTTCGCTCGGCGAAGAGCGTGAGGTAATGCGCGAAGTCCACCAGGCTATGCGCCCTGCAATACGCCCGATAGGCCTCGACAGCTTCCATGATGTCTCCTGTCAGACCCGCCTGACTCTTGTCCCCATACGCCACATCATCGAGGAAGGCCGGTAGTTCCTCGATGGCCAGCCCGTGCGCGGCCGCTTTGTTCATGTTGTCGAGCAGCTGGCTGTACAGCCGCGGGCGCGTGAGGCGCGTCGCCGCGAAGCCGCCCCGGGCGATTATCGGCTCGACCACGACGGACATGTAGTACTGCGCCTGCTCGTACGTGAGAAACAGCGGCGGCCGGTCGAGCGAAAACCCTGCTTTCTCGGCCAATTCGGGCCAGAACAGCTCCACATACCTCCGGGCCAGCCCCCCGATGGTGGCTTTCTCGAGCCGGTACCACTCTGCCGCCGTGAAGGCCGGCTCGTACGCCCGTGTGTAGCTTCGCTGCGGCGTGATCAGTAGGATCGTCTCGGGCGCCACGCCGTCATCCAGCAGCCGGCGGATGCGGCCAACCGCCAGGGTCGTTTTCCCCGTGCCGGCCGGCCCCTCCAGGAATAGCGAGGCATACCCCTGGAAGGATAATTCGCTCGGAAAATGGGTCGTCGTATTGGTGTCCACGGGTTCGCTGCAGGCTCGTTTCTAACGTTGCGCGTTGGCTCGTTGCGCGTTATGCGTTGGATCCTGGAATCATGCTCCATAGCCGGCGGGGCATACCAAAACAACAAACGCTTAACGTGAAAACGTGCAACGCGTAACTTACCTAGACGCATTGGCGGGGCAAAACATACCCTCACGCGCACGACGAACATACAAAAACCCGGTGACAACAGCCTGTCATCGGCGCGAGACCGTGCCGCTACTCGCCGGCCGCGTCGTTTAACGTCCAGTTGTATCCCAGCGACTCGATCCGGTAGCCGCCGGCCTCGAGCTTCGCCTTCACCTCCCCCTCCGCATACCGCGCGATGAACTGCTGGACGGCTGCCTCACTTCCCCCAAAATCAGACTCGAACCAGGTAAAGATTTTGGAGAGCTGGATCGTGTCGTCATCGAGCGGAACGCGATTTTTCGTGGAATCGGCCAGGAACGTGCGCCCCTGGTCGTCAAGCTGAGCGTCCAGGCGGGCGCCGGTGTAGGCTTCGGCCCGCAGCGGCGGACAGCTCATGGCGGCGCAAACGAGCGCGAAGTGGATGCGCGGCTCGGAAAACGTGGGCCGG
>JBGSPJ010000027.1:0-3323 GCA_041738655.1 Rhodothermales bacterium | reverse complement strand
AGCGCGCGGTGTACACGCGCAGGGCAGCCAAGCCTGCGAGCGGCAGGAGCAGCACCAGATAGACGAGCAGATTCCGGTGGAGCGGCAGGCGATCGGTCGGCAACCAGTCGGCCGCTTCCGGGAGGATGCCCGTGATGTCGTCCACCGGCAAGCCCATCGAGGACGTCAACGCCGCGGCAGGCGCCGACGCGTTGCCGGTGACGCGAACGGTCACCGCCTCCGGGCGCATCACTTCGTACTGTTTGCGGGCGGTGTTGAAATAGGCCATCTCCACCTGCGGGATCTGAAAGGAGCCGTTTGATCGGGGGATCAAGACATAGGTGAGGACCTTGGTGCCGTTGATCCGATTGCCATTTCGGTTGATCGCGGTGCGGATCTGGGGGTCGTACTGCTCAAACACCCCCGGTGGCGTGAAAAGCGGGGGATCGAGCGTGGCGATGTTGCCGGTGCCGGAGATCCGCACCTCGACCTGGATGGGCTCGCCAACCTCCACGTTCTGCCGGTCCACGCTGGCCTCGATGTGAAACGTGCCCACCGCCCCGTTAAACGACTCGGGAGCGCCGGCCGGCAGGGGAACGACATCGATCGTGATCGGCGGGGAGGACACTTCGACGGGTTCGTACCGCGGGCTGAAGCTGAAAAACTGGTCGAACGGGTTGGAGGATCGGCTGGGCACGAAGGCCTCGGCCTCGATCTTCAGCGGGTCGATCTGGAGCTTGCCGGCCCGCGTGGGGAATACGGCGACCCGTTTGAGGACGATTGTGTTGTAGCGCATCCCCTTCTCGACGACGGTCTGAGGGATGGGCCGGCGTTCGACATCCAACTCCTCCCGCCAGAAGCCCTCGGCGTCCCAGGAGTCGGCCAGCCGGCTCTGTCGTAGCTGCATGCCTTCCCGGAAAAAAAGCTGGTATTCGATGTGGATCTGTTCGCTCTGGAACACCGACGAAGCGCTCGGGATGGCCCGAATGAAGATGTCGTCTTTATCGATCGTCGAAGCCGGCGGCGTGTCGTCCGGCGTCGTGGTGGGGGGATTGAAGGGGTCGATCAGCCGCGTTCGCGCATTCCGGCGGGCCGTTGCGGGGCGCTGGGATTGCGGGACCACGGTGATTGGGATGGGAGCCGTCCGGTACGTCTGGCCTTTCACCACGACGGCCGTTTCCTCGATCCGGGCCTGGCCCTCGCGGTTCGGGCGGTAACGCCACTCGAACGACAGGCTCTGGCTCAGCCGGCCGTTGATGATGCTGGTGCTCATCTGGGTGCTGGGGGCGGTCTGGAGGAGCGTGAGGCCTTCGGTGCGGGGCGCCTCGGGTCGGGTGACGTCTTGCGACGCCGCGTTTTCGATCTGGATGCTGTAGGCAAGGATCTCCTCCGTGCCAATGGTGCTCTCGCTGACAAAGGCCTGGACGCGCACGGTCTGAGCGTTCGCGCCGGCGACGCCCGCGAGACCAAGCGCGAGGGCCGCCATCAGGAGGTGAAGACGGATGGATGGATAGATACGATGCATCGCGAGCACAGGCGGTAATGGGAGCCGGCTACCAGTCTTTTTCGACGGCGCGCGGGCGTGTCTGGGGCTTGAGTACCTGGCGGAGCAGGTCTTCCTCTTCGTTTTGCAGGGCCTGGAGGATGCGTTCGGCCTCCTCCCGACTCAGTTGATTGGGATCCGGCGCCTGTTGCTGCTGCTGTTGTTGCTGCTGCTCTTCCTGGCGCTGCCCGTCGTTCTGCTGCTCGCCCTGTTGTTGCTGTTGCTGCTGTTGCTGTTGGTCCTGGTTCTCTTGATCGCCCTCCTGCTGCTCCTGGTTCTGCTCGTTCTGCTCCTGTTGGTTTTCCTCGTTCGAGTCCTGCTGCTGTTGTTGCTGCTGCTCGTTCTGCTGCTGCTCTTCGAGCCGGCGCTTTACGAATTCGTAGTTGAACTTCGCATCCTCGTTCTCGGGGTCCGCGAGGAGCGACTGCCGGTAGTAGTCGAGCGCGGATTCGAGCGACGGCTGTTCGGGGCCGGCGCCATCCTGAGGTGCATCTACCGGCGGAGGCGCGCCCTGGGCGCCTGCGTTGCCGGCCGCGGTGAAGTGGGCGTTGCCGGCGTTGTAGGCGGCCCGGCTCACCTCTTCGGGCGATCTGGACATCCCGATGGACTGGTCAAACGCCCGGCTGGCCTGGTCCAGTTCGCCCATGCGGAAGAGCGTGGCGCCGAGGTTGTTCCACAACCCGGCCGTGATGGCGTCCGGCGGAGCGCCTTCTTTTTCCGCGATGCCGTTGCGATAGGCCGACGCCGCCTGGGGCAGCGCATCTTGCTCGTAGAAGTCGTTCCCCCGCCGGCCGGCTTTCGACCCGTCGCCGGGGCCGAGCTGGATGAACGCTAAAATAAGGGCAATTCCGTAGGTCATGGCAGGATGCGGGTCGTCTTTACGCTTGTTGGGGTCGATGATTCGCCGAAACCGGCATCAACCGGTGGCTCCGGGGAGCGTTACGCCGGTCGGGGCCGGCTTGCGCCGGTCGCTGATAAAGCGTTCCAGAGTGAGCAGCAGGAGGCCAAGGACGAGGGGCCATTGATACTGTTCCTCGTACTCGGCGAACTCCTCCGCGCCGAACTCCGTCTTTTCTAAACGTTGGAGGCTGGCCGTTATTTTTGGGAGGGAGCTGGATGTACGCGCGATGCGAAAATAAGCCCCGTCCTCCGCGAGGTGTTGGAGACTGGTTTCTTCGAGTTGGGTGCTGACGACGCGTCCGCGGCGGTCTTTTTTGAAGTCGATGCGCCGGCCATTCCGGTACACCGGGATGGGCACGCCTTCCGTTTCACCCACGCCGGCGGTGAAGATGACGATGTTGGCCTCGCGGGCCTGGGTGAGGACCTGTTCCAGGTCGGCGATGTGGTTTTCCCCGTCGGAGACGATGAGGAGTGCGCGGGTCCGATCTTCGGTGGAGGCGGCTTCGTCGGTGTTTTCACCGCCTTTGAAGGCCTGGATGGCCATGTTGAGGGCGGCGCCGAAATCCGTCCCGGGAGTTGGGATGAGGGAGGGGTCCGCGACATCGAGAAAGAGGCGTACGGCGCTGTAGTCCGTCGTGAGCGGGCACTGGATGAACGCGTCGCCGGCGAACGTGACGAGGCCCACGCGATCCCCGCGGAGTTCGCTGAGCAGCTTCTTTACTTCGTTTCGGGCGCGGTCGAGCCGGTTTGGTGCGACGTCTTCGGCCATCATCGACGCGGAGACATCGAGGGCGACGACGAGGTCGATCCCTTCGCGTTTGACCTCGCGGAGGAGCGTTCCGAAGCGCGGCCCGATGAGCGCCACCGCCAGGAACAACACGCCCAGGGCGATGAGGCCGGC
>JBGSPJ010000725.1:0-44867 GCA_041738655.1 Rhodothermales bacterium | reverse complement strand
TCGGCCCCCGGGGTGGCACGGCGTAGCGCGGAAATCGCGGTTTCTGGCCAGAGGAGCAAGGCAGGGGCGGTCGTGGTGCGCAGGAGGGAGTCCGACTGCGCGACGAGGACATCGACCTGTGGCTGCTTATCCTCGGAGGCCCAATGTTCGGGCGGCAGGGCGGGTTGCACCAGCCCGATAGACAGCGTACCCGTAGCGCCGAACGTCTGGTCGACCCGGTAGGCGCTGTACGCGTAGGAGGCGATAAAAAGCAGCGCGACCGAGAGCGCGGCCGCGATGCGGCGGCGGCGGTGGACGCCCGTGATGATAAAAAAGAAACACAGATTACAGAGCCACACCCAGAGCGTGAGGCCGGGCACACCCGCGAGGTCCGCGATCTGATTCAATGAGGGCGCGCCGGCGAGGGTATTGCCGAGGAGGGGGCCCGGCATGGCGAACGGTCCGTGGCTAATGCCCCACTCGATGGATACCGAAAACGAAACGAGCGCCGCGCAGCCAAGCGGAATGCCGAACTGCCGGCGGATGGGGATGGCCAGCGCGAAAGGCAATGCAAGGAGCATCGGGAGCAGGAAAAAACCACTCAGCGAGGCCCACGCCGCGTCCGGAAGCCGGTGGAGGAGTGGCCAGGAGAACACGACGAGAAACGTGACAAGCAGAGCGAAAAAGCTGTCCAGGTACATCAGACGCATGTCCGTCTGATAATACCAGAGCCGCAAAAGCGGCAGGAGCGCGAAGCTGCCCAGTACCGGAAACGGGAAAGGTGGAAAGCTGAGGGCCAGCAGGAAGCCACACGTCAACGCGCCGCGCAGGCGAGCGGCGACATCGGGCGCATGGCGCGAGGGGACGTAGTGGGCCGCTTCCGGCGGAAGACGCATGGGGACGTAACGAGCTTGAAAATAGAGACTACTGACGATAGCGAATCTGGTGCTTTTTTGCATCCTGTGTCGCATATTCACAAGACCGTAGGATCCCCGGCGCACGGTACAGTATTTGATCTCCCCCCACCCAGGAAACAAAGACGGCGGCACCTCATCACTGAGGACGCCTCTGGGCCCGGCCCTGAATGGGCGGGTTGTTGTACAATCGCCGGCGTAGTGCTCAGTGGCCGGCTCATTACCCCCAGGTGTATGATCGACAGCGTTGAAGCTACGGGACCGCGTAAATCTGCCGGGGATGCCCGTCCAGCGTACGAGTTCATCGTACACAGCCAGCGCCAGCCGGGCGATGGCGATGAACCGGATCTGGTGCTCCGCCGCCGTCTGGTCGAGAAAACAAATGCACCGGCCCGGGAAGAAGTGACGGTCATCGTCCGTGAAATAAGCGCACCGGCTGCGGCAACCGATGCGGCAAAATCGACCGCCGCCCCGGAGCTGCCTCCTGTGAAGCCCGCCGGCGACCGGGTTGCCGAGTACATTGCCTCGATATCGGACCACGTAACGGACGATGTCGCCCGGGTAATCGATCGACTGATGGCCGACGAAGAACGCGCCGATGCACCCGCCGAGTACACGCCGCCGTTCACGTCCGACGGCTCGCCGTTCGCCGACTCGCCCCATCCGCCGGATCTCTCGGTCCCTTCTACCGACCCATCGCCCACCTTATCACCCACCCTGGCTCCCACCCTGTCTCCCAATAGGTACACGAAAAGAGTTGAATTCGATCGTTCCTGATCGTATCTACACGCAGGCGAATCCACCGCTTTTCCCTGCGTGACATGAAGGCTTTTCTGCAGCTCCTGGTCTACCTGGCCGTTACCGGAGCGCTATTGTATGCCCTTTACGAGCCTCAAGGCGGGGCGCCGGCCATGGGGCGGCTGCTCGATCCCTGGGAAGGCCTGTATCATACGGCCCGCTCCTCCGAGCCGGCCGGCGCGCTGAATCCCGCCATCATCCCCGGTCTCAAAGGCCCTGTCGACATCGTCCGCGACGCGCGGGGCGTACCGCACATCTTCGCGGAGAACGACCTGGACGCCGTCGCGGCGCTCGGTTTCGTGACCGCCCGGGATCGGCTGTTTCAGATGGACTTCCTGCCCCGCGTCGCGTCCGGCCGGCTCGCGGAGGTGATGGGGCCCGCCCTCGTCGACACCGATCGGATGCTCCGAAAAACGGGGATGGAATGGGGCGCCCGGCGCAACCTGGCGCGGATCGAGAAAGCCGGCGGCATCGAGTGGAATATCCTCGAATCCTATTCCCGGGGGGTTAATGCCTACCTTTCGGATATGGACGAAGCCGACCTCCCTTTCGAGTTCCGCCTGCTCGGGTATAAACCGGCGCCTTACCATCCGCTGCAGACGCTACTGATCCTGCAGTATATGGTGTACGACCTCACGTTTCGCTCGCCGTCGGCGGAAGGCGCGCTCGATTCCCTGCTTGTCGGGCTGTTTCCGGCCTCACCGCCGCTCCAGGTCCCTATCGTGCCCGAGCCCGGCGGCACCGTGCGGGATGCGAATCGCCGGCCGATCTACTCGGAATCCGGCTACCTGATGGCGGATGCCGCCGCGCCGCTCGCCGGCGTCTCGTCGCTCGCGGAAGGGTGGCTGCCGGGGAAAGGCTCGAACAACTGGGCGGTGGACGGGCTGCGGTCCGCCACCGGATCGCCCATCCTCGCCGGCGACATGCACCTGTCGCTCTCGTTGCCGGCCATCTGGTACGAAGTCCACCTCGTCACGCCCTCCATGAACAGCTACGGGGTGACGATCCCCGGCGCTCCGCTGCCCGTCGAGGCGTACAACGACCGCCTCGGCTGGGCCTTTACCAACACAGGATCCGACCAGATCGATCATTTCGCCCTGCAGGTCGACGCCAGCCATACCGGTTATCTATACAATGGCTCTTTCCGCCCCTTCGAGATCGTCGTCGACACGATCGCGATCCGCGACGCCCCGCCGCGGATCGACAGCCTGTATTTCGCCCACTGGGGGCCGGCGGACCTGGATCGCGAGGTCCCGATGGCCATCCGCTGGGTGGCGCACGACTCCAGCCGCGCCCTGCGCGCGTTATGGCAGATGAACCGGGCGACCAATTTCCAGACCTTCCAGGATGCCCTGCGGTACTGGGACACGCCCATGCAGAACATCCTGTACGCCGATGTGGATGGCAATATCGCCATCCGCTCCACGGGGTACCTGCCCATCCGCGCGAGTTATGACGGGACGGGTCTGCGCGACGGCTCAAGCGACGACCACGCCTGGATCGGGCGTGTCCCGTTCGACGAACTGCCGTTTTCGTTCAACCCGCCGAGGGGCTACCTGGCATCGACCAATCAGGCGCCGGCGGACTCCACCTACCCCTATTTCCTCGGACGGAACTGGGAGAGCGGCTACCGCTCGCTGCGCATCGATGCCCTGCTGAGCGGACAGGAGTCGCACGCGCTCGACGATTTCAAATCCTACCAGTCGGATGTGTATGTGGTACAGCGCGACCTGTTTGCCCCGTTGCTGGATTCGTTATCCGGGCTTTCCCCTCGGGCGCAGGAGCTTCGGGCGTTGCTGAGTCGTTGGGGTGGCGAGGCGTCCGTGGACCGGCCGGAGCCGCTGGTGCTGGACATCTTTCTCGACAATCTGGCTGACATTGTGTGGGACGAGCCGTTGTTCGACCGGGCAGGGCGCCCGGAGGAGACGATGCTGTACAGCCTTCTGGTGGGCGAGCCGGAGTCTGCCTGGTTCGACCTGCAGGACACCCCTCTCCGAGAACAGGGGGAGGATGTTCTGCGGTTGGCGATCGAGGCGTCGGTGGATAGTCTGACGGCCGGCTACGGGTGGGATCGGGCCCGCTGGCGGTGGGGCAACCACCACCACGTCGTGTTTCGCCATTTCACCCGGAGCGAGGCGTTGCGGCCGTTGTGGCGGGGCCCGTTTGAATACCCGGGTTTTGCGTCGACGTTGTCGCCGGCGGGCAGCCGGGTCACCACACATAGCGCGAGCTGGCGCATGGTGGTGGATTTCTCGGCCCGGCCGCCGGCGGGGTACGGCGTCTATCCCGGCGGACAGAGCGGGAATCCATTTAGCTCGCTGTACGACCGGCACCTCGAGACGTATCTCCGCTTCGAACACTATCCGCTGTATAAGCCCACCACCGCGGACGAAGCCCGCGCCGGCGAGGGGATCTCCTCCCAGCGCATCGACCCCGGCTGATCGCGCTGGGCATTCGAATAAAAGCGCCCTCTGGCTTGCAGGTGACCCATTTTCGGCCTAATGTTGACGCCGGCAGCCGATTACCGGGTGGGCATTCCACTGGATATCCCTTCGGGCGATCGGGCGATGTGGCACAGGACTCAGGAATATGAACGATCACACAGAACTACGCTTTTCTTCCCGGCTTGGGCTCATTCTGAGCGTTCTCGGCATCGCGGTGGGGACGGGTAACATCTGGCGGTTTCCCCGGATCGCGGCGCAGAACGCCGGCGAAGAGGGTGCGGGCGCGTTTTTGCTGGTCTGGCTCCTCTTTCTGTTTGTCTGGAGCATCCCGCTGATCATGGCCGAGTATGCGTTGGGCCGGAAGGGGAGGATGGGGCTGATTGGCACGTTTTCGCTGGTGGCCGGCGAAAAGTTCGCCTGGATGGGCGCCTTCATCGGGTTCGTGGCGACCGCCATTATGTTTTATTATTCGGTAGTGACGGGCTGGTGCATCTACTATTTCGTGCAGATGGTATCCGAGCCGCTTCCCTTTACGACGGCTGCCGCGCAGGGGGTGTGGGATCAATTCCAGGGTGGATTTTCGCCCATTCTGTACCACGGTCTGGCGATGCTTGTCGGCGGGCTGGTTGTCTGGAAAGGCGTTTCGTCCATCGAACGAGCGAACAAGATACTGATCCCCGCGCTGTTGGTCATCGTACTGGTGGCCCTCGGCCGCGCCGTCACCCTCGAAGGGGCAGAGGCTGGCATCCGGTATCTGTTTACCCCGCAGTGGGACACTCTGGCGAACCCCCGTCTGTGGCTCGACGCACTCACCCAGAATGCGTGGGATACGGGTGCCGGCTGGGGGCTGATTCTTACGTACGGCGCTTATATGCAACACCGGCACGGGGTGGTCAAAAATGCGTTTATTACGGGCATTGGCAACAACACGGTGTCGTTGCTGGCCGCGATCACAATCTTCGGGGCCTGCTTCGCCATCCTCGGCGCTAGCATGTCGCAGAGCGAAGTGCTTTCGGTGATGCAGAACAGCGGGCCAGCGTCGACGGGGCTCACTTTTGTCTGGATGCCCCAGTTGTTCAGCAAGATGCCCATGGGGACGCTGTTTGCCTCCATATTTTTTCTAGGGCTTTGTTTTGCCGCCTTCAGTTCGCTCATCTCGATGATCGAACTGGCGGTGCGCCTGCTGGTGGACGGGGGACTGTCGCGGAACCAGGCGGTGCTATCGGTCTCGATGGTCGGCTTCCTGCTCGGCATTCCTTCGGCGGTCAACCTGACGTTTTTTGGCAATCAGGATTTTGTCTGGGGCGTGGCCCTGATGATTTCAGGCGCGTTGATCGCGTTCGCCGTGGTACGGTTCGGGGTGGCGCATTTCCGGCGCGAGGAGATCAACGGAACGCCGATGGACTGGAGCGTGAGCAAATCGTGGGATCTCCAGATGCGGTATACGATTCCCCTTCAGGCCACCGTGTTATTGGGCTGGTGGCTCTACCTGTCGGCGACAGAGTATGCCCCCGATTCCTGGTATAACCCGCTCGATCCCTACAGCGTGATGACGTGCGTGGTGCAGTGGCTGGGGGTGGCGATCGTACTCATCGTGATGAACGGCTGGCTTGTGAGCCGGCTGAAGAAGAGCGCGCTCAGCGCGTTGTGAGCATCCACTACCCAGCGGGTACCATAGGGGGTGGCCCTCGGTAGCGTGTACCGGGCTACCGGGTGGTCCGTCGTAGCATTTCCTCCGCGATCGGATCCTCGCTTCCGGGGCCCGGTTTTTACGGCACGACTACCCTGCAGACGGACGGGCCGCTCTTCGTTTCCCCGCCAGTAGTCCTCAGCGACTGTCGAGAACGAGCCGGCCACATTTTTTTGGGGATATTGGCATGCTATTCGTGATCGTACGATCAGCAAAATCCCTACGTGGTCGGTAGCGATTGCCCAGTGGTCAGAAAAATTCCCCGTGTCGTTTCTTATACGTCGATTCTAGCTCGTTTTTATATATGAAAGCACCGCTTTTTCGTTGTGCCGCCTGGTTTCTATTCCTCACGTTGGTCTCATTTCTACCCCATCCTGTTCGGGCCCAGGTAAGCGAAGTGCCCGTTCCGGTGGTTTCGGAAGGTGTCGCCCCGTGGAAGAAACGACTCATCTATCGCCCTGCCACCGCCTCCAAGGGCGCGGCACAGGCTGTGGCCTTCGACCCGAGCGGATTGCAAGGCGAGAGCCTGGTGCTCCCGACAACCCTTCAGTTCGGCCCGGACGGCCGACTCTACGTCGCCCAGAAAAACGGGTTGATCGTGGCCTACACGGTTGTCCGCAACGGCGCCCAGGATTATGCGGTGACGAACACCGAATCGATCACAATCATCAAGAACAACACCCCGAACCACGATGACGACGGGGAGCTGAACACATCGACGAGCCAGCTCACGAATAACCGGCAGATCACCGGCATCTACGTGACCGGGACGGCGCAAAATCCCATCATCTACACCACCTCGAGCGACCCGCGCGAGGGCGCCGGCGACGCCGGCGGCGGCGTCAACGACTCTGGCCTGGACACCAACTCCGGCATTCTGCACCGGCTGACGAAGTCTGGTTCATCCTGGACCCGGCTCGACCTGGTGCGGGGCCTGCCTCGTTCGGAAGAAAACCACTCGACGAACGGCATCGTCATCGACCACGACACGAACATCCTGTACCTGGGCGTGGGTGGCTTAACAAACGCCGGCTCGCCGTCCAATAACTTTGCGCGGATCACGGAATACGCCCTTTCGGCCTCGATCCTGGCCATCGACCTGGATATGCTGGCAGCGATGCCGGTCCAGGGCTCGGGCAACACGGCGTATGTCTATGACATCCCTACACTCGACGACCCGACGCGGGCCAACGTAAACGGTATCACAGACCCGACCAATCCGTCCTACACCGGCATCGACGTGGGCGACCCCTGGGGCGGCAACAACGGCTTGAACCAGGCGAAAGTCGTGGCCGGCGGCCCGGTCCGCCTCCACGCTACGGGCTTCCGGAATCCGTACGATCTCGTGATGATGAAATCCCCGGGCGCCGAGGGGCGGTTGTATTCCATCGACAACGGCGCCAACGCCGGCTGGGGCGGTCATCCCGTTGGTGAAGGGACGTATCCGGGCGCCAGCGCCGGTCAGTGTACCAATGCCTACAACGCGGCCGAGCCCGGCTCCACCGGCCCCGGCCCGAACGACGACAAAGTCAACAATCTGAACGGGCTGCATTACGTCCGCGAGGTCGACGCCGGGAAGCGCTACTATGCCGGCCACGCGACGCCGGTCCGCGGCAACCCCGAAGGCGCCGGACTCTACACGTTCTTCGACGGGGTAGGGGTGTTCCGGACAAGCACGACGGGCCCGAACCCGCTGCCGGCCGACTGGCCGCCCGTGCCGCCGAGCGAGGCCTATGAGGCCGAATGCGACTTCCGCAATTCCGGCGAGGGCGACGGATCGCTGGTCGACTATGTGCCGTCCACCAACGGGATGGCGGAGTACACGGCGTCAAACTTTGGCGGCGAGCTCCAGGGCACCATCCTCTCCGCTTCGTTTGGCGGCGAGATCTACCTCGCCCGCCTCAACGGTGCCGGCGATCAGGTAACCAACGGCATAGAGACGCTTTTTTCGAACTTCGGCCTCACCCCGCTCGACGTCATTGCTCAGGGCGACGACGATCCCTTCCCCGGCACGATCTGGGCTGTTACGTTTGGCGCCCAGAACATCACCGTGTTTGAACCCTTCGAGGGCGAGTGTGTCGGCGGGCCGGGCAACCAGGATGACGACGGCGACGGCTACTCGAACAACGACGAGATCGCGAACGGCTCCAACGAGTGCAACGCCGGCGACAAGCCGTCTGATTTCGATGGAGACTTCACCTCGGACCGCCTCGACGCGGATGACGACAACGACGGGACGGACGATGTCGACGACGCCTTCGCCCACGACGGCTTGAACGGTATCGGCACGACACTGCCGCTGGACTACGACCTGTTCAACGGCGATGTCGGGTTTTTCGGGATCGGCTTTACCGGGTTGATGACCAACGGTGAGACGAACTACCTCGACCAGTTCGACGACCAGCTCATCGCCGGCGGCACCGCCGGCCTGCTCACCGTGCCGGACGTCCCGTCGGGCGATGCCCTCGGGAATCAGAACGACCAGTTCTCCGGCTTCCAGTTCGGCATCGATGTAGACGACGAGACACTGCCGTTCACGATCCGCGTCCGCATGCAGCCGCCGTTTTTTGGCAATACGCCTCAGGGCGAGCAGTCGCAGGGCTTTTACATTGGCGCCGGCGACCAGGACAACTACCTCAAGGTAGTCGTGAGCGCCAACGAAGGCTCTGGCGGCCTGGAGGTCGTGCACGAAAACGCCGGCACGGCCGAGCGCACGATGTACGCCACCGGCGACGACGGAGATGTACCGATCGCGGATAACCTGCTCGACACGGAGGTCGAACTCGATCTTTTCTTCCTGGTGAATCCCGCCGATGGCACCGCCCATCCGGGCTACAGCGTCGACGGTAGCGATATCGTCTATGTCGGAAGCCCGGTCGCCCTCTCAGGCTCCACTCTCGCGGCACTGCAGGGGAGTGGAACGGCGCTCGCGGTCGGTGTGATCGCGACCTCAGCGGCCACGGGCGCGACCTACCCGGCCACCTGGGACAAGATCACGATTGTCTATGATGCCACAGGCGCCTCGGCGAACGTAGCCATCGAGCTGCCTAACAATATCAACGAAAGCACGAATTCGGGCGGGAGCGTCAAAATTACCAACACCTCCGAAAGCGGACAAAAGATCGAGAGCGTGACGTTCGACTTGCGGACGGCGATGCTCCCTGATGCCGTGTTCGATCCGGACGGGACGGCCGGCGACCAGTCGGGCAAGGGCTTTACGCCCAGCCAGGGCGAGTCCGCCACCGGGCTCACCGGTCACACGTTGTCTGGTTTCCACAATGCCGTGGACGGGGGCGATGGGTTCGATGTATTGTCGATGGACTTCACCGACTTCAATCCCGACGAGACGTTCTCCTTCTCGATTGATGTTGACCCGACCAGTATCAAGGGGAGCTCGGCCCCCGGGCCCGGCGAATCGGGCAGCGTGTCTGGTCTTGAGCTTTCGGGGGCGACGGTGACGGTGACGTTTGATGATGGGTCCAGCTACCAGGCGGAGCTTTTCCGTACGCCGGAAAGCCTGAGCGGCGCGACGAATATCGTCGCGGGCGGTTCGCTGTCCACGCCGGGCATCAGCGTCGTCGGGCAGTCAGGTCTTCAGGCGAAAGTGGCCGACCTTGACCACGTGATCCGTGTCACGGGGCCGTCCAACACGGACGTACGCCTGCTGGTGGTCGAATCGGCGCTCTTTATCACGGGCGACGGTTACGATATCGATGCCTTCGAGGCCAACTCCGCCCTGGCGGTACAGGAGCTCACAGGCAACACCGGCACGCTGGGTCTGGTGGATTTTGAGGTGACGATCACCGACAGCCAGCCGGATGGCGGCATCAACTACATCGTGGCCGCTTTCTCTAGCCCGACGGGCGAGACGAGCCCGATGTCGGATGTTGTCGTGCTCGATTATGACCCGCAGGCCGTGCCGGTCACGTTGTTCCGGATCAACGCCGGCGGGCCAGCCGTGAACCTGAACGGCGTCTCGTGGAGTGCGGACCAGTACAGCACCGGTGGTGCTACGTTCAGCAACAACGGGTTGGAGATCGCCGGGACAAACGATGACGTATTGTACACGTCCGAACGGTACGATCAGGGCGCCGCGGGCTTCGGCTACAGCATCCCCGTACCGGGAGACGGCGACTATAACGTGGCCATCCACTTCGCCGAGATCTTCTTCGGCGCGCCAGGTGGCGGCGTGGGCGGCGCCGGCAAGCGGGTGTTCACGATCGATATCGAAGACGGTCAGGCCACGCTGACCAACCTGGATATCTACGCGGAAGTAGGCGCCACGACGGCGTTGATCAAGACCGTCGAGGGCATCACGGTGACCGATGGGTTGCTGGATATCTTCCTCACCTCGTCCACGCGGGAAGGTAAGATTTCAGCGATCGAGGTCTCCACGTTTGGTGAGCCAAGCACGGTATCCGCGTCGCCCAACCCGATCAACTTCTCGGTCGGTGAGGTAGGCGTCGTGACGCCGGCGCGGACGCTCACGATCACCAACGGCGGCGGTGCGGCGGTGACGGTGTCCGACGTTAGCTTCAGCGGAGCCAACGCGAGCGAATTCGCGTCGTCTTTTGGCGATCCGGTCGTCGTGGCCGCAGGTGGAACGGCCAGTCTGTCGGTGACGATGACGGCGGCTTCGGCCGGCGTGAAATCGGCGCAGCTGAGCATCGTACACAGCGGCAGCGACGATCCGATCAAGATCACACTGTCGGGTGAAGGGCAGGCTGTCCAGCCCGGGAACGTGTTGTACCGCGTGAACGCCGGCGGTCCGTCACTGGCCTCGCTCGATGGACTGCGAATATGGCAGGGTGACCAGGCGGTTTCGGCGGCGAACACGCTTGGCCAGGCGCAAGTCGGCGCGCCCTCGCCGTACGTGAACACTACGGCGGCCGGCAACTTCACGTTCGGCAAGTTGAACAGCGTCATTCGCGACGCCTCGGTGCCATCGAGCACGCCGCTGTCGCTGTTTCAGACGGAGCGGTGGGACGCGGCCGCGTCGCCCAATATGATCTGGTCATTCCCGGTTGATGCCGGCACCGAGGTCGAAGTCCGCATCTACCTCGCGGAGATCTTCCTCACGGCCAGCAACAGCGAAGTGGAGGGCCCGCGGATATTTGATATCCTCGTCGATGGCGCTATCCCAACAGGGTTTGACAACATCGACGTGTTTGCCGAGGTGGGCGCAAACGTGGGCATCCTGCGCTCGTTTGTTACCACCAGCGACGGGGCTGTCGACATCGAATTCGTAAAAGACGGCGGTCAGGAGCTTGCGGCGGTGAAGGGGATCGAGCTGATCGACCTCACGAATGTCGCCCGTGCCTTCACGCCGGGCTGGAACCTCATCGGTCTGCCCCTTACGCCGCCGAATGCCAACTACACGGCTATCTTTGGCGATCTGGACCCGACGACGATTCCGTTCACCTGGAACGGCGCGTACATCCAGGAGGCCTCGATGGCGACCGGTAAGGGGTACTGGCTGAATGTGGCTCAGGGCGGTCTGCACACGTTTGAAGGAACGGCGGTCGAGTCGCTTACGCTCACCCTGATTGATGGCTGGAACATGGTGACCGGGCCGGCCTGCCCGGTGAACGTCGCCGACATCGACGACTTGGCCGGCATCGTGATCGCCGACACGTGGTTTGCGTACACCGGGGGCTATGTGCCCACGACAAACCTGCAGCCCGGCATGGGCTACTGGGTGGAGGCGAATGCCGCCGGCACGATCGGCATCGATTGCAACGGCGGCAGCGGCAAGATGGCCGCCGGCCGAATCGCACCGGATGAATCCTTCGGCACCATCCTGCTGTCCGATGGCGCGACCGGTTCGCAGACGCTGTACTACGGCGGGAGCCTTGCGAACGAGGGGCTATTGCGCCCGTACCTGCTGCCGCCTGTGGCGCCAGAGGGTGGGTTCGATGTTCGTTTCTCTAATGGCGCACTGTTGATCGACTCCGACTTCGCGACGATCGCGCTCCAGGCGTCCGAGTTTCCCGTCAGCCTCACGCTGGTCAAGCTCGCCGCCGGCGATAACACCCTGTTCGTCCAGCAGATGAAGAACGGCGTGATGGTCGCATCGTCGGAACTGGCGGAAGACGAGTCTGTCCTCATCACCGACCCGGGCGTCACGTCGCTCCACATCGCGAACGTGGTATCCGTGGACGATGGCGAGGGCGCGTTGCCCGGCGCGTTCCGGCTGGCCGGCAACTACCCGAATCCGTTTAATCCCACCACGACGGTTGTATTCGACCTTCCCGAGCCGGCTCAGGTGCGGGTGGAAGTGTACGACGTGATGGGGCGGCGCCTCCTGGAGGTACCGGCGCAGGCCTTCGGGCCCGGCGACGGCCACCAGATCCAGATCGACGCCACCGAACTCGCCAGCGGCATCTACCTCTACCGCGTCGTCGCCGACATGAACGCGACAAGCGCCTTCGCGGTGGGCCGGATGAGTCTGGTTAAATAGATTGGGAGGGTGAAAAGTATGGGGGTATGGGAGGATGGGAGTGGATACTGCCCACATCCCCACACTCCTACCATGCGCCGGAAGATCACCCCCAAACTTCCAGACCGCTATCTCCGCTGGAATCGAAACGCGGTAATTTGTGTTTGATGAAGGCTCATTTGACGAATTGACAGTAACGTGGGGCGGCGGCCCATCCACCGCTCGCCCCATGATCACCCTACATCCCCTACCGAACCCGATAGGCCGACCTCCGCGCCGGCTACACGTATGAAAAAATGTACTGCTATGGGTAGACTACTCGCTGCCGTCATGCTGTTCGGCTTGATGGGCGTTACGATCGCGCAGGCGCAGGTCGTGTCCGATGCCCCCTTCCTCGAGAGCGAGGGGCTCATCGTCATGGAGGCCGAGTCCGTTCCGCGACCTGATCTCTGGAAGTTTTTGACGGTCGAACCCGGGTACACGGGCGCCGGCTATCTTCGCTACACGGGTCCCGATCAGCTCTTTAACCCGGGCGTGGATATTATCGAATACAATTTTGTGGTCGAAAACGCCGGTATGTACGGTATGGTGATGCAGATGTCGCATCTGGGTTCGCCGGCAGGAGACCAGCAAAACGACGTCTGGTCGCGCATGGATGAAGGAGGGACGTGGATCAAGGCGTTGCATCCCTTTAGCCAGATGAATAATGGCTTTACGATGCACACCCAGTGGGCGCTGAAGGAAAACGGCGTCGAGGTATTCCGGAACCCCGAGTACTTCCTGACGGCCGGCGTGCACACCTTCTTCGTGGCGGCGCGCTCGTTTAACGTGCGTGTGGACCGCATCCATTTCTGGAAACTCGATGCTCCGTTTAAAGTGTCCTGGGATACCGGTCACGATGCCTCGTTGCCGGAGTCGCTCCGCGACGCCAACATCCTGGCCGCGACGCCCAACCCGATCGTAGTGCCGGCGGTCTCCGCCGGGCAGACGGGGGCTCCGTTTGAGGTGACCCTGTCGAACGCCGGCGATGAGTCCATCACCGTGAGCTCGATCGCGCTGTCCGGGACCAATGCGTCCGACTTCTCGATCTCGAACGACGGGCCGATTACCGTGCCCTCTGGTGGATCCAACACGTTTACGGTGACCTTCTCGCCGAATCTGCAGGGCACCAAGTCGGCCAGCCTCACCTTCACCCATAATGGCCTCAATTCCCCGCTCGTGGTGCCTGTTTCGGGCAACGCGACCTCGGGCGGAACGGGGACGACCATCCTCTTCCGCGTGAACGCCGGCGGCCCGGAAATTCCGGACGGCGCGTATCCCTGGCTGGAAGACCAGACGGCCGTCGAAGGGCATGACAACGGCGCTTCGAGTGTCGGCACCCCGCATCCTTACGTCAACGCGCTGGCCAACGGCGACTGGGCGTTTGGCCGCGACGAGACGATCACGCTCGACGCCTCGGTGCCGCCCGGCACGCCCGCGGCGCTGTTCCAGCGCGGCCGCTGGGACCCGTCGAGCAATCCTTCGATGCAATGGGATATCCCGATCGAGGCCGGCAAGGAAATCGAAGTGCGTCTATATTTCGCCGAACAGCTCTTTAATGCGCCAGACGATCCGCAGGACGTGAACGGACCGCGCGTATTCGATGTGGCCATCGAAGGTGTCGTGCCGGCGGAGCTGGATAACTTCCAGATCGCGTCGGTCGGCGTGGACCTTGGCATGATGCGCTCGTTCGTCATCGTGAGCGATGGCAATGTCGACATCGACTTTTCGAACATAACGCACGACCCGATCATCCAGGGTATAGAGATCCTGGAGATCAGCGGCCTCTCCCGCTCGATGAACCAGGGCTGGAACCTCGTGGGTGTGCCGGTGACGCCGGCCAACACGAACTACGCTTCCGTCTTCGGGGACCTGGATGTGACGACGCAGCCCTTCCTGTGGAATGGCCTGAACTACGCACAGTCGCCGACCGTTGGCGCGGGCGTTGGGTACTGGCTCAACCTGGGCGCCGCGGGCACGCAGGAGTTCGATGGGGCAGGCGTGACGTCTGTCGGATTCAACATGAACCCCGGTTGGCAGCTGATTTCCGGTCCGGGATGTATCGTGCCCTTCAGCGCTGTGGATGACCCGTCAGGCATCCTCGTCGATGGGACGCTCTTCGCCTACGGAAGCGGCTACGAGCCGGCGACGACCCTGCTGCCCGGGTTCGGGTACTGGGTGTTCGCGGATGGCGAAGGCACGGTGACCATCACCTGTGGCGCGAGCGGGAAGTCCGCCGGCGCCAGCCAGGTGCCCGATGTTACCACGTTCGGTGTACTCACGGTCCAGGACATGCTGGGCGCTTCGCAGGAGCTGTTCTTCGGCGACTCGCTCGAGAATGCCGCGGACATCAACTTCTTCGCGATGCCACCGGTCGCTCCGGGAGGCTCGTTTGATGTTCGGTTCACGACCGACTTCCGCCTCGCGGAAGGCGCCGAGGCCGTCATCCAACTCCAGAGCTCCAACTTCCCGATGGAACTGACGGTGACACAGCTGCCGGCCGATTTCCTCGGCAGCCTGATCGTGGAAGAGCAGGTGGCCGGCCAGGTCACGGCAACACACGTGCTGACGACGGCGAACCCCGCGCTCTCCGTCACGGACACAAACGTCAACAAGCTCCGGATCGCGCTTCGCGCTACCGCCACGGCCGATGAGTCGATCGAGACGCTTCCGGGTCAGTTCGCCCTTCGCGGCAACTACCCGAATCCGTTCAACCCGACGACCACGTTGCTCTTCGACATGCCGGCGAGCGGTACGGTGACGGTGCAGGTGTTCGACATGCTCGGGCGTCAGGTGATCGATATCCCGGCCGCGGCCTTCGGCCCCGGTGCGGCCCAGCAGGTGCAGATCGACGCCCACGACTTGGCGTCTGGCATGTACATCTACCAGATCAAAGCGGAGATGGCGCAGTCCACTGTCGTCCAGACCGGCCGGATGACGCTGTTGAAGTAAGTAACGCGCGGGGTCGTTCGGATCCCGCTAAGCCGGGCTAACACCCGGCGTACAGTACATGAGGCGCGGCGGTCCCGTTCATGCAACGGTGGCCGCCGCGCCTTTTTTGTCTCTCGCCGCCGCGACGCCTATTTTCCGTGACGACCTCTTCGTAGACGACACACACCCGTCTTTCCCATGCCGACGCCCTGCTGTTCGCTCGCCGGCGACGGTGGTCGCTGTGCCGCCCCTATGTGCCTCGCCGTGCCGACCCATACCAGTACGCTGACGCTCCCGCACCTTTCTACCCGACCTCCCCGCGCATCGCGCCGCGGTAAGCCCCTGGTCGGGTTCGTTTTTGCTTTCGCCGTATCGACTCCAAGGATATCCACCCATGCGTATCTCATCTCCCTCATCGACAGTCGCCAGACATACCCTGCGTCGGCTCCTGCTCCTGACGGCGTTCCTCGTTGTCACCTCACCGGCGCTCGCGCAGGTAGTTGTCTACCGCATCAACGCCGGCGGCGCCATCACATTGGCGGGGGACAGCACCTACCCCGATTGGGCGGAGGATCAGCAGGAAGCCTTGAATCCGCCTCCCGTACAGTTCGCCAAAAAGGGCATCAACTCCCCGTTTGTTAACGCCGACGAGGCCGGTGATCAGACGGCCGGCCGCAATCGGGCCGATGAGATCGAGTACCAGAGCCCGGTCGATGCCGGCATAAACGCGCTCCTGTTTAACACCCAACGATGGGATCCCGCCGTGCCGGCCCAGCACATGATCTGGCGCCTGCCGGTCGTCGGCGAGCGCGACTACCGGGTCGTCCTCCACTTTACCGAGCTGTTCGGCGCCGGCGTGGGCTCGCGCGTGTTCGATGTGCTGGTGGAGGGGCAGCTCCGGCTGGACAATTTCGACATCCTCGGGCAGACCGGCAACCTGGAGAAGATCGTCGTCTCCCGCTCCTTTGACGCCGTCGATCTTGATGGGGACGACCACATCTCTGTCGAATTCGTCGCTGTGGTGGGTATCCCGGTCATCAGTGCGATCGAGCTGCTCGATATGTCGTCTGAAAACCAGGCGCCCATCGCAGAAAACCCGGGCGATCAGGTGAACGAGCCGGGCGATGCGGTGTCGCTCCAGATCCTCGCCTCCGACCCGGATGAAGATGACCTGACCTTTGGCGCTCAGGGGCTGCCTACCGGACTCGTGATCTCGCCCGATGGCCTGATTTCCGGCACGATTGATCCCGGGGCGGAAGGGCTCTTTGATGTCCGCGTGATCATTGTCGACGACGGCTCGCCGGCTCGAGGCGTGTTTGTGCCGTTTCGCTGGGTCGCTGGCAGTGCCGCTCCCGTGTTGATCGATACGATCGACGATCGGATGGTGCTGGATACGGCTCCGGATGAGGCCATCGACCTGAATACCATTTTTGAGGAGGCCGCCGGCCTCGAGATGACGTTCGAGGTGTTCGGCAACACCAACACCGAGGTGGTTGATGCATCCATCAACGGCAGTACGTTGACGCTCGCCTACACGCCCGGCCTCCGTGGCGCGGCGACGGTCACAGTGCGGGCGACAAACACGGCCGGCAAGTTCACCGACGACACGTTTGTGGTCCAGGTGGACGGCGGCACGCCCGTCGCGCTCGTCCAGATCACGCCCACTAGCGGGCTGGGCGCCAGCACCTTTAATCCAAACGAGATCGTGATCGCCAACGAGTCCGACGGCACGCTACGAATCGAGCGCGTGACGATCGACCTATCGAACAGCCTGCTGATGGATATGTTGTTCGATCCCTCGGGCGGCGCCGGTGATCAGGGGGGCAAGTGCCTCACGCCGGACACCGGGGCCACGGATACGGGCTTTATTGTCCCCGGAAGCCTGTGTATAGACCCCTTTTCCGTGCCTAAGGATGGTGGGTACTTCGCCATCACGCTTGAATTCACCGATTTCGACCCCGGCGAGGTCTTCAAATTCTCGGTCGACATCGACCCGACCAGCATCAAGAAAGCGCGGACGGTGGGCGAATCCGGCTCGGTCTCGGGCACGGAACTCGTCGGTTCCGTGGTGACGGCCGAGTTCACGGGGGGCTCGACGCACGTGAACGATCTGTTCCGGGTGGTCACGGGGGGACTCGGCGGGTCGGAAGCACACGTCCGCGCCTCGCCGGCGCCGCCGGTGGCCCTGCAGATCGTCGGGGCGGAAGGCGATACGGGCGTATTCACAAATCCGAATCAGTCGATCCGCATCGTCGGCCCTCCGGGAGCGGCCGTCCGGTTGCTGGCCGTCGATGCGACCCTCAATCCCGAGGACTCGCCCGACGGGGGCTACGACCTGGATCCGTTCGAGGCGAATCAGGCGATGAATGTCATCGAGTACAACGTAACGCTCGACGGCGCCGGCCAGAAGGTCGTCGCGGTCAATCTGAAAAAGACGACGCCGGGCAACGGTCTGGTGGGGGGGCTCAATCACTTCATGGCAGTGGTCAACAACGCCGGCTTTGAAGGCCGAACCTCCAACAAGCTCATCCTGGAACTGGTCGGGGAAGGCCAGGTGTCGCTGCTGGCGGACTGGAACCTGGTCGGGGTTTCGCTCGATGTGCCGGATAACGATTACGAGGCGTTGTACGGGAGCCTGTCGCCCACCGCGCAGCCGTTCCTCTGGAATGGCGTTTCGTATGCCCAGACGCTCACGCTGAACGCCGGCCGGGGGTACTGGATCAATATCCCGTCTGCCGGCACGATCACCCTTGAAGGCGAGGGTATCCCGTCGCTGGACCTCGCCCTGTTCAACGGCTGGAATCTGGTCAGCGGGCCATCCTGTGTGATCGATCTGGACGCCATCGCCGATCCGGGTTCGATCATCGTTCCCGGAACGCTCTTCGCCTACGGCGGGGGCTATCAGCTCGCCGATCAGATGACCCCAAACCGCGGGTACTGGCTCTTTACAACCGCCTCCGGGACGGTGACGCTGACCTGCCCGGGAGGTGGGTTGACGGCCAAGCGGGGACCGGTTACACCGGTTACGCCCGATGGGTTCGGCGCGCTGACAGTGAGCGATGGCGAGGGCCACGCGCAGCAGCTCTATTTTGGTGGCCGGCTGCCCGAGGCCGCGCACAAGCTGCGCTATATGATGCCGCCGGCGTCCGACCAGCTCCGCTTCGACGCCCGCTTCGCCGATGACAGCCGCCTCGCCGCTGGCGATGAAGGCCTGATCCGCGTGCAGGCTCGGACTTTTCCTGTTCGGGTGACCATCGATGCGCTGCCGGTTGCCGGCGTGGGGCCGTTCGAAATCGAAGAGCTGGTCCGGGGCGAGGTTGTCGCCACCCATGCCGCCGCCGAGGGAGATGAAATCGTTCTGGCGTCGGACGAGGTAGAGGCGCTCCGCATCCGCCGGCAGACGACCGCCTCCGAGGCCTTGCCCGAGACGTTTGCGCTCCACGGCAACTACCCGAATCCGTTTAATCCGACAACCACGGTCGTGTTTGACCTCCCCGAGGCGGCGGAGGTGCGGTTCGACGTGTATGACCTCCTCGGTCGACGCGTGATGGCGCTAGACGCGCGCCCGTTTGATGCCGGCGCCGCACGCCTGCTGGCGGTGGATGCCTCGGCGCTGGCGTCGGGTACCTACATTTACCGCCTCAGGGCCGACCTTGCCGCCGGCGCGCAGGTGCAAACCGGCCGGCTGACCCTCCTGAAATAACCAGGACCATCCCCCACACCACTGACCATGAATACCCTCCCGCAGGCGTATCGTGGGTCGCGCGCGCACCACCTGTTGCGGCGCGGCGACCTCGTTGAAGTCCGCCGCCCGAGCGACATCATCGCGACGCTCGATGGCGACGGTGTGCTCGATGGGCTTCCGTTTATGCCCGAAATGGTCCCGCTCTGCGGGCAACGGTTTCGGGTGGCCTATCACGTCGAAAAGACGTGTGTGGACGGGTACAGCGATACGTTTCGCGCGTTCGCCGCCGGCGATGTCGTATTTCTGGACGACCTGCGTTGCGCCGGCACGTACCATGACGGGTGCGCGCGATCCTGCAGGCTGTTCTGGAAGGAAGCCTGGCTGGTGAAGGTGGAGGACGACGACATCCCGCCCGTTCCCGTGAGCGACGCGGCCCGGATGCTGCTCCGGTCGCGGTTGAAGACCCGCCAGGGGAAAGGGGTCTACTTCTGTCAGTCGACGGCGCTCATGGGGGCAACCAGGGCGCTTCCGCGTGTGCAGCGGCTCTTCAAGATCGTCGAGGACGTGCAGCTCGGGAATCGCAGCGTCGGCGAGGCGATCCGACAGATTACCCAGGCGCTGGGCGTCAAGCTCCACAGCCGGCTTCACGGTAAGTGGCCGGCCGGCGCGCTCGCCACTACCCCGACGGAAACGCTCGGCCTGAAGCCCGGGGACAGCGTGGAGGTGAAGTCGATCGAGGAGATCCGCGCGACACTCGATGCCGGCGGCAAAAACCGCGGCCTCCGGTTCACGAACGAGATGGAGGCGTTTTGTGGGAAGTCGTATGTCGTGCAGCGGGTGCTGGACCGGATGATTCTCGAACACACCGGCGAGATGGTGACGGTGCGCAACTCGGTCATCCTCGACAACGTGCATTGCCGCTGTACCTTCGCCATCGGCGGCTGCCACCGCGCCGAAAACAGCTACTGGCGAGAGATATGGCTGCGGAGAATAGCGATAAGTGAATAGCGAATAGCGATAAGTGAATAGCGAATAGCGATGGGAATACATACATCGCTATTCGCTATTCGCTTATCACTTATCGTACCAGCATCATCTTGCCCGTCGAGACGTCTCCATCGCTTTCCAGGCGATAGATGTAGAGGCCGCTGGGGAGGTCGGCGCCGTCGAACGTGGCGTGGTGGGCGCCGTCTGGCATGATCCGGTCTACCAGGCGTTGCACCCGCTGGCCGACGACGTTATAGACGTCGAGCGTGACATATGCGGTCTTGCGAAGGTTGAAGCCGATGCTGGTGCGTTCGGTGAAGGGATTGGGGAAACTCTGACCGAGCTCGGCGACGCCGGGAAGTTGCCCGTCCTGCGAGACGACAAACGTGATCGTAAGGGGTTGGCCGAGGGCGCCGGTAGCGTTGCGCGCGCTGAACGGCGCTGCCTTGAGCACATGCTCGCCGACATCCGGCGTCCAGGCGTTATACGTCTCTCCGATGTCGCCGGCCATCGCATACGGCAGTGTGTTCTCCAGCCGGAAATTGCGGTTGTCGTTTAGCGAGAACTGTACGCTTCCGACCTGCGCCGGCTCGGTATCCGCCCGGATGTTGAGCCTCGTCGTGGGTAGCGTGGCCAGGTTGATGATGTCGCCATCCGCGATCGCCATCAATTCCTCCCCGGTATCGGCGACAACCAGGGTGAAGCCGACGACCCGGATGCCGCCATCGCCACCTCCGTCACCACCTCCGTCACCACCTCCGTCGCCGCCGCCATCACCTCCACCACCTGGCGCGACGCCACTTCCGGACAGAGTGACGTTGAGCTGGCCCCGATTGGGGTCGTTGCTGGTCACGCGGAGCGTGGCGTCTTTGCTGCCGGCCGCAGTGGGGGCAAACGTCAGGTCGACCACGACAGAGGCGCCCGGGTTGAGCGTCAACGGCGCGGGGTTCAGGAGGATGGTGTAGGGCTCGGGATTGTCCCCCGTCAACGTCAGATTCGAGATTGACAGGCTGGCGTTGCCGTCGTTGTGAAGCGTGACGGGCAGTGTTTTCGACGCTCCCGGCTGGACAGAGCCGAAGCTGAGTGAGGCCGGCGAGACGCGCAACTCAGGCTGCGTCATCACGCCCGACGTGCTGCGGATGAGCGCCACCCAGTCGGAATCCGTGGGCGAGGGCGGATTCCCGATCGCGGCCGAGCTGGAGCCGGACACGGTCTGGACAGAGCCGGTCTGGAGGGCGCCGCCCGAACGCGGATTGTACCAGCGGACGCTGTACTCGCCGCCGGCCAGGTTGGCCGTGGCGGTACCGCCGGCAGGCAGATAAATGGCGTATACCTCGCCGGGCCGGGCGAAGACGTAGTCGTCCCCACGGCTGGTCAGCTCGTCCATGGGGTTCATGTCGTTAAACGGCAGGTAGGCCTGGAAGAACTCGAGGGCGTGCCGCGTGAAGTCCCACATCGCGTCGCGGGTGCGGAAGTCTTCGGCGCTGAGGTCGTGGTTGTCGTAGTCGTAGCCGAAGTACCACTCCACGCCGGCGCCGCCAGCCATCAACGAGCCCCACAGGGCTTGTTTTCGGATGACACTGTGGTTGTTGTTCGAGCCGTCCGGGGTGACGCCGAGGTTGAACGGCCCCGTTTCGTCGAGCGAAACGATCCAGGGCCGGTCTAAGGCCGACTCTTCGCGCCATTTCTTGACCTCGTCGTGTACGAGTTCTGGCCGTTTGATCTGGAGGGAAGGGCCGTCGAAGGTCGCGTGGCCGGCGAGGGGGCCGTAGACTTCGTCGTACTGCCCCGGGAAGGTATGGACGACCACCGGGTGATCGTACGGGTCGATGGCCTTGAAGTAGTCCGCATACGCGCGCAGTTGGGCGGTCGTGTTACCGTTTTCCTCGCCCAGATTCCAGGTGATGGCGTGGTGGTGGCCAAAACGGGCGACCAGTTCGCGGTAGTAGAGCTTGCGGAGCCGGCCGAGATCGCCGCCGTTCAGCAGCTTCTCGTTCTCCGTTTCCTGGGTCTGGACGTGGAGCATGATGCCGAGCCGGTCCATGTGACTGAAGACGATTTCCCACTGCGCCAGCTTGGACACGTCGTACGCTGTGCGGTCGCCGGGCGCAGGCCAGGGCCACACGTCTTTCCCATCCCCCTCCACGTTCATCGTGAGGAAGTAGACCGAGTTCATCCCCTTGCTTGCCAGGTAGTTCAGGGCGCCGACGATTCCTTTGCCTTTGCCTCCCTTCCAGGTCGGGTCGCCGAGCTGCCAGTCTGATGTATGGGCGTTGTAGGACTTGGTGAAGTCGGTCCCACCCCCGTTGTATGTGGCGTCAAAATCCTCGTACGCGAGGAAATTCTCCGGGCTGTCCGCCCCACCTTTGATGAAATACTCGCCGTTGTCGAACTGGAGGTAGTGCCCGCCGACATAACGTAGCGTGCCCTTACTCCGAAAATCGACTCCCGCCTTATCCGTGTCGGAAACCGAGATCGAACCCGTGAGACCGTCGTAGGCGGTTGCTGTACCCGCAGAAGCGGACGTTTCGATGGCCACGTCTGTGCCCGAGCGCATGGAGACCGTGTACGTCCAGGTGCCCGTGCGATCGGGGACGAAGTGGGCGCGCCACTTGTTGCCCGAGGTGGCGCCGGTTTCGGCGGCATCGCCGTCGGCGGCGAAGTAGCCGGGTACACGGTAGGATTGGCTGCCCTGGGTAAACACCATCTCGAACCGGTAATCCATGAACGGATTCGGGGACCCGCCTTCGCTGCCCTGCGGGCCTTCGAGGGTGAAGGCGATGGGGTGCCATTTTTTCTGCTCGCCGGCCACCACGATCTCCCCGGGGGTGTCCTCGTTGCCTCCACCACCGTTGCCGCCCCCGCCGCTGGCGCCGCGGGCCGACTCCGGATGGGCGATGCTCAGCGGGTCCGACACACTATCCAGGTACAAATGGATACGGTCGATGCGCAGGTTTTTGGATCGGGCGGAGACGTAGAAGGTGTGCTCGCCGGCCGAAAGGGTATACCGGGGATTGACGAATTCGCCGGAGGAAGGCTCCAGGAAGGAGTGAAACGTGAACCCTTCGTCCATCCGGGTGCCCGGGTGGAAGGTTTTGACCCATTCATCCGATGTACCCATCCGCGTCCAGCAGTCGTTTTCCTGGTCGCCGGCCGGGGCGCCCTGGTGCGAGAGCCGGAGGCGGAGGTTGTACTCTCCCGGCGTGGTAACGTTGACGGTATACGCCAGCACCCCGTTGCCGGGGTCGTTGAAGAAGTTGTCGCCGTTCCAGCGGATGTAGCCATTGCCGGCATAGCCGGCATCCGAGCTTTCAGAGCGCCAGTCGCCGGCGAGTGTAATGGTTTCGGCCTCGATCACGACCAGGCCGCCGGCCTCCATGAAGGCATTGTTCTGCGCCCGCACGGCGCCGGAGATGAAAAAAAACGAGAGGAGCAGGGCCTGTAAGAGGATACAGGTTCCCCGATGCTTGGCATGGACGTACGTAGTCATAGACCTCATTGATGACTGAACGCGAACGTTCGACAGGAATAGGGTAACGTTCCTTGAGGTGATTGGGGGCGGCGCCAGGGGCGGCCGATTGCCTACCCGTGGTGATTGAACCGGGAGGCGAGGCGACGAGCGATCCGTCGAGTGAATGTGCGGGGGGCGGGCAGATTCGAAAAACGGTTTGTCAAACGGCGTGCCAGAACAGCCCGGAGGAAACCGATGACCGGACTGAACAGCCGCAGTGCCGTTTCAAGGAAGATGGCGGTGTACATCGAGGATGCAGGCATAGGTGTCGGGGGGCAGTGTGCCTGAGAATTCTACCCACATTCCATTTTTGGACGGTATCCACAAATCCGGACAGGCCATTCTCCAGACCAGTATGGTTTGACTTCGCTCCGAGGGAAGCGCCTCGTCTCGGGCGATGACCCCTACCCCAAAGCCGGCTGTCCGGACGATTCGTGCGTTTATGGGCCCGTTTCGGTCGTCAATCTGCGCTTTTGGCTCATGGGTACGCGCGCTTTCCGACTGAGTCTCAATGCGGGACGGCGTGATGGGCAGCAGCCTCTGGGCGAAAAAATACCGCGACCGGGCACGATCTATGCATGGAACGGAATCGGAGGGCCGCATATGGACCTCCTGGCCCCTGACGACGTTGAATTAGCCTCATGTGCTCAAAAATCGATCACGATCATGCACCTACGAAATAGATTGCACGTGCTCCCCCGCCTGATCCTGTTGCTTCTGGTATACAGTCAGTCTGCCAGCGGCCAGAGTACGTTCGGTATTGGCAGTACCTCCGACGCGCTCGGCCGGCCCCTGCTTGATGCTGTCCGTGGCGCCCAGGCGGACGTCTCCAGCGCATTCGGGGCTTCCGGTACCGTGCTCGTATTCTGGGGCAACCAGTGCGTCTGGTCGCAGCGGTATGAGGATCGACTCAAACTGGCCATGCGCCAGGCCCGGCAGGACGGCCTCTCGGTGGTGTTCGTAAATGCCAACGATCCCGAGGCCTTTCCAAGGGAAAATGCCGAGGAAAGTGGGCAGGTAGCCCGTAAGATGGGGGTCGAGCATTATTTCCTGGATGCCGACGGCGGTCTGGCCCGTGCGGTGGGCGCTCAGCGTATCCCGCACGTGTTTCTCTTTGACGGCGGAAAACGGCTCGTCTACGCCGGCGCCATCGACGACAGCCCGGGCGACGCCAGTCTGGTGCAGAAAACGTATTTGTTGGATGCGATGGTCGCGCTTCGCGCCGGCGCCTCGCCGGACCCCGCCGAAACGCAGCCGTTCGGATGCCGCATCAAGTTGTGACTGTCGAGGCGGTGGAAGCCGGCTTCCATCGCCTCCTTCCAGGGGATGAGGAGGGCTTCGCCGCGATGCGTCGTACCGTCGTGGCACACCAGCAGGCGAATAACCCAGTCTATGGCCGCTATTGCAAGACGTTTCCCGACTGGGAGACGCCGCTGTTGCCCGTGGAGGCATTTAAGCACGCGATGCTGGCGAGTTGTGTGTCGTACGAAGCCGTCTTCGAGAGTAGCGGAACGGGGCAGGGGTTGCCTGGCCGGCACCCCGTTTGTAAAACGGCCGTCTATCAGCGTTCGTTCGAGACGCACTTCCAGGCCGTGTTTGGCGATGGTCCGTTTACGATCGTAGCGCATCTACCGCATTACGCCTCGCGGGGCGGGGCGTCGTCGCTGCTGTACATGGTGAGCGGACTGATTCAGCGCTTTGGCGACCCGGCGAGCGGGTTTTTTTTGGAAGATGTAGCGGTGTTGCACCAGGCGATCGCCCAGCGACGGAGCACGGGCACGTCGCTGATTCTCTTCGGAGCGGCGTTCGGGCTGCTCGACCTGGTGGAGTGCGGCGCGCCTCGGCTGCCGGCCAATGCCCGGGTGATCGAGACCGGCGGCATGAAAACCTATCGCCGCGCGATCGGCCGGGCGCAGCTCCACGAACAGCTGGCCGCCGGCTTTGGCGTCGAGCGGCGACAGGTGATCAGCGAATACGGGATGTGCGAGCTCTTGAGCCAGTGTTACACACGCGGCGGCGAGGTCTTTTTCCCACCACCGTGGATGCGGATGGCGGTGGTCGATCCCGAAGACCCGCGCACCGAGCGGCCGGAGGGCGTCGAGGGCGCGCTGGCCGTGGTCGACCTCGCGAACGTATATTCCGTAAGCGCGCTGCTCACCCAGGATCGCGCCGTACAGGTCGGAGGAGGCTTTCAGGTGCTCGGCCGGCTGTCCGGAGCCGAGTTGCGCGGCTGCAACTTTCTTCTAGAACAATTGCGCTAAACGGAGGTACGCGGAGCCGAACGCCGCCCCCGATCCCATCCATCCCGAAGGACACCGTTAGGAAACCGAATGGAACCCGATACCCTCACGGCTCCCGACAGGTGATGGAGGACGATACGGTCACGATCATCCTTCCCAATTACCACGTCATCCTGCTCGACGATAACGATCACTCGTACGAGTACGTGATCGAGATGCTGATGAAGCTCTTCGGGCATAGCCAGGAGAAGGCCTACCGGATGGCCGTGGATGTCGACCGGCAGGGGCGGGTAGTTGTGGACACTACCACGAAAGAGCGGGCGGAGCTAAAACGCGATCAGATTCATAGTTACGGGGCGGACTGGCGCATCGCCCATTGCCGGGGGTCGATGTCGGCGATCGTTGAGCCGGCGGAATAACCAGCTATCTTCCTACGGTATCCAGGAAAGTGCAGGAATTGCTCGTTTTATGTCCGAATTATCCCGTATTCACGTGATGGTGCCGGGCTACGGGTAACTGTATACTAACCTCTGTGATCTATCGGAACCGGGTGCCTGTCTAATGGCCCGGGAAGATCCACAGGCAGAGATCTCTAGGGGTAGGGTCTCTGCCCTTTTTTTGCCCCTAAGGTCCTAAGGTATGGACACCGCTCTGATGTGGCTCGGTCATTTGACGAGGATAAACGAGCGCGTGTACGAGCGTCCGCCAGCGACGAGACGGTACAGGTAGACGCCGCCCGGCAGGTCGCCGGCATCGAAGGAGACCTCGTGACGGCCGGCGGGTTGCGGAGCGTCGACCAGGATGCGCACTTCGCGGCCTAGCAGGTCATACACGGCGAGGCGGGCCGGCCCCGCCACCGGCAGGTCGTAGGCAATCCGGGTGGTGGGATTAAACGGATTGGGGTAATTCTCGTGGAGCGAATAGGCGGCCGGCGCAAGGCGATCTACCTCGACGATATCGGAATACGCAAACGCACCGTCGAAGTCGATCTGCCGCAGCCGGTACCAGAGCGTGAGGGCGCCAGCTGGGGCCTCGCGGTCGATGAACCGATAGGCACGGGGGTCGAGCGTGGTGCCGCTACCGGCGACGTGGCCGATCGGCAGAAACACCCGCCCGTCGGTCGAACGCTCGATGTCGAAGCCGGCGTTGTTGGTCTCCGAAGCCGTCTCCCACGACAGGTGAACCGTCTGACTATCCGCCAGCGCGGAAAAGCGGGTCAGTGAAACGGGCAGGGTGGTATCGTCGGAGTAGAAAAGCCGGTCGGATTCGACCACCCGGTACGTCGTGCTCGGCGACGACCAGTAGAGGGCGATTTCGGTCCGCCCTGTCGTTTCCAGCAATTCGACCTTGAGCGGATAGATGTAGCCGCCCTGGAGGGCTTTACTGCCCGAGGTGTAGGTGTAGCCGCCGGCCGTCCACGTATCGACTACGAGGTCCCCATCGATCCACACACGCGCGCCGTCATCGGCGCCGACGGTAAAGGTGTAAGATTCCGTGTGTTCGGGCTGGATGTAGCCGGTCCACCGTACTGTAAAATTATCCGCCGCGAGTCGGTCGATCGGGATGCCTTCGCCCCAGTTATAGGCGATACGCGGCTCCATGCGGACTTCCGGCGAGCCCGCGAACGTGGTGCTTTTGAAATACTCTGCCTTGAGCCCGGTGACGGCGCCGCCGGGTACCGGGAGGACGACGATCGGGAGCCCGATCACGTCCTTCACGCCGGACGCGGTGACGACGGTGAGGCTCGGGTGGTAGTAGCCGGCGTGGGAATAGGTGTGGCTATTCGTTTGCCCGTACGTCTGAACCCCATCCCCAAAATCCCATTGATAGCTGACGATCGACCCGGCGGTGCTGGTGGAGCCGGAGGCATCAAACGCGTAGGCGAATGATGTTTCGTCGGTCGGGAAAGCGGTAAAGCGCGCGGCGGCGCTGGCACCTGTGGCCTCACGTTGGACGATGGCCACCCAGTCGTCCTTGGTGACGGAGGGCGCCGGCCCGAGGGAGCGGACGGCGCCGCCGCTCACTTCGCGTATCGTCCCGAAAAACGGCGCCCCGCCGAGGCGCGGGTTGAACCATTTCACGGAATAGACGCCGGATTGCCCCGAGAGGTCGAGCGCCACCTGGGCGTTGGCGCGGCGGAGATAGACGACATAGACCTCGCCCGGTTTGGCGAATACGAGGTGGTTTTCATCGGACGTGAGCCCGGTCTGGGGCTTCATTTCCGTGAAGGGAAGGAAGGTGTGGAAGAAATCGAGCGCATACCGCGTCTGCCGCCAGATCTCTTCGTAGGGCCGGAAGTCCTCGGTCTTGTAATCGTACCGGGTGAGCGCGTCGTCTCCGAAGAACCACTCGACGCCGGCGCCGCCGGCCATCAGATTGCCCCAGAGCACTTCCTGGCGGACCTTGTCGACGTTGTAGTCCTCTCCCCAGGGGCGGATGCCCTTTTTCCAGCCGCAGCATTCATCCATCATGATGACCCACGGCTTGCCGGCGTTGTTGGCGTTTGTGTACCAGAGCTTGGTGTTGTTGTAGACCTTAAGGTCGCCGGAGTAGGCGCCCCCTTCGTGGATCTGAAACGAGATGCCGGCGAAAGTGGGGTGGCCCAGGAGCGGGCCGTAGATGGATTCGTAGTTGACGGTTCCGGGGAAGGAGTGCGCCATGACGGGGTGATCGTACGCGTCGAGTGCTTCAATGTACTCGATGTACGCCTGCCGTTGTTCGGCGGTATTGCGCCCCTCGAGTAGCTCTTCGCCGATATTCCAGATGACCGCGGGGTGATACCCGAAGCGGGCGACCATCTCGCGGTAATACAGTTTGCGATCGCGTCCGAGATCGCCGCCGTCGAGCAACTGGTCGTTATCCACCTCCTGGAGCCCCAGGTGGATGAGCATCCCCTTTTTCTGCATGTGGCGGAAGACGATATCCCACTGTGCGAGCTTGGAAACATCGTATCGGTCCGTCACATCGGGGGAGATCCAGGGCCATACATCTTCGTTGCCCTCGTCTTCCGCATCGTGCAGCCCCAGGTTGACGAGCATGAAGAAGGCGCCATTGACCCCTTCGGCCGCGAGGTAGTTGATGGCGCCGATGAGGCCCTTGCCTTTGGAGCCCTTCCAGACCGGGTCGCCGGCGCGCCAGTCGGCCACATGGTCTGCGTACGACTTGATGTAGCTGGGGGTCGAGAGGCTGCTGGTGCCGTCTATATCCGTATACGCGAACATGTTTTCCGGGCTGTTGGTGCCGCCCTTGAGGTACCAGGAGCCGTCGTCGAAGCGGAGGTAGGGCTGGTCGACGTAGCGCAGGATGCCGCGGCCCCTGAAGTCCGGCGCATTCTTGTCGGATGCCACGACGACAAACAGGCCGGCGGCCCCGTTGGACCCCGTTGCCTGGCCCGAAGTGGCGTCGTTGGCCACAGCGATGTCGGTGCCAGTGACAAACGCGACGGAATAACTCCACGTGCCCGTGGTGGGCGGCGAGAAATGGGCCAGCCAGATGGTGCCGGCGGTCGCGGAAGACTCGCCGGCGTTGCCGTCGGCCGCGAAGTAGGCTGGGACGACGTACGTGATGGCGCCCTGGCGAAAGGTGACATCGACCCGGTAGTTGGCAAACGGGTTGATCGCGCCCGCTTCGCTGGACGATGGGCCCGGGATGCGAAGCGTGATCGGGTGCCAGCGTTTGAGTTCGCCGGAAACGGTGATCTGGCCGGCCGAGGTCCGCGCCGAGCTGCCAAGCAGGGCGAACAGGAACAACAGCACAAGCGCGGCGCGGACGCGGAGGAAGGAGGACAAATCGGTCAGAGGGGGCATGGGACGATCCAGTGCCGGTTGCATTCGGGTTGGGAGAAGGAGCGGCCGTGGGATGGGGCCGGAGTGGGAAAGCCGTAGTCGTGGGTCGTCACGGGAAACGTACGGAAGAAACGAGGGCGCGTATGCGTGCGCCGGCTTGACAGGATATATACTTATGGCGCAAGAGTGTGTTGAACGGCTTACGGTCAACTCGATAGGCGTTGCATACGCCCGGGGTGGTTTCGTGTGCCCGGATTGCCTTATATTCCTCCCGTACGCATCGCCAGCATCCGACCCACGCCCCATGTCGCCTGTCCATTGCCGGATATTCGCCGCTCTGCTGGCGTTGCTCTGCGCGCGCGCCGGCTACGCGCAGGAAGAGGAGAAGCCGATCCAGGTATTTGGCTATTTCCAGAACGTCTTCCAGCACGAAGTCTTCCAGAACGGTCCGGATAACAACTCGTTCGCGGCGCAGCAGCTCAATCTGTTTTTCCAGAAGGACATCTCGAATCGGTTTCGCTCGTTCCTCAACTTCGAGTTTCTGAACAACTTCTCGTCGAGCGAAGCCTGGGGGGCGGCGAACCTGAAGGAGGCCTGGATTCGGTACGATCACAGTCCCGCCTTCAAGTTGAAGTTGGGTTTACAGACGCCGGTCTTTAATCACCTCAACGAGATCAAGACGCGGACGCCCCTGTTGCCGTATATCATCCGGCCGATCGTTTACGAAACGTCGCTCGAGGATGTGATCCGGCTGGATGAATATGTACCGGAGCGGGGATTTCTTCAGCTGTATGGGACGCTGCCGTTGGGCAGCAGGCACGCATTTGATTATGCCCTGTTCGCCGGCAACAGCCCGAATATCCGCAGCGACAGGAGGTTGGGGCAGACGGGTGTGGATACCACGATCAACGTGCTGATCGGCAGCCGGGTAGGCGTTCGGCTGAACGATTGGATCCCGGGCCTATCGGAGATCAAGGTCGGCGTTTCGGTCGCCACGGATCGTGTCAATTACTTCCGGAATGTCGTTGACCTGATTGGCATCAAAGAGGACGAGATCGAACGGTACCAGGAGTCCCTGACGATGGTGCCACGGACGCGTTTGGGGGTGGATGTGTCGTTGTATCTGGGTCGATTGTATCTCGAGGCGGAGGGCATTTCGGCGTTGTTTCAGGTGCCGAACGATCTGTTGGATTTGCATCGCGTTTTCGGCTACGCTACGCTCGGTTACGTGGTGAGCGAGCGCCTCGAATTCTATGTCAGTTACTGGCGCACCGACGAGGATGCGCTCATCGTAAATAATGCGCTGGATCCCACGAATTCGGTCGTACAGCGTGTCACGCTCGATATCCCGACGGCCGGCGCGCGGTACGTGGCGAACGATCGCGTGGTCTTCAAGGCCCAGGTCGCCTATGCCGATCTCCGGCGTGCGGAGACGTTCAGCGACGAACAGGGCATTGCTGGCCCCACGACAGCCCGTACCGACCAACGATTTACCGTATTCGCCCTGGGCGCCTCGGTTTTCTTTTAGCCATCGGTTTGATGTCCCCACGGATGAAAGGCCTTCTGAGCCTCATAACGCTGTTGCTTGTTACGGCTCCTGCTTTCGGGCAGGTGGCCGTGGTGGCGCATGCGTCCGTGCCGGCGGATTCGATCAACAAAAGCGACCTCCTGCGAATGTTTTCGGGCGACATCGAGCACTGGGAAGATGGCTCGCCGGTTGTCGTGGTGGACCTGGCGGAGAAGGGCGCCGTACGGGATTCGTTTTACGCTTACCTTGGCAAAACATCGTCGCGTATGCGTTCGGTCTGGCTCAAGCGGAAGCTCACGGGCGAAGGCGAGCTGCCGCGCTCCATCGAATCCCAGGAGGAACTGATCGCCGTGATCAGCCAGACCGTCGGCGCGATCGGATTTGTCAGTCGCGAGTTTACGAACGGCCACCCCGAGATCAAGGTGTTGATCGATTCCATCCCGATGACGGAGTAGGCACCAGGCGATGAAACGATTTCGTGATTTTCGGCTCGGGGTCAAGCAGCGGCTCGGTATGGGGGCGATGTTGCTCATCCTCGCGGCGGTGAGCGGTTTCGCGATCGTGCAGATGGATCGGTTGCGGCGCGAGATCGACGCGATCAACTCGCTTTCGATCCCCAGTATGATCGCGCTTTCGTCGATCAACCTGGATGTGTCGACGTTGCGCGGCCACCAGCTTCAGTACGCCATCACACGGCGCGAGGTGGACCGCGAGGCGCTGGCCGCAAACATGGCCACACTGATCGACTCAATCACCGCCAATCGGGACGCCTACGATCGGATTGCCTCGGTGACTCCAAGGCTGGAGCCCTTCGATGCGCAGAGGGACAGCCTCTACGAGGCCTTCGACGACTACTGGGACGATTATCAGGCCTCGTTCATGGAGTTGCTCTTCGGGAGCGAGGCCTCGACGGACCGGTACGTCGAGGTGCTGGCCGGCGCCGGAGACACGTACATCTCCGTTAGCCAGACGCTCGAAGCCTTGATCGACGTGAACAAGCAGCGATCGGCACATGCGGCGCTCCGGGCGCAGACCAACGCGATGCGCTCCCGTCGGATCATCGTTCTCGCGCTGATCCTTACGATCGTGGTTTCCGTGGCGCTTTCGGCCATTCTCATTCGGCTCGTGACGCGGCCCATCCGAAGGCTCGAGGAGGCGGCGAAAGAAGTGGCGCGGGGCCGGCTGGATGTGCAGCTTGAGGTCGATTCCAACGACGAAATCGGCGGGCTGGCGCGGTCGTTTAACCAGATGACCGCCTCCCTGGCTGTCGCCCAGCAGCAGTTGCTGATCAAAGAGAAGCTCGCATCGCTCGGGCAGCTTACGGCCGGCATCGCGCACGAGATCAAAAACCCGCTCAACTTCGTCAACAACTTCGCGGATCTATCGGCGGAGATGGTGGATGAACTCGAGGCGCTCATCGCGCGTCACGCCGAGGCGATGCCACCGGAAGATCGGTTACAGACACTGGAGTTGATGGCGGACTTGCGGATGAACGCACGCAAGATCGCCGAGCACGGGAAACGGGCGGACGGCATCGTGCGCGGCATGTTGCTGCACTCACGCGGCGCCCAGGGCGAGCGGCAGGAGGTCGACCTCAATGCGTTTGTCGAGGAAAACACGACACTGGCCTACCACGGTATCCGCGCGGAGAAGCCGGAACTCATCGTCGACATCTCCCGTCAATTCGATCCCGAGGCCGGCCGGGTGGTTGCCGTGCCGCAAGACATCGGCCGCGTGCTGATTAATCTCCTCAACAATGCCTTCTATGCGGTGCACGAGCGCTCGAAACAGCCCGGATTCGCCGGCCCGCCACGCGTCTGTGTCGAGACTAAGCGCGACGAGAAGGGCGTGAGCGTTTCGATCGCCGATAATGGGGGAGGCATCCCGGAATCGCTCCACCATCGTATCTTCGAGCCCTTTTTTACGACCAAACCCACTGGTGAAGGCACCGGGCTGGGCCTTTCCCTCAGCTACGACATCATCACCCAGGGTCACGGCGGCACCCTCACGCTGGACACCTCTGTCGGTGAGGGGACGAAGTTTACCGTATGGCTTCCAAGGGTTTAAGGTTCATGATGTAAAGTTCAAAGTATGTCTTCCTTAAGCCTCGAACCTTACACCTTAAACCTATAGATAGTCCTCCAGCCAGTCCTCGGGGGGTGACAGGGCGCCCGAGGCGAAGCGGTTGGCTACGCAGCGCCGGCCGTCGCTTTTGCGGGTGAGGAGCAGGACGTGCGTACCCCATCGATCCCGATCCGGTGAAAGTCGGGAGATTTCGGCGAGGGGCACCACCCGCAACACGGTGTAGGCCTCGCCCTCGATGTCCAGCGTGTCGCCTACCTCGATAGGAGACTGCATGCGCGTGGGGGGTACGCAGTATGGCTATGCGTCCGTTCACACCGGATGGACGGTGCGAACGGACGAGCGAAGGTGCGGTCGGAAAGGAGGCGCGACGAGGGAACGGATGCGTAGGAAACGAAAGCGAATCCGGCGATGCCGGCGCAAAAAAACGCATCAAGAGTGGGTCTGGAACGAACGAAGGATGGGCGCCTCCTTCGCGAGACGGAACATAAGGAATTGCTTACTCTGAAACACAGATAAAATGTAACCCCCTCAAGTCCAAGTCAGCGAACGACGGTTAGGGTCCTGGATGTGCTGAACTCCACCCCGGCGAAGCCCTCGACAGTCATCTGGTAGAGGTAGGTGCCGCTCGCCAGGCCGGCGACATCGACACTGGCTATGTACCAGCGCTCGCCATCCTGGTAGGCATCGACAAGGTCGAGCAGGCGTTCGCCAGTGGCGGAATAGAGGCTAACACGTACAAACCCATCGCGGGGCAGGTAGTACCGCAGCGAAGCGGCGTTACGGGTCGGGTTTGGAAAGCTCTGCGTCAGGAGGTACGAAGCGGGCTCGCCGATCGCTACCGGGGCTTCGGCAAGGCGTTGCTCTCGGCCCGAAGCGCTGCGTGCGATCAAGCGATAGATGACCTCGCCGGCGGCCGGCACCGTGGCGTCACTCCAGGTCGTGGCCGTGGTTTCCGGGCCGCGGTATACGGTGACGATGCGCCCGCCGGCTTCGCGTTCGATGCGGACCTCCGATACGTCGATCACCTCCGAGAAGTCCCACGACAGCTGAACGACGCCCTCGTCGTCAGCCGAGGCGGTGAGGCTGGCGAAGGCAATCGGTGCATTTCCCTCAGCGATCAGACGGTCGATATCGGTGCGGATACCCGGCAGCAGCGCGTAGTTGTTGTCGCCCGGGCAGGACGTGTCGCCCTGATCGCGGTGGCCGAGCAGATTGGCCGCCGGCACACGGTAGTTCTCGCTCAGGTAGGCGAAGATGGCGATGAGGCTGTCGTAGGCCGCCGGCGAAAGCACGTCCTCACAGGCGGATCCTTCGGCGGGATGGTAACACCCCAGCACCGAGACGCCGATGTTGCCCGTATTCGCGTTGCCGACATGCGCGCCCATCGCAAGGCGCGGGGGTTGGGCCAGGTCGGGCCGGTTGTCAAGAAACGGCCGGCCCTGGTACAGCCGCCCTTCCTGGTCGAGCAGAAACTGGTAGCCGATGTCGCTCCACCCGCGCACATCCTGGTGGAAAATCTGGATGGCCTTGAGCTGCGCGAGCCCCTCTTCGTACGTGTAGGCCGAGCAACACGCGGCATGGTGGAACGACATCCGGGTGTAGGTCGGATTCGCGAGCGGCTCCGGGGTGCCGATAAACGGGCGAGCGCTCCAGGCGGAGCGGTTAATGAGCGTGGGCGGCACAATCTGGCCGGCGGTAGTCTCCACCGTCCGGGGTGCCGATTCGGGTGCCTGTCGATCTTCGTCCCGGCGGTTGTCGAACACGCCGGCTTCTTCGATCTCAAGCGGGGCGCCGGCCTCGGCTTGGAGGCGGAGCGTAAATCCGGACCCGGCGCGGTAGGTGTCGTCGCGGTAGCCGGCGAGGAAAACCACATCGCGCGGGCCACGCAAAAAGGTCAACGGGCGCCATTCACTCTCCCCCTCGAACCGGATCGCGCCGGAAACCTCGGTCGACTCGGTGTAGCCGCGAATCATCACCCCGTTAAAGCGCTCTGCCGTATGCAGCGCGTACGTACGCACGGTGGTTTTGCCGGCCTCGGTGGTGCCGGGCGCTGCGACGGCGACGGGCATGACGTCCAGGTCGTCCAGCGACTGGGCCGTGGCCGGCGCGGCGCACAACAGGGCGATGGCGATACCACACGTGCGTAGGAAACGGGGAAGAGGGATGGTGAAGCTATGCGTCATGCCATCAAAACATCAGATCAACCGTGAGCCAGTGCGTTTCTTCGAGCCGGCCGAAGTCCGCATAGGCGTAATCGAACCCGAGGCGCAGGTTGCGGTCGAGGCGCAGGCTGAGGCCGGCGCCAAACGTGAGGCCCTGCTCGCCATCGGGCTCAAAGAGGTTGCGGTAGCCGGACCGAAGCGCGATCAGATCGCGAAACGAATACTCCGCGCCAACACTCATGTATTCGGCGTTGTCGTTCGGGTGGGCCGCGTCGGTCATGAGCACGATCCGGTGATCGGCGGTGGAAATGGCGTCCCACGAAAGGCCGAGCCGGAAGATGAGCGGCAGGGGATGCGCATCCATCAGAAACGCGGAATTGACGATCTCGACGTTGCCCTCCTGGTCCGGTGTCGGGTCCTGGCTGAACAGGATGTCGCGCCCCGAGAGCTGCATCTTCGGGCCGAAGTTGGCCATCGAGGCGCCGAGGCGGAGGCGGTCGTACGGGGTGACGAATAACAGCCCGATGTCGAACGCCATGGCCGAGGCGCTGCTGTGCCAGATGGATTCCTGGATGTATTTCACGGTGGCTCCCATCGAGAACTTATCCGTCAGCGCGCGGCCATAGGAGAGCTGGAGGGCCATGTTGCGGACGTTGAACTGCTCGCCGGTGCCCTCCGGCTGGGAGGCGGTGCGGACCTCCATCTCCCCGGAATCCAGATAGATGAGCGAGGCCGCAAGGACGCCGGCGGTGCCGAGCGACGTCCCGAACGCGGCAAAGTTGTAGTTGACGCCGGCCAGGTAGTCGGTATGGGCCAGCTGGACGGTGCTGCCCTGGATGCTGGAGAGGCCGGCGGGATTCCAGTAGAGGGCGGAGAGGTCGTTGGCGAGGGAGACATAACTGCCGCCCAGCGCGATCGCCCGGGAGCCGACGCCCAGCTTCAGAAACTGCGCCGAGGTGGTGCCCTTTTTGGTGATCGTCTCGCCGCCCGGCGAGTTTTGCGCGCGCGCGGGGGCAGCGAGCAGGACAAGCAGGGCGCCGGCGAGGAGGAATGGGTAGCGATTCATGCGGCAACTCAATGAAGTTTGGAGCGGCATCCGTTACTTGATGACGGCGAACTTGCCAATAAACGACCCTTCGTCGGACTCCACGTGGAAGAGGTAGAGCCCGTACGCGATGTTGAGATTGTCCGACGAGCGCAGGTCCCAGAAGGCCTTGCCCTCGCTCAGCGCGCCGTCGTGTTCGATGACATCCACGAGCTCGCCGGCGAGGGTGTAGATGCGGATGGTGCACCGCTGGGGCACGTTCGCGAAGTAGAGCCGGCGGTCGCCGCGGTCGGCGCGGTCGATGGGGTTACGCGGCTCGAACTCGTTCGTGGCCACGTACGGGTTGGGCACCACGTAGATATCCTTTAGCCCCTCCCGGGCTAGCGCCGCGTCGGTGCCGGCGGCGGAGGTCGTAAACGTGAATGCATCGCCGGCGGCGAAGGGTTTGTGGGTCTTGAAGAAGAACACGTCGCCGTTACCAGGCAGGCTGGAGCCGGCCGGGAAGCGTACCTCCCAGGTCGCGGTGACGACGCCGTTGATCGACTCGATGAAGATGATCGGCTCCTCGACATCCCACACATCGTTGTTGTTCAGATCCGGCACAAAGGCGTCGATGGGCTGATTGGCCTGCGTGAGGTTGGTGATCTGGAACGGCAGCGGGAGGAGGCTGCTGATGGCGGTAGTCACCGGGCTGTCGGAAAAGACGATTTCGTAATCGGACGGCTGGGCGCGCCGGCCAGGCCCCGAGGTCGCCACCCGCGCCGTGAACGCGATGCCGTCACCGCCCTGCGACCAGCCTGTCTCCAGGCTATCCACGGCCAGGACGTCATCCCGAACAAAGAGATGGAGTCCGTCAAAGACGGTGTTGGACTCCTGGGACGCGAGCCGATCGCTCTGGTACAGCGGGGCGTAGGTGAAGCGGGCCGTGAGCGTGCCGGCGATGCTGCCGAGTGTCTGCACCGAGCCGGCCTCGGCGTTGAGGACGTAATCCACGCCGGCTGTAAGCGTCGTGCCGGCTTCGGTGGTCAGGACAAAACTTGCGGGGTCGATGTTGGGCACACCCAGTCCGCTCGTCTTGCCGGCCGTGGTCGTCACGGTAACGGTTTTGGGCCGCTCGTCGAAGGCGGAGTAGACGATGCGGTTGTCGACGGACTCGAATCGAAGCGTATAGAGCCCGTCATCGGGCACGGCGAGGGGATCGACGACGTCGATCCGGATGCTTCCGGTGCCGTTGCCGCTCGTGCGCGTCACCGAGCCGGCGGCCTCGCCGTTGATCACCGGAGGGACGTAGCCGGCGACGAGGGGGCCGGGCACTACCTGGACGGTGTTGACATCGAAGATATACTCGTCGGTCGTCGGGTTGTAGGTGATCGTCTTGCTTGTCTCGCTGGGTGGGATGCCGTTCAGGAAGGCGGCGTTATCCACCCCATCCCACCCGCGGTCGTAGGCGACGACGGTGTAGTAGTAGGTCTGCCCGTTGACGACGCGGTTCGAGTCCACGTACGTATGGAAAAGCCCGGTGTCGTCGCCGAGGTCGTACGAGACGCCGCGATTCTGGAAGGGGATGGGCGATGGGCCGGCGAGCCCGTTTCGGATGTCGAATTTGGCCTCGACCCCGATGGCGTTGGTGAGCGGCCGGAAGAGGAATTTCGAGCCGTTGATGTCGGTGATCGTCTGCTGATCGCTGAACTCGGGATCGGTGGATCGGTAGATGACGTACCCCTCGAAGTCGGTGTCGCGGGAGAGGGGATCGACCGAGCTTTCGGCGCGGTCGTCCCAGTACAGCGTCACCTTTCGGTCGCCCGGGACGGCCCGGAGGATCGGTTTGTCGGGCGGGCGGGCGAAGCGGTAGCCGACATCGAAGATCTGCTGGACGGTCTCGGCGTTGAGATTCAGGTCTTCGCGGTTTTCACCCACGATGAGGGCGATGGAAAACCGCTTGGTTTCGCCGGCGCGAAGCGGAAACGAGCCGGCGCCATAGAGGAACACATAGTCGCCGGCCTCGGCCGGCACCTCGTCAAACCGTCCGGGCGTCACCAGCTCCCAGACGCGGTCGTCGTTCGAAATCCGGTTGCCGGCGAAGCCAGGCGAGGCGAACGAGGTGAGGCCGATCTGGTCGCTTTCGTCGATATCGGTAAACTCGAAGTTGGGCTCGCCGGGCTTGGTGATGTCAAACGGGTCGCCGGCGGTGGGTGTACCATCGCCCTCGCCGATGTCTCCCGTGCCCGGGATGCCGTCGATGCCGACGTCGTCGAAGTCCGGATTCCAGTCCCCGTCGTTGTCGATCCCATCCGTCCAGGACTCATCGACCATCCCATCGCGGTCGTTGTCGATCCCGTCGCCGGCGAAGGAGACGCCGTCGATGATCTCATTCCCGATTCCAGGGCTTTCAAGGAATTTGAACCCGAAATACCCCGGCGAGCGACCCGGGATGTCGGATCGGCCGTCGGCGTCCCAGGCGTAGACCATGTTGCGGGATCGGTCGAAAAACGCGAAGTCATCCGGCCAGTCGCCCGGCCCGCCGATATGCGGATCCCCCCACATCCCGAAAGTTACCTTGTCGAGGTCTTTTTCGCTCTTGTTGGTGATTTTGTAGATCAAAAAGAGGGCGTCTTCGGCGAGCGGGTTAGCCCACTGGTAGATGCGGGTTTCGACCTCCAGACCCAGCCCGCGGCGTTCGTCCTGTTCGCCAAACGGGAGGTAGGCGAATTCGCGGTTGTTATAGTCGTTCATGAAGTAGATCGCCTCCTTGTCCGCGTTGGACGCGCCCTGCTGGAGGGCGCCGGGCCAGACGTATTGCTCGAGGTTGGCGTTGAACCAGGAGTCCGGCCAGGAATCCGGCTTGCCGTCCAGGTTGCGGTCGCGGGCGTCGCTGGTGGGGATGAGCGTCGAGCTGGGTTCGACGACATCGAGGCCGGCGAACGAGCCCACCGGCTGCGCGCACGCGAGCGGCTGCCATCCCCAGAAGGCCGTCCCGTCCGGCGACACCTCGCCGCCGTTGGACACCAGGCCGTCCGACACGATGTGCATCACATACACCGGGTTGCCGTCGGTGTCGAGCACGGGCTGGCCCTGGTCATCGAGGAGGGGGACGCTCTGCGGGTCCCGCCGGCCTTCATCGACGATCTCGGCGGCGACAAACGGCCCGAACTCGAAGCCGTAGCCGAGGCCGTTCCAGACGATGTCAGTAATGGTGTTGCCCGGCGCGGAGATCGAGCCGAAGTTCAGGATCTGGGTGGTGATCCGGTTGCCGTTCATGATGGCATCCCGGCGATTGGTGAAGTCCTCCCCACACGCAAGCTGCACGCCGCGGCGATAGGGGAGATTGGCTTCGTAGTCGATCCAGCGCTGGACCTGCTCGGGCTGCCAGCCGCGCTGCCGGCCGGCCTTGAGCTCCTGGCGCGACTGCGCCCCGGCCGGCCATGCCAGCGCCGCGGCGATAAGGGCAAAGGTGAAATAGCGAAATGTCATGGGCAATCGACTGATTGTCATCCCCTATCCATCAAAACGACAGCGTGGCGCCGACCCGTATTTCGCGGGGCGGGCTGTAAAAATGGGGGCGGGTATTGTATTCTTCCAGGGTGTTTATCCCCGGCTGGCCATACAGCGGGATCCAGGCCTCATGGACGCCGCGTTGCCCGCTCAGGGAGTAGGTGGCGCGGCCGGTGTCGTCGAACACGAACCGTTCGTTGAGGCGGTCCAGGACATTAAAGACCTTGGCGAACAGGCGCAGGTTGGCGCCCCGGAACGCGAATTCCTTGTACAGGTGGGCGTCCAGACTCAGTTGCGCCGGCTTGCGGCCGCTATTGGGCAGCTGGTCGATCTTCTGATCGAGCAGGAGCGGCGTGTAGGGATATCCGGTCGAAAACTGACCGATAAACGAGGCGCCCCAGTTTCCCGGCTTCGTGAGCGAGACCGTGGAGGAGAGGATGTGCCGCTGGTCGAAATCGAGCGGTACGATCTCGAACTCATTTTCCCGGCCGGAGAGGGAGTTGAAGAAAAAGGCGTCCGGGTCGTTGTTGTTGCCTTCGGCGAGCTGGAACGTGTAGTCGAGCGTGGCGGCGAGCAGGTCGTTGGCGCCACGCCGGCGCGTGAGCGCGAACGTCACGCCGCGGACGTTGGCGTAGTCCCGGTTCAGGTAGATGTTGTAGACGTCTTCGCCGGCGATGGTGCTGAAGCGGATTTGCTGGAGCGCGAGGTAATCCCGGATATCCTTAAAAAAGCCCGTCACGTCGAACGCCATCTGTTCGCCGATCTGTTGCTGGAGGCCGATTTCGTACTGGACGGTCCGCTCCGGCCGCATATTGGCGTTGCCGTACACCGGCGCGGTCCCGACGGGGAATTCGAAGTCGGGGTTGACGTACAGCTGGCGCAGCGGCGGCATCTGGGCGAAGTGCCCGTAGGAAAAGTGAACGATGGCCGAGACCGTGATGGGGAACGATACCCCGACGCGCGGCAGGAAGAGCTGCGTGCGTTCGGCCTCGCGCAGGCCGCCGAGGGGGTCCAGCAGGTTGGGGATGAAGTCGCCATGCGGCTCGAAGAATTCGTAGCGCAGGCCGGCGTTGATGATGAAGTTCTCGAATTCGAGTTTGTCCTGCGCGTAGGCGCTGACCTCTGTCACCCGCTGGTCCCTGTAAGCATCGTGGGACGGCGTGGACTCGTCCGGCACGGTGGGCCCATCGCGGTACAGGACGTTGTCGTTGTAGAGGACGACGAAGTTGCGCCGTTCCAGCCCGTGCAGCTGCACATCGGCGCCGAGTTTGGCTTCGTGGATCGCCCCGATCTGTTTCGTCAGGTCGAACTTGCCGCGCAGGGAGCGGGATGTTTCGTTGATGTGCGTCTTCTGGTTGCCGCCCATCAGGAAGTTGATTCCCGGAAACCCGACGACCGTGCCGTCGCCGATGCCGGCGAGGTCGCGCACGTAACGCGGGTCGGTGGGGTCTTCGTAGACAAACTGCCGAAACTCGTTGGTCGCGTAGGAGGCCGCGATGGTGTAGAACGTGCGGTCGTCCAGCGTCTGCGTCCAGCTCAGGCGGTGGCTGTAGCCGTCCTCGCGGCTGGTGGCGGTGCCGTCCGGGACGTAGCGGTATAGGAAGGTGGAGGCGTTGAGCGACTTGGCGCGGCTGTAGTCGTGGATGTAGCCGTATTCGACTTTGACGCTCCGCCAGGGCCTGAACGTCAGTTTCCCGATGAAGTTGGTGCTGAGGCTGGGGTTGAGCGACACCCGCTCGTCCGGCAGGGCCAGTCCCTGTCCGCCCTGTTCGACAGGCAGGTAATCCTGCCACGGCCGGCCCTGGATTTCGTAATAGGCGGGCGAGACGTTGAAATTGGCCGAGTCCGACGGCAGGTGCCGGCGGATGCCGTATGCGTAGCCGGAGTCGACATCGTGCCGGCCGGAGATAAAGAAGTTGCCGCTGCGGAGGAAGGGGACGGGGCCGCCGAGCGTGCCCTCGAAGGTGTAGATGTCCGCGCCGATGGACTTCGGGGTGAAGAAGATGTCGTCGTTGCGCGTCACGGTGTCGCCACCGTAGAGGCTGAACGTGCCGTTGACCCGTTCGCCGCCTTCCTTGGTGACGAGGTTGACGATGCCGGACATCGCCTTGCCGTATTCCGCGTTGAAGGCGCCGGAGATGACCGTCATTTCCTGGATGGCGTCGGCGGCGACATTGGTGGCGAGGCCGTTGGTGTCGAACGGGTCGCCGACGGAGATGCCGTCCACCAGAAACGCCACCTCGTTGCTACGGCCGCCGCGGATATGGATTTCGCCGCCGGGCCCCTGGTTGACGCCGGCCTGGGTGACAAGCACCCCGAAGAAGCCCTCGACCGGCAGGGCATCGATCTCGGCCGCGCCGACGGTTTTACTGGAGGCTGTGAGGTCTTTCTGGATGAGCGGCCGTTCGGCCTGGACGATGATCTCCTCGCCCTCGATCACCTCCTCCTGCATCCGGAGGTCGTACCGGGTGGTCTGCCCCGTGGCGACCAGGATGCCCTCGACCCGCTGCGTCCGATAGCCGACGTACGAAAAGACGAGGGTGTAGGCGCCGGGGCGGACGTTGACGACCACATAGTTGCCGTCGGCGTCGGTTACAGTGCCCTGGGTGGTGCCTTCGAGGAAGACATTGACCCCGATGAGGGATTCGCCGGAGGACTGGTCGAGCACACGGCCGGCGATCTTCCCCTGGCCCAGTGCGGTCGAGGTCAGGAACAGGCTAAAAATCACCGCCGATAGAAAAACGAAAAGGGATCTATTCTTCTCCATCAGGTCAGTCGAAGCGCTCGGGACAGCACGTAGATACGCTCCTGCGGAGCGTATCGGCTGTCGGGGAGCATACTGATGATCGCATTTGGAGACGCTCCACAGGAGCGTCTCTACAAAAGGCGTTTTGCGATAAAAGAGAGAGGGAGAGGCCGACGCGGCCCCTCCCTCCATGCATCGCGAGGCCGCTTACTTGGCGAGCACCATGGTGCGGGACTGGCGGAAGTTGCCGTACTCCATCGAATACAGGTAGGAGCCGGAGGCGACGGCCGTGCCGGCGTCGCTCGTGCCGTCCCACGAGACGTCGAACGTGCCGGCGGGGAAGACCTGATTGTTGATGAGCGTGCGGACGAGCCGGCCCGTGATGTCGTAAATCCGGACGCTGACGGCCTTTTCGAGCGGCAGCGTGAAGCTGAGCGTCGTCGTCGGATTAAACGGGTTCGGGTAGTTCGCGTGGAGCTGGTAGTCACTCGGGAGGACGATGCGTTCGTCCTGGATGCTTACGCTCGTGCCTGAGCCGGAGATGACGCGGAGGAACGTACGATTGGCGTAGGGAGCGGAGGACGTAATCGTGCGCGAGTAGGTAGAATCGGCAGGATTAAATACCTCGCTGATCACATACGTGCTGTCGTCAATGCCCTGAAGCGCCAGAGCTACCTCGTTCAGTCCGTCAAGGTCGGCATCGCCGAGATAGACCAGCTTTGAAACGAATTCAGGTCCCTGGGCGCCTGTTTCCAGATACTCTGTCATGACGCCGGCGGAGTCGCGCACGATGGTGTCGAACGCCGCCCCGTCCATGTCCGAGTCTTCGGAATAAGCGAGGTCGGTCACAAAGTAATTGGCCGGATCTTCAGGATCGCCGCCATTGAATTCGGCAATGCGCGCCCACACCGGCGGCGTGCCGGCGCCGAAGTTGGTGGCGGAGTAGGATGGTCCGGCGCCAATGAGTTCCATTGCGCCGTCGCCGTCAATATCGCCGGCGGTGATGCCCAGGCTGGTGAAGCCGGTCAGCAGGTTGAGCACGACGTTGTCCTCTGTGATCTGCAGCACGTCCTCCGTAGTTTCATAATTGAGCAACAACACGTTGCCCGCCTGAAAGCGGGGGTAGAAGACTTCGTCGTTGCCATCGCCATCGATGTCCACGACTACGCCGCCGAAAAGCGATACGTGGTCATCGGGCGCCGAGGCCTGGAGGAAGCCGTTAGGAGCTCCGTCAGCCGGGGCGACGTACGTGTCGGGGCCGGTGACTTTGGCGTTGACGAAGTTGAAGCTGTTCCAGGCGTGCATCGACAGATCCATGTTGCCGTCGCCATCAAGGTCGGCCGGATGAATCGCGATGGGGCTTCCGCCACCGCGCGCGACGGGGTCATAATCCTCCGTGGCGCGGGAACTGAGAAGCAATTCAGCCACCCAGGTTTCGAAGCCGGAGCCGAGATCTCCATTCACGGAGAGGATATACCAGGTATCAAACCCGTTTGCGGCGCCGTTATTGCCAAACATCAATTCTTCGACACCGTCCCCGTCCACATCCGCAACCGCGATCTGCTCCTGACGCCACCGATCGGGAAGCGCCAGATCGATCCCATTGTATTGCCCGGTAAAAGTGTAGATAGAGGTCGGTGCGTCGCCATAGCTGTTGTCCGAACCATCATGTTCGAACACATACAGTCCGGGTACCAGCGTAGCGATATCGGGATTGAATTCACTGTAAAGACGGCCGGCAAAAAAGATGATCTCACCAAAGCCATCACCATCCAAATCGGCCCCGACAACCGTTCGAAGATTATCGGTTGTTGCCGTGGAGTCGAGCCAGGGGGTGGAATAGACGAGCTCCCAGGTGTCGGCGGAGACATTTTCGATGACATGCACGCGGCCGCCTCCGGTGTAGTCTGTTACAAGGATTTCCTGAAGATCGTCTCCGTCAAGATCGTACGGACCGGCTACGGCGCGAGCGCCAGAATGTCGGCCGGTTGCATATCCAGAAGTAATGTCTTCTGAATTAGGGAGCGTAAGCAAAAACTCGCTGTCCTGGGCAAAACCGCTCCGGGTGGAGAGCAGGAGCGCCGCGGCGACGAGTGCAAGCGTCGTAAAGCGTTTCATCATGATTCTCAGAGGTTAGGGGGAGGCCTGCGACTCAGGAATACCGTGCGCCGGATGCGTGGGACGGCGCGACGCGGACCAGATAAAAGGAGTCTGGCAGTATACACATCATCCCCTGCGATGTCAACGCGATGCCCTATCGCGCGACGACAAACGCCCGGCTCGCCCTCCGCCCGCCGGCTTCCAACACCACCTGGTACACGCCGGCCGCAAGCCGCGCCGTGTCGAGCGTATGCCGGTCGCTGCCGG
>JBGSPJ010000709.1:0-1964 GCA_041738655.1 Rhodothermales bacterium | reverse complement strand
GCGGCCCCGCGCGCGGCAGAAACTCCGAACGCCCAGACGCCGGCCTGGCCGGCGGCCGTCATGTCCGCGGGAGAGGTAGACACAAACGCCGCGCATGCCGGGTCAATCGGCCGGCCCGCGGCATCGAGAATGGCCAAGGCGCGGAGTAGGGGGTACGGGTCCACGCCGCTCTGGGCGTCGCGTAGTTCGCGTGTGACCACCAGCGGGAAATAACGTCTCCACCCGAATCGATCCAGAATCCATTGTACCTCGGCTTCCGGCCGCGAGGAGACAACAACCATCACGCGATCGGACCGATGCAGCCGATCGAGTGTGCGGACCTGGACCAGCGAGGCTTCGTCCAGGATGATCCCGTCCCAATTCTCGCCCCGGTATCTGCGTTGGAATTCCTCTGCGACGCGACCGGCGGATACCTGGATGCCTGCGTCCGCCACAATCGCCTGTGTGAGCCGCCAATCGTCCGCGAACCCTCCGAGGATTTTATACCTCTGGAGGGTTCCCGGTTCAATCGGTCGGCCCGTGAAGTGGGCAACGGTTTCTTCAACCGCGCGACGGTACGATCGCGAAACGTCGACCAGTACGCCGTCGATCTCAAAAAAGAGGGCCTGAAGCTCCACGATAAGGGGGTCGAGATTACGCGAGGCTCCGGGCGCCGCTCGTTACGAATTCATGACGATCAGAAACTCATCGTTATCCCGCGTGCCGCGCATTTTGTCGAGCAGGAAGTTCATCGACTGCACCGGGTCCATATCGGCCAGCAGCTTCCGGAGGATCCAGACACGGCTGAGTTTGGCCTCGGGCAGCAACAATTCTTCGCGCCGGGTGCCGGACTTCACCGTGTCCATCGCCGGGAAGATGCGGCGATCGGCCATTTCGCGGGAGAGGACGAGCTCCATGTTACCGGTGCCCTTGAACTCTTCGAAGATGACCTCGTCCATGCGGCTTCCGGTATCGATGAGGGCCGTACCGATGATGGTCAGCGAACCGCCTTCTTCGACGTTACGCGCGGCTCCGAAGAAGCGCTTGGGCCCGCGGAGGGCGCCGGCTTCGATACCGCCCGACAGGGTCTTGCCCGTATTCGGCGATACCGCGTTGTGGGCGCGCGCCAGGCGGGTGATCGAGTCGAGCAGGATAATGACATCCTGGCCGGCCTCAACGAGACGCTTGGCTTTTTCGAGTACGATGTCGGCCACCTCCACGTGGCGCTCCGGCTCCTGGTCGAACGTGGACGAGATGACCTCGGCCTGTACGTTGCGCATGGTGTCCGTCACTTCCTCCGGCCGTTCGTCGACGAGGAGGATGATCAGGTAACACTCGGGGTGATTCGTCGTGATCGCGTTGGCGATCTTCTGCAGCAGGATCGTCTTACCCGTCTTGGGCTGCGCGACGATGAGGCCGCGCTGGCCTTTGCCGATGGGCGCGAAGAGATCCATCACGCGCATGCTGTAATCGGTCGCGTGGTATTCCAGCCGCAGCTGCTCCTCGGGGTAAAGCGGCGTCAGGAAATCGAAGCTGATCCGTTCTTCCAGCTCGGCCGGCGTGCGGCCGTTGATGCTGTTCACCTGGATGAGGGCGAAGAATCGCTCGCCCTCTTTCGGCGGACGCACTTCACCGTCCACCGTATCGCCGAGACGCAGGCTGAAACGCTTGATCTGCGAAGGCGATACGTAGATGTCGTCCGGGCTGGGCAGGTAGTTGTATTCGGCGGAACGCAGGAAGCCGTAGCCGTCGGGGAGCACTTCGAGCACCCCGACCTTGTTGATCATACCCTCCAGTTCCGTCTTGTTCGGGTCGTAATTGGCCATGTATTCCGGCCGGCCCTCGTAGACACGCTTACGCTGTTCCTCGCGCGTGCCGGTCATGGGCCGCTGCCGACGGTTGTCCGGTATGGACGAGGGGGGGCCACCGGCGCCGGGCCGTTTTTCAGGCCGGCGCGGATCACGCCGCTCCACGCGCCGCGAATC
>JBGSPJ010000677.1:0-1551 GCA_041738655.1 Rhodothermales bacterium | reverse complement strand
CAGGCGCGAAGCCCTGCCGGCCTCGCCGGCGACGTGCGCGCCTTGCAGCTTGCGGGAGAGCTGGGCAAATTCGGAGTGAGTGTAGTCCAGATTGAAGTCTCCGAGCTGCACAGCGCCGGCTTTCGAGGTGATCCCGATGTACACTTTGTCGAATTCGTTCAGCCGCTGCGTCGTCCCTTCCGGCTGGATGGGGGTGTTCGCGTCGGTGAGGACGGCCTGAACCTCGACGCCGTCCACGATTTCGCCGGCAAGCTGCATCCGCAGGCCAGACTCGACGCTTACATCACGGTTGTTGCCGGCGACAATGCCCCGGGTGATCGACCCACTCCGTTGTAATCCCGGCACCCCAAACGGGTCGCGGCCGGCAGCCGGGGTATCACTCGTTTGAACCAGCCGCGTGGAATCGGACGCGGCCGGCGCGAGGCTGTCGGACACGACGGCTTCCCGGTAAATCGGCTCGAATCGAAACGGAAACGTGGAATAGGCGACGACGAGCTGCCCGGGCGGGCGGATGCGCGTGGTGTCCAGTTCGAGCACGCCGGCGGTGAAGTCGATCCGATAGGCCATCGTATCGAGCGTGGCCCCGTTCCACCAGAGCTGCTCGGTCCCATTGATGATAAACGGCCGCAGGGTAATCGGGCCGGCGGCGGTAATCTCGAGGGTGTCTCGCTGTGCGCCGGCGGGGATGGGACGGGGCTGGATCTCCTGCGCGTCGGCCACTCGCAGCGTGGACCCGGCCAACCAGCACAGCAGGAAAAACAGGCGCAACGGCATGATTTCGTGGGAGAAGATGGCCGATGGCGCGCTAGGGAAGGTCCATCCGGTAGAGCCCGCGCCGGGTCAGCGCATACACCCCGTGGGCGCTCCACGCCATGTCCACGACGGGCTCGCCAAGGTCGATGGCATAGGCGTCTTCGACATGCCCGCGGGTGTGGTACCGGACGACACGGTTCGGTTCGAACATCATCAGTTCGTCGCCCCAGACCTCGAGGCCGATGGCGTCGCCGGCGGCGTCCATCGCCATTTCCCGTTCAAATTCGCCCAGAAAATCGTATACCATCACCGCGCCGCGCCCGACATCCAGCACATAAAGTGTCCGCCGGGATTGGTCGAGGGCCAGCGCCGTGGGTTCCAGGAGCGCCCCGTCGCCGGCGTCGTAGCCACCGATCTCGCGTTCGAAGTTGCGTTCGCGGTCCCACTTGAGCACCACCTGTCGGTCTGCATCCAGTACAAACGTCTCCTCGGCGTGGCTGGTGCGTACGGCGATGGGCCGGCCTTCCCCGGCAGAACTACCTTGCTCCTGTTTTCGGTAGGACGTATAGCGGCTGGCATCCGCCCCGGCCTCGCGCGCATCTATTGGAAGGGATTCGAGGAAGAGAAATTCGCGCGAGAAGCGCTGGATGCGGCCGTTGCCGGCGTCGGCGGCGACGAGGATGAGTCCGTTGGTGGGGTCGATATCCGCCAGCCCATCGAACTGCCCGGCCGCGGAGCCGCGGCCGCCGAGCCGGCGCTCATCCGGCACGCCATCCCGCAGGATGACAATCGCCTCGC
>JBGSPJ010000669.1:0-4543 GCA_041738655.1 Rhodothermales bacterium | reverse complement strand
ACATGGCTGACGCCTGGCTGCCAGACGCCCTCGCGATCGCCGCGGCCCGTCATGCGCCGGGCTTTTTTGCCGCCCTTTCGGCCAACGGAATGCCCGCCCTTGAAGGTGACGCCGGCGCCCGCCAGGCGGCTGTCCTTGCCCGCGTCGCCGTGCACCATGCCACCGGCGACGCTCCGGCTGGCTTTGCCTCGGCCCTGATGGCCCTCAAACGCCTTGACCCCGCGCTAGCTGCCGAGGTGGTGGCCGGCATGACCAAAAACATCCCCGAAGGCACCCAGCCGAAGATCCAGATCAACGACCGATTGATGGAGGGATGGCCGGAGCCGGTGCGCGAGCAGTTGCGGGCGCTGGGAGAGAAAGTGAGGGGGTAGCCATAAAATTAAGGAATGTCACCCCGGCCCCTGAGCCGGGGTCCAGCCGGATAGCAAGATGTCGGGATCCCGGATCAGGTCCGGGATGACACTATCGCCGAGCCATGCCGACCATCCTACTCATCGGTACCCTGGACACCAAAGGCCGTGAGTTTGCGTTTGTGCGTGAACTCATCGAGGCCAACGGGTGCGGCACGCTTATGATGGACGCCGGCGTGATGGAGGGGCACGGGGAACCGGCCGATATCCCGCCTGAGGCCGTCGCCGAGGCCGGCGGGGTGAGTCTGGAAGCGCTGCGCGATGCCGAAGACCGCGGGCTGGCCGTCGAGGCCATGATGCGCGGGGTGCGGGTGTTGACGCTGGAGCTGTTTGCGGCCGGCCGGTTCGACGCCGTACTGGGGCTGGGCGGTGGGGGAGGGACGATGATCGCCACGGCGGCGATGCAGGTGCTACCAGTGGGGGTGCCGAAGTTGATGGTGTCGACCGTTGTGGCGTCGGATGTGCGGCCGTACGTCGGCGTAAAAGACATCACCCTGATGTACTCGGTGGTCGATATCGCCGGCATCAACGGGATTTCGCGACGGGTGCTGGCGAACGCCGCCGGCGCCATCTGCGGCATGGCGCGGCAGACCGTCCCCGAAAGCGGCGACGACCGGCCGGTGGTGGCCGCGACGATGTTCGGTGTTACGACGCCCTGTGTGACGGCGCTCCGCGAGCGGTTCGACATCGAGGATTATCAGGTGATCGTCTTCCACGCCACCGGCTCGGGCGGGCGCGCCATGGAGGGGCTGATCCGCGACGGCTACATCGCCGGCGTGGCGGATATCACCACCACCGAATGGGCCGACGAGCTGGTGGGCGGCGTACTCTCCGCCGGCCCCGAACGCCTGGACGCCGCCGGGCAGGCCGGCATCCCGCAGGTGGTGTCTGTGGGCGCTCTGGATATGGTCAATTTCCATGCGATGGACACCGTGCCCCGGGCCTTCGCCGGCCGGACCTTCTACCGCCACAACCCCAACGTCACCCTCATGCGGACGACGGTCGACGAGAACCGCCGGCTCGGCGAGATCATCGCCCGAAAGGCCAATGCCGCGAGGGGGCCGACCTGTGTTATGCTCCCCCTTCGCGGCGTCAGCGGGATCGATGCCCTGAACCAGCCGTTCCACGACCCGAAGGCGGATGCCGCCCTGTTTGATGCGATCCGCGAGCACCTCGAGCCGCAGGTGATCCTCCGCGAACTCAAGCACCACATCAACGACCCCGCGTTCGGTTTTGCCGCGGCCGAGCAGTTGCTCGGCATGCTGGAAGCCTGATGCCTATCCCGATGCACACGATGTTTGGCTATATACGCTGGCTGTTGCCGGCCGTCTTCGGCGCATGCCTCATCGCCGCCGCCACCGAGCACGATTCACCGACCACCGCCGCTCCCTCGCCCGATGGCGAAGAGGTGTATCTGCACAATTGCATGGACTGCCACCAGGACGGCGCCGGCACCCCGGGCCTCGTGCCGCCCCTCGACGGCGCCCCCTGGGTTCAGGGCGATCCCGACCGCATCATTCGCATCCTCCTCAACGGACTGATGGGCGAAGTGGTCGTCCAGGATGTCACCTACAACGGCGTTATGCCAGGCTGGCGCAATCTGCTGTCCGACGAGGAAATCGCCGCCGTGCTCACCTATATTCGCTCCGCCTGGAGCAACGACGCCGGCCCCGTCACACCCGAAGACGTTGCCGCTGTCCGAGCCGTCACCGCCGACCGGACGACCCCGTGGACCGCTGCGGATATCAGCGATTAGCGAATAGCGAGTAGCGATTTGGAGTCGGCTGAAAGGTCGAAACACACTTTTCACTTTTACCTTCAATACTGTGGACTGAATGGAGCGCTTACTCATTGGATTCGCTACCCATGCTCAACCATCGTAGCATTTCTTTCAAGTTGGAGCCGTGGCCGAGTTACAAGAAATTGCATTGAGCTCAGAGGGTCCCCCCCACTCATCGAGAGCCTGCCCCGTACTTGATACGGGGAGGGGAAATCCCGATGTCGATCGGGATGGGGAGGTGAAAACTCCCCACGCGGCCCCACCACCCCATCCCGGCTGCGATACATCGGCGCCGGGATCTGCCCCGCCTCAGAGAGGAGGGGACCATCAAGATTTATCGTTCCAGGCGATTCCAAGAAATCTGTCCATAGTATTAACCTTTTCACTTTTGCCTTCCTCCCATGCCTTTTATCCCTTACCACGAGTGCCTCCGCCGGCTTCGGCATGAAATCGCCTCCGGGCGGCCGATCATCGGGACGGGGGCCGGCACCGGCATCTCGGCCAAGTTCGCGGAGCGCGGCGGTGTCGACCTCATCATCATCTACAACTCCGGCCGATACCGGATGGCAGGGCGCGGGAGCGCCGCCGGCATCCTCGCGTATGGCGATGCCAACGCCATCGTCGTCGACATGGCCGGCGAGGTGCTGCCGGTCGTCAAAAATACTCCTGTGCTCGCCGGCGTCAACGGGACCGATCCGTTCCGGATGATGCACGTTTTCCTGAAGCAGATCAAAGAGATGGGCTTCGACGGGATCCAGAACTTCCCGACCGTCGGCGTGATCGACGGGAATTTCCGGCAGATCCTGGAGGAGACGGGGATGAGCTACGACCTGGAGGTCGAGATGGTGCGGATCGCGCACGACATGGAGATGCTGACGTGCCCGTATGTGTTCGACGTCGAACAGGTGGAGAAGATGGTCAACGCCGGCGCCGACGTCCTCGTCACCCACATGAACACCACCGTCAAAGGCTCCATCGGGGTGACGACGACGGCGCCCTCGCTCGACGAAGCCGCCGAGCGTATCCAGGCGATGTGCGACCGCGCGAAGGCGCTCCGGCCGGACATCATTGTGCTGTGCCACGGCGGCCCGCTCGGTGAGCCGGAGGACGTCCAGTACGTGCTCGACCGCACGAAGGGCGTCGAGGGCTTCTTCGGGGCGTCGAGTGTCGAGCGACTGGCGACAGAGGTGGCGATCGAAAGCCAGGCCGCCCGATTCAAGGCTCTGAAAGTCTGACGCCCGGCATGGACATCGAGGATCCCCGCCAGCTGACCGACTATCTTCAGGCGCGCGGCCTGCTGCCCTTGGGGGAGGAGGCCGACATGCGCGTGCTCGCCGGCGGCGTCTCGAACAAAACCGTGTGGCTCCGCCGGCCGGAGCCGCCTGACTGGGTGCTGAAGCAGGCGTTGCCGAAGCTGCGCGTGAAGGACGACTGGTTCAGCGATGTATCCCGCATCCACCGCGAAGCCGAGGGGATACGGGTGCTGGCCGGCCTTGCGCCGGCGGGGATCATTCTGCCGTTTGTGTTCGAGGACGAGGCCGCACACATCCTGGCGATGGACGCCGCGCCCGAGCCCTATACGAACTGGAAAAGCGAGTTGCTCGCCGGCCGGGTGGATGACTCGCTGGTCGAGGCCTTTGGCCGGATCCTCGGTCAGATCCACCGCCGGTTCGATACGGCCGCGTACCCGAGTGACGGCTTGCTGCGGGATCGGTCCTTTTTTGAGTCACTCCGCCTCGCGCCCTACTACCAGGCCTCGGCCGAGCGGGCGCCCGAGGCGGCCCCGTTTATCGAGGCGTTGATCCGCGAGACCCGCGCGTCGGCCGTCACCATCGTGCACGGCGATTACAGTCCGAAGAACGTGCTCGTCCACGCCGGCCGGCTAATCCTGCTCGACCACGAGGTGATCCACATCGGCGACCCCGCGTTCGACGTCGGGTTCTCGCTGACGCATTTTTTGAGCAAGGCCCACCATCTACCCGAAAAAAGAACCCGTTTCGCCGACGCGGCGCGCCGGCATTGGGCGGCGTATGAAGCCGAGGCCGGCGGGGTCGACTGGTTCGATGGCGTGGAGCGCCGGGCCGTGGCGCACACCCTCGCGTGTTTGCTCGCGCGGGTGGTGGGGCGGTCGCCGCTGGAGTATCTGGATGAGGTGGAACGCCGGCGTCAGCGAGACGCGGTCGTGATGTTGATGGGCCAGGTGCCGGCGCGGGTGGAAGAACTCATCGGAGGTTTTCTAAGGGAGATACACACATGACCGTCATCGATCAGCTCGAAGGCTTCGAGATCCTGGATAGCCGCGGCCGGCCGACCGTCCAGGCGCGTTGTGTGCTGGCGAGCGGGGCAGAGATCG
>JBGSPJ010000668.1:0-4853 GCA_041738655.1 Rhodothermales bacterium | reverse complement strand
CACGACGCGAGAAGCCATCCGCGCCGCCGGCATCGACGTGCCGGCCGCCAATAGCGGCGGCGTCATCTGGGCGCGCGCCAACCTCGCGCAGGACTGGGTGGGGAAGAACTTCCAGGAGATCTTTTCCGAGCGTTCGGGCATGCCCGTTTATGTCACCAATGACGGCAATGCGGCCGCGTTGGGCGAATACATGGTCCGCCGGAAACATCTCGGCAGCCTGCTCTATGTGGCGCCCGGCACCGGGCTCGCCGGCGGGCTGGTCACCTCGGGCGGGAAGATCTACGAAGGGGCGAACGGCCTCGCGCTCGAAGTCGGCCACATCTCCGCCCCCTTTCTGGAGGACGACGGCAAGCTGCCGGACTGCTCGTGCGGCTGGAAGGGCTGTGTCGAGGCGTGGGTGTCGCTGGTCGCGCTGCGCCGGCGGCTCCGGCTCGAGCTGGAAAAGCCACAGTGGGCGGATCACCCGCTAAACGATGCCGCGATCTCCATCGAGGAAAAAGCCTTCAAGCTGCGAAATTATGCGGATAAGGACGACGCCCTCGCCATCCACCTCTTCAAACAGCAGGGTTTTATCTTCGGCTACGCCATTGCCGATCTGGTGCGCGTGTTCGATCCGGGGCTTGTGGTCATCGGCGGCGGCCTCGCCGAGGCGTCCTTCCGGGATCGGTACATGGGGTGGGTGATGGAGGGGTTCGAGGAGCGCGCCTGGCCGATCTACGTGACGAGCCCGATCGATAACCAGGCGACCACCCGGTTCGAGTGGGCCACCGCCGGCGACTCAGCCGGTGCCCTCGGCATGGGGTTCGCGGCGCTGGAAATGTTCCGTTGATCCGTTTCGCACCGAGCAAGAGATCCCTATGTCCGAGCTACCACGCCAACCCGCCGAAGGCAAAATCCAGCAGCGATATACGATCGGCAAGTCGACCGTAACCCTGCGGATCGGCGACATCCTCGATTCGAAGGCCGAGGTGCTGGTCAGTTCGGACGACGATCGGCTGAACATGGGCGGCGGCGTGTCGCGCGCGCTGCACATTGCGGCCGGCGATGCCTACAAACGCGACGCGCAGACGAAATTCGCCGGGCAATATGAAGTCGGCGATGTGGTCGTGACGGGCGCCGGCGCCATCCAGCCCCCCTGCAAATACGTCTTCCACGCCATTTCCCGCCGATTCGACGACTTCCAACCGCCAACCGAAGCGCTGGCCCGAGCGGCCATCGGAAAGATCGTGCGCCGGTCTGTTGCGCTTCTCGAGTCGATGGGAGTGACCTCGATCGCGCTCCCCGCCGTCGGCACCGGCGCCGCGGCGTTTCGGCCCGAAGATGTCGCCCTGGTGATGGCGGATGTGCTGCGGGAAGAGCTGACGACCCGCGAGACGGCCTTCGATGTGGAGATTTTTATCTTCCCGGATGACATGGCCGGCACCACCTATGGCACGTTCTTCAAAAGCTTCGATCTCGCCAGCGGGTGGCTGGGGCATATCGTCCGGGATCATCTCGTCGTGATGATCCACGGCATTCGCACCGAGGCGCGGTGGTTCGACGAAGTGACGGCCATCCTCCGGCAGGAAGATCACCAGCTGAACCCGGTAAGCACGGGGTACGAGTATTTCGACGTCGTTCGTTTTTTACTGCCGTTTCGATGGGCCAAGCGGCGGGTGATCGAACGGGTCGAGGAGAAGATGCTTTCGGTGGTCGATGATCCCTCCACGGTGAAGGTGTCGGTGGTGGCGCACAGTTTTGGTACGTTCGTGTTAAGCGAGGTGCTGCAGCGGAATCCCCGCATCGCGATCAACCGGCTCATCCTGTGCGGGGCCGTGCTCCCTCGGGATTTTAGATGGGACTTGATTCGAGATCGCCTCACCGTCATCGATCCGCACGAATACCCGACACAGCGCTTGCTGAACGAGTGCGGGTGGCGCGATACCTGGCCCGTGTTAGCCCAGTTCATGACCTGGGGCTACGGCTCCAGCGGACGGTTCGGCTTTCAATCGCCGCTCGTATGGGACCGTTTTCACGATCTCGACCACAGCGGCTTCTTCCAGGACGCATTCGTGCGCGACTACTGGAGCCCCTTTATCTCGGAGGGGATGATCAAGGGCTCAGCCGGCAAACGGCCTCCGTCGCCGTGGTGGCTGCAGGTGCTAACCGTGCTCAAGTTGCCGATCCTCCTGCTCGTTGCGGCGGGGATTGGCGCGTGGTTTTACTTCACGTAACACGCCAGTGTGCTGGCCTCGCTCGGGAAGCCGGCGGGTCCATCACCAGAGAAGTGACCTGGGAGATGTCGCCCGAGAACACAAAGCAGGGTTACTTGACGATCGTCAGACGCCGCGTAGCGACAAATCCCTTACCCTGCGCGTGCAGCAGATAGACACCGGAGGCCAGCCCGGTGCCGTCGAACGAGAACGTGTGGGTGGTGCCGGCCGACACATCCCTGTCGTCCACCAGGGCCACCTGCCGGCCGAGGGCGTCGTGGATGGTGACGCGCACCCGGCCGGAGACGGGCGGGTTCAGCGCGATGCTCGTCCGTGGGTTGAACGGGTTAGGGTAAGCGGTGAGCGTCCCCTTCGCAGCGTCCGTTGGGGCGCGAAACATCATGTCCGCTTCGTTGGCCCCTGCAACCTCGAGCAGAGACCCCGGCCCTGTCCCCAGGTGTCCGGCGGGCGCGCTGAATTCGCTGGTGTTCCCGAGCGAGTCGGTAGCGGTGAGTACCACGTACTGCGTTGAGTCCCACGTCAAGCTGTTCGCATCGATCTCGAAGGAGGCCACGGAGTTTGGCGCCGTGTAGATGTTGGTGCCGATGAAGGTTTTCGCCTGCCGATCGTTTGCGTGGTCGACGAGGTAGGCGTCGATGGTGAGGGGATAAGGAACGATTGAACTGTCGGAGGAGACGGAATACTCGATGATGAGCGCGTCGCTGCCCGGGCGGTAGAAGGCGCGCGCGACGTCGGGATAGTTCATCAGGTTGTTCGCGCCGGTGTCGGCGTCGTCGGCGTCGTTGGGGGTGATCCCATTAAAGACTCCGAGGTCGATTCCCAGGCGATCGGTTGTTAAGTCGTTGCTGTTTTCGAAAAAAACATTACCGCGGATCGAGTTCTGAATGGAATTGCCTGGGAATACAATTCCGCCCCAGCCGTTGTAGGCGATCGTGTTGGCCTTTGGCGTTGTCAGAGGAATCGTCGCATTTTTTCCATAGCCAATCTTGTTGTTGGCGGCAGGTGAAAAAATGAGAATGCCCGTTTGGAGATTGCCCAGATCGTCGCCGGCCTCGTTCGTGCCAATGTAATTGCCCTGGATGGTGTTATCTGACCCGGCGAGTATGATACCTATGATGTTGTGCCCAACGATATTTCCCTGTGATTTTGGACCACCAACGGTATTCCCTGCCCCGTAGATCGAGATTCCTTGTAGGTTACCAAGATCCATGCCAGCGGCGTTTGTACCCACATAATTGCCGCGAATCAGATTCCCAGTACCACCGTCGATAAAGATGCCCCATCCTCCACTGTGCCCGAGGACGTTGCCCTGCACGGCCTTCCCAATCTGATTGGCGTGGCCCGTCACGTAGATCGCGGCGTCACCGTTTCCGTAGTCCGAACCGTCCTGAAGCAGACCGATATGGTTTTCGACGATCGTGTTTAAATGGCTCTCGACGAGGATGCCATAGAGGTCGAACCGGGTGATCGAAAGCCCTCGGATGGTGCTGCCCTGCGAGCCGGTCGCCAGCGTGATCCCGGTGGTGCGCTGATCATACGGCACTTCCGTATAGCCATCGATCACGATCTCGCCGGCCGAGGTCGTTCCATCGATCACAAGCGGTTGGGTGATGTCCGGCAGGTCCGTTCCGAAAATTTCGATGACGGCCAGGCCGTCTGTCAACGGCATGTTGGTGAACCGGATGATATCGGGACCCACGCTATTCGGGTGCACATTCGCTTCCATGATGGCGGCGCGTAATGAGCACGAATCCACGAACGGGAGTGTCTGGCAGATACCATCGCCAGGAGAGAAGTCTGGATTGTGACCGGTAATGTTCACCTCGAAGACGGTCTGTGCGGCAGCGAATTGACCGGCCGCGGACAGGGCGAGGATCGTCAAGAACAGAAATCGTTCGTAAATGCAGGTGGTCGGATGCAAGCGCATGGGTGGTCTCTGTCGTGTTACCAGAAGTCGTTATGCTCCTGGCGACATCGACTCGAAAAGATGGCCATCCGCCGCTGCGGTCAGGACCGTCTCACCGCCACCGCCGCCGCCAGCCATCCCAGGATCGACAGCCCGATCAAGTACCCGAACCCCACCGTCAGTGAGGCGGCGTGGGCGATGCCGCCCATGATGACCGGCCCCAGCAGGAAGCCCGTGTATCCCACGGTAGCCACGCCGGCAATGCCCTGGGACGGGCGCACGCCGGGTTTTTTCGCCGCTTCACTGAACGCGATAGGCACCAGCAGCGCATATCCGACGCCGGCAACCGTAAAGCCGGCGATCCCCATCCAGGCGTTGCCGCTAATGGACAGCGCCAGGCCGGCCGTGACGATGCCAAAGGCGCCGAGCAAGACGGGTCGGGCGCCTCGCCGCTGGATCAGTCGATCCCCCGAAAACCGTCCCAGCGTCATGGTTAGCGAGAAGCCGGCGTAACCGAGGCCCCACATAAACGGCCGGGAATCAGGCAAGTCCTCCAGGTAAACCGCGCTCCAGTCCGCGATGATACCCTCACCTTGCATGGAGCAGAACGCGATCAAAGAGAGCGCGAGCAGGGCACGGCCGGGTAGGGCGAAGGCCGCGCCGCCCTCGCCGGCCGTCTCCTGGATCGGACCAAGGACCGGGCGCAGCCAGCGATGGGTGATACCCAGCATGAG
>JBGSPJ010000638.1:0-13889 GCA_041738655.1 Rhodothermales bacterium | reverse complement strand
GCGCCCTTCAACCGCTCGGGGGCCGCGTCGACGACAATCGACCCGTTGGCAATCATCGCCAGCACACGCGGCACCCGGTTGAGACCGTGCGAATACACCCCGTCAAGGCTCGTTTCGGCCACGAGGCGTGCGCTGAGCGCGGCGGCGGCGGCAGGGTAGCCGCGGCCGAGGTACAGGCGCTCGAGTGTCGCCAGGACATCGTCGAATGGGAGGCGCATTATTCGGCGAATTTGTATCCCAGGCCGTGGACGGTGAGGATGTACTGGGGATGCCTGGGGTTGGGCTCAAGCTTCTGCCGCAGCCAGGCGACGTGTACGTCGATCGTGCGCGTGGAGGGGAGTGAATTATAGCCCCACACCTCGTTCAGCAACTCGTCGCGCGAAAGCGTGGCGCCGCGGTGCTCCATGAAGTAGCGGAGGAGCTGGAATTCCTTGGCCGACAGGTCCACGATCGTGCCGGCGCGGCGAACCTCGGCGCGCCGGAAGTCGATCTCCACTTCCCCGAATTGGTGGACCTCCGTGGCAACGAGCGGATTCGCGGCGCCGGCGCGGCGAATCAAGGCCTCGATCCGGGCGATGAGCTCGGGCATCTCAAACGGCTTCGTCAGGTAATCGTCCGCCCCGATCTTTAATCCCACTACCTTGTCCACCACCTGTCCGCGGGCCGTCAACATCATGATGGGGGTTCGAACATCACGCTTGCGCAACTCCTGGCAGACGTCGAAGCCGCTTTTTTTGGGCAGCATGACGTCCAGCAGCACCAGGTCGAACGACTCCGTCAGGGCGGTATGCAGACCGGAGTCACCGTCCCCGCGACTCACGATCGTATAGCCTTCGCTGGCCAGGCGATCCGTCAGGGTCATCACCAGCCCCGGCTCGTCTTCGATCAACAAAATCCGTTTGCTCATGAGGGGATCAGGCCGTAGCCGCCGGCTCGGGTTCATCGACCGCGCGCAACGGCAGATGCAGCGTGAAGGCGCTGCCTTTACCGGGTTCGCTGACGACCGTTACGCGCCCACCATGGGCTTCCGCGGTGGATTTGACGAGGCTCAGGCCGAGGCCGTTGCCATGAATCTGCGCTTCACGAACGGCGTGTCCGCGATAAAAGCGATCAAAGATGTAGGGCAACTCGTGAGCGGCAATCCCGCTTCCTTTGTCGCGCACCGTGATCTGGACTTCGGGGCCTTTCCCATTGCGGGCAAGCACCGCCTCGATGCCCAGCCAGGTACGCCCGTCGCTGTACTTGATCGCGTTCGTGATCAGGTTGCGCAAGGCGGTCTGGAGGGATCGATCATCGAGCGTCATCTCGGGTAGGTCCGGGGCGATGGTTTTCGAGACCACGAAATTGGATTCCCGCAGGGCGCCTTCGCACGAAGACAACGCCTGGTCGATCGTGGCCTCAACCGACGCCGGCCGGAACATATAGCGCTTTTGCCCGGACTGCACGCCGGCCAGCTCCAGCACCTGCTCCACCATCTCGGTGAGGCGCCGCCCCTCCCTCCGGATGAGGTCGCCGTACCGCTTTGAGTGCTCGGCGCTCTGGACGACCCCGTCCGCCAGGTTTTCGGCGGCGGAGTGGATGACGGCGAGGGGAGTCCGGAGTTCGTGCGAGATGCCGGCCACGAACTCCATCTGCTGCTCGGCCAGCAATCGGGCCCGACGCGAAGAGTTGTAGAGCAGCGCTACGGCCGAGCCCAGCAGCAACAGAATCCCAAAACTCATAAACAGATTGCGTGATCGGTTGGCGCGCACCGACGCTTCCAGCGACCCGGCTCGATGCTTCAACATCATCTTCCACGCGTGCCGGCCGTCGTCATCCAGCTGCGCGGCGGCGCTATCGGCCGGCGGAGGCCTGAGGCCATTCTGGTCCATCGCCTCGTCCTGCAGCCGCGTCAACGCACCCAACAGGTACTCCGTGGTGAGCTTGCCCTCCACATCGTTCTCACGGGCCATGCGGAGGACGGCCTGGAGGGGGAAAGGCGCTTCATGCGTGATCGTTTCAAAGGGAAGGCTGTCCGGCAGCGAGGGCAACCAGTCATCCTGCGCCCGGTCGATCAGCAGCCGGGCAAACGAGCCGTCCCGGTTGGCAAGGGCCGTGTAGCCGCGGACGATCATCGAGCTGGGCGTCAGCGGCTGGCGTTGCCAGAAGAAGCCCCCCCCGAGGAAATGGACCGCGTCCGGCTTCTCGAAGTCGGCCCGTGTCAGGCTGGAGTCGGACTGGAAAATCACCAGCTCCTCGTCGTCCTGGCTGACAACCATCACATGGTACCCCGCGTCGTCCCCGACGCCGGCGAACTCGGTCGCGAGGCCCGTCAGCAGGGTATCCACGATATAGGCCCGGTTGAGCAACAACAGGGTGTGGCCAGCGCGTCCATCGATGGTGGCATCGAGGTTGCTCAACAGGTCTTCGGCGCCGATCTCCGGGTCGATGGAGACGGGAATCGGGATGGCGGGCGTCCGGGCGAGGAGTGCGGCGTTCCGCACGCGGAAGTCGCGCAGGGCCTCGTTTTCGGCATCAAAATCACTCGCCGGCGCGGATTCGAGCACCTTGCGCTGGAGCTTGTTACGCAGGACGATATAATCCCGCCAGGCAAGCAGCGAATCCGGCCAGGGGATCTCGCGAAGCACACCCGCGGTGCGGTCCAATTCCTGTAGGCGGACCGCATGCCGGCCCTGATAGTCAATCCAGTAGATCCGTTCGATCAACCGCGGATGCTCCGTCATTCGCTCCCAGTGCCGGAAGTTGAGCGCGAGCTGGTTGGCCACCTCTTCCGTCGAGCCGGTAAGGCTCACGCGGAAGAGCCAGCGGAGCGGAGAGACCTCGCGGTCGAACGCGTCGTGGAAATAGGCGGCGCTCGTGTTCAGGTTGGCGCGCATACGCTCCAACTCGCTGTCCGACAGCTGACCGATCCACCGGAACTGCAAAAAAGCGAGCCCGGGGAGCAGGATGGCCATGCTCAGGGCCATCAGTACCATCCAGGTGGGTTTTTTGCGAGTCAGCATGGCGCGTACGCTGTAGAAGAGCGCTATAAGAGAGCGCTATAAAAGAGAGTGTCCGTGGAGAAAACCGGCTAAACCGAGCGCATGTTCTGGGACGGGGCACAATTTACAACTTTAACCGACGGTTAACACGCATCCTGTTGATCGCACGGGCCCGAGGCGCATGCGCTCGAATCAAAGTAGGCGATCTGCGGTTGATGTGAGCCATATCTGAGAACACCCGTCACGCCAATCATCTTTCCAGGACACCTCCATGTCTCGCCGCACGAAGATCATCTGTACGCTCGGTCCCGCTTCCTCAGACCCCGGCATGATTCGCGCGCTCATCGATGCCGGCATGGATGTCGCCCGGCTCAACTTCTCGCACGGCTCCCACGAAGACCACCGCCGCCGGATTCTGGATGTGCGCGAGGCCGCTACCGCCGCCGGCCGCGACGTCGCCATCCTGCAAGACCTCCAGGGGCCCAAAATCCGTGTCGGGGATATCGAAAACGGCGCCATCCTCATCCACAAGGGACAGCGGCTCATCCTCTCGCCCGACCCGAAAGACGTCAGCGGCGAGCGGATCTACGTCAGCTATGCCACCCTCGCCCGCGATATAGACGCCGGCGGCCGCATCCTGCTCGACGACGGCCTGCTCGAGCTCCAGGTGATGGACATCGTCGGGCGAGACGTTGTCACCGAGGTCATCGTGGGAGGCATGTTGCGTTCCCGCAAGGGCGTGAACCTGCCCCATATCCGGACCACCACCCCCGCGCTGACCGAGAAGGACATCGCCGACCTTGAATTCGGCCTGTCGATGGATGTCGACCTCATCGCCCTCTCGTTCGTCCGCGATGAGTCCGACGTGACCAATCTGGTGCAGCGCATCCGGACCTCCGGGAAGGCGGTCCAGGTCATCGCCAAGATCGAGAAACCCGAGGCGGTGATGAACATCGACCAGATCCTCAAGAAAGCGGACGGTATCATGGTCGCCCGGGGCGACCTCGGGATCGAGATGCCGATGGCGCAGGTGCCCGTCACGCAGAAGATGATCATCAACAAATGCCGGCGCGCCGCAAAGCCCGTCATCACCGCGACACAGATGCTCGAAAGCATGATCGAAAACCCGCGCCCGACCCGCGCCGAGGCGAGCGACGTCGCCAACGCGGTGCTCGACGGCAGCGACGCCGTGATGCTTTCCGGCGAAACCGCTGCCGGCAAACACCCCACCCGTGTCGTCGAGGCCATGGCCCAGATCATCCTCGAAACCGAACGCCAGGGCTTCCAGATGCCGCTCGGGCCGGAAGCCGAGTGGATCTCAAAAGCGCTCACCGAATCCGTCAGCTACACCGCCTACCAGCTCGCCTGCCAGGTGGGCGCCAGCGCCATCGCCTGCCTGACGAGTTCGGGCACCACGGCGCGCTCCATCGCCCGCCACCGACCCGGGATGCCGCTTTATGCCTTCACGAACCACGAGAAAGTGGTCAAACAGCTGGCGCTGCTCTGGGGAACAAAAGCATTCGCCATTCCCTTTCAACGGGACACCGACCAGGGGGTGAAGCTCGTACATGATCTGCTAAAGAAACACCATCTCGTGGCCCCGGGCGATCGGGTGGTGGTCACCGCCGGCATGCCGCTTCCCGCTCGCGGTCGCACCAACATGATCCACGTCACCCAGGTCTGAGCGCCCGCCCGAATGGCGGTTCGTTCTCTTTCCCGCCGGGGCACCGCCGCTAACCAGAACCCATCCACCGCATGACGACTCGTCGTGAGCGCCGTGTCTCCGCCGGCCCTATCCTCCTCGTTGTCGGAGTCGTCCTGCTGGCCGCGGGATGCAAGCAGGGCTCCTTTATAGGTCGTCGTTACGACAATTTTACGGCCTATTACAATACCTTTTATAACGCCAGGAAGGAATACTCGGACGGGGTGCGCGCCATCGAGCGGACGGCCAACCAGGGCATCGATCGCACGATCTACCTGTCGGTATTCTTCAAGCCGGAACGGGTCTCCAACGAACAAAACTTCAACGAGGCCATCAAGAAAAGCGCCGATGTCCTGCGCGAAAATCCGGGATCCCGCTGGGTAGACGACGCCCTGCTCCTGATCGGGAAGTCCTATTTTTACCTGGAAAACTATGTCGGCGCCGAAGAGAAATTCCTGGAGGTCATCTCGGTCGGAGGCGACCTGGATGATGAAGCCCGTTTCTGGCTCGCGCGGACGCTGATCGCCTCGAACTCGTTCGATGAGGCGATCAACCACATCGAACTCAGCCTGAGCGTGGAAGGGTTGTCGCGTAAATGGGAAGCCCGGTTGCGGCTCGCCCTGGGCGAATTGCACGTGCGCCGCGGCGTCTGGGAAGAAGCGGCCCTCGAACTCGAACGAGGCCTGGACCGTCTCTCCGACCGGACGACCGCCGGCCGTGCGTCGTTTCTGCTGGGCCAGGTCTATGAAACACTGCAACGGTACGACAAAGCGCTCGAGGCTTACGAACGGGTGCAGGACTTTAAGCCGGAGTATGCCCTCTACTACGCCGCGCTCGTCAGCGAAATCCGCGTGGAAGCCCAACACGGCGACCCCGAACGGGCACTCCGTCTCGTACGCGGCATGGAGCGAGACGACAAAAACTTCGATAGCCGGGCGGAACTGGCGTACTTCCGGGGGCGCGTCTACCAGGCCATGCGCCTGGCGAATCAGGCCTATGATATCTACGACGGCCTGCTATACAGCGAGGATCGTACGCTCAATACAAATACCATCAAAGGCAAAATCCACTACGCGATCGGCGAATTGTATCGCGACGTGTATGTGGACTTCAACTACGCCGCAGCTCACTTCGATACCGCCCAGTCGTCGCTGCAATCCACCACACGTAGACCCACCTCCGGCGCCACACCCCAGTACGCACCCGAGGCAATCATTGATGGAGCGCAACAGGCTGAGGTGTTTGGTAGCTTCTCCGAAGTGCATGACAAACTGGTCAATGTCGATTCACTGATGCGACTCGGCGCAATGGATGAGGAATCGTTCGACGCTTTTATCCTCGCGCTTCGAAAAAAACGCGCTGAAGAAATCCTCGAGGAACAGCGCGCGCAAGCTCGCCGACAGGCTGAACAACAGTTCCAGGCGATTTCGACCGTGCCCGACCGTAGCGGCAAGCGACTCGACGCCTTCGCCGAAGCCGCAGCACAGGGAGACGCCGACTCCGGTTTTCTATTTTACAAGGATCGCATCCGAATCCAGGAAGGCAGGCTCAATTTCATCGCGCGGTGGGGTGATCGCCCCCGCGTCGAAAACTGGCGCCGGCAGGATGCCGTGAACTCCTCCATCCAGGCACAGAGCGGGCTCGCCGGGGACTCGACCATCATCAGCGCACGACAACAGCTCCTCGCCGACATGGAACTCCCCGAAGTCGACTTCTCCGACGTACCGCGCGACGAGGTCAGACGGGCCGCCATGGAGGAGCAACGCGCCCAGATTCGGTACGAACTGGCCAACGTGTTATTCCTGTCCATGGAACGGCCCGATTCGGCCGCCGCCTGGTACCGTATGGTGATCGAGGATACGGGCGATTTACCCGTCGCCCAGCGTGCCTACTACGCCCTCGCGGAAGTCCAACGCGCACTTGGGGATAGCCTCTCCGCGGACGGTCTGTACGCGCGTGTCCTCGACCTCTTTCCGAATAACGACTTCGCCGATCGCGTCCGCGGCCAACTCGGGATGGCGCCCATGGCCACGGACGATGCGCCCGATTCGACAAGCCTCGCCGATGCCGCCTACGACCGCGCGTACGACCGATGGGGCGCCCGGCAGTACGCCCGTGCCATCACGGACATGCTGCTCGCCGCCGAGACGTTTCCGAGAAGCGAGATGGCGCCTCGCGCCTGGCTGGCCGTCGGCGCGATGTACCTGGAGTGGGCAATGGCCGAAAACCTGGATATCTACGCCCTGCCGCTCCCCGATCTCCCCGATTCGTTGCTGGCTGGCTACTCGTTTGTGGACTCGCTGAAGTCGGCCCTGCCGGTCCGACCGCTCGCCGCGTCGGCCGTGCCGGCCGAAACCCCACCCGCGGCTCGCCCCACGCCGGTTCGTCGCCCCGTCCCCCCGCGAACGTCACCCAACGCATCGGATGCGATCGCTCAGGATACGACGTCCCTGGCCGTAAGTGCACCGGATTCCACCGCTTCGCGTCACGAGGCCGAGGGCTCTATGGTGGATTCCTTGGCCCGGACACAGCCCCTCGCCCTCGCGGACAGCCTCGACACCATGGCCGTGTTACCGGATAGCCTCGATGTCCCCGCCAGCCCTGCAGCCGAGACGCCGGCGCGTAGGCTCACGTTCGCCGAGAAGATCGCCGGTGTCCGCCCGGTTTGGGCGCCGGTACGAATCGACAGAGTGTATGCAGCCGTCGTTGAGCGGTATCCCCGGACGCCGTATTCCGATGTGGCCAACCGGCGCTTGAAGGCCATCGCCGAATTGCGTCCGGAAGGGCAGGCGCGGATGATCGTTGAGCAGATCGAACAGAAGGCAGTTCTTGATGCTCTCACGCCAGAGGAACGTCGGATCAAAGGGCCGGAGCCTATCGACATATCGGCGGAGGGATGGGTCCTGGTTGTCGCCTCGTTCCCCGACGCGGATCCGGCCGATGGCGTCAGAAAGGAGTATGCGGAGAAAGGATTTAGAGTCGGCGTACTCAAGGCGCCCACACGCCACCGTGTCATCGTCGGGCATTTTACGACGCTCGACGAAGCGCGAGCCGGCCTCGCCGCGAACAAGGAGGCTTTCCCCGCGAACACCTGGTTTATGGATCTGCGGAATCCGCGGTAATGGGCCTCAACTGCCGATACCCGGGGCCCTCCAGGGCCCGTGGTAATAGGAACTTAAGCCGCTTTCAAGGGGTTCGGCTTGAACGAGCATCGGGATGTTTCCCGTAGCATGTGCCCCACCCGTAGTACGCCAATCGTTATTTTGAGTCTAAAGAAGACGCTAACGGATAAGCCTGGCACCAAAACAAGGACGCGTCCCCATGGCTCAAAACGAGCGAGATACTAGTGATTTTTCCTCTGGAGGTGACGGTAATCGGATGAATGACCGCAGGAATCGATTTTCGTTGTGGATCTATCTCATTGTGTTCCTTGCGTTTATGGCGAACCTCCTGTTCTCATGGAGTGGAGAGGAGACGGAGCACATTGATTACAGCATGTTCCTCGAGCACGTTCGCAACGGCTATGTCGAAAAAGTGGATATCGTCGGCGAAACGCGCATTAACGGCATGTATACCGAACAGGCGGCGGAACAGGGTCATGTAAAACTGTCCAAACCGAAACAGGACTTTCTCGGCGGCGTGACGGAAGACTCGGCGCGCCGGTTTACAACGATCAAGTCGGCCGAAGAACCCATCAGCGACTTTCTGAGCGAGCACAACGTCGCGTTCAGTTTTAAAGAGGAGAACAACTGGTTTGGCGGGATGGTGACGTGGGTTTTTCCGCTGCTCATCATTGTCGCGCTTTGGATGTTCTTGATTCGGCGGATGAACCCCGGTTCGCAGGTGTTGAATATTGGCAAGAACAAAGCCGTGCTGTTCGACGCCATGGGAGATCAGACGATCACGTTCAAGGACGTGGCCGGCCTTGACGAGGCGAAGGAGGAGGTCGTTGAGGTCGTCGAGTTTCTTAAAAATCCCAAACGGTTCACCAAGCTGGGGGGGAAACTGCCGAAGGGGGTGTTGCTGGTAGGCCCGCCCGGCACTGGAAAAACCCTGTTGGCCAAGGCCGTCGCCGGTGAAGCCGGCACCCCGTTTTTCTCCCTGTCGGGCTCGGACTTTGTCGAGATGTTTGTCGGCGTCGGCGCGGCGCGCGTTCGTGACCTGTTCCGGCAGGCCAAGGAAAAGGCGCCCTGCATCATTTTTATTGACGAGATCGATGCCATCGGTCGTTCCCGCGGAAGGGGTATGATGATGGGCGCGAACGACGAGCGGGAAAATACGCTCAACCAGATTCTCGTGGAAATGGACGGGTTTAATACGGACAAGGGGGTCATCATCATGGCCGCTACCAACCGTCCCGACGTGCTGGACTCCGCGTTACTGCGCCCCGGCCGGTTCGACCGCCAGATTCTTATCGACAAACCGGATCGCAAGGAGCGCGAGGAGATTTTTCGCGTACACACCCGCAACCTCATCCTCGCCAAGGAAGTGGACGTGAGCGTGCTTGCCAGCCAGACACCCGGCTTCGCCGGCGCCGAGATCGCGAACGTCTGCAACGAAGCCGCAATTCTTGCCGCGCGGGAGAACAAGGATTCGATCGAGATGGATGACTTCGAACGCTCGATCGATCGGGTCATCGGTGGCCTTGAAAAGAAGAACAAGATCATCTCACCCGAAGAACGGAAGATTGTCGCGTACCACGAAGCCGGCCACGCCATCACGGGATGGTTTTTGCCGCATACCGACCCCGTCGTAAAGGTCTCAATCGTACCACGCGGCCTCGCGGCGCTTGGCTACGCCCAGTACTTGCCCGAAGAACGCTACCTCTATACCCGTGAGGCTCTGCTGGACCGGATGACGATGGCAATCGGTGGGCGCGTCGCGGAAAAGATCGTGTTCGGTCAGATTACTACCGGTGCCCAGAACGACCTCGAGCGCATCACGAAGATGGCCTACGCGATGGTCGTCGATTACGGCATGAGCGAAGGCCTCGGCAACATCAGCTTCAACCTCTCAGGCCGCTCGGACGACACGCCGATGTTTGATAAGCCCTACTCGAACGAAACCGCCCGAATCATCGATCAAGAAGTCCGGGGGATCATCGAGGATGTGGAGAAGCGCGCGCGCGCGCTTCTCCTCGAAAAGCGGGAAAAGCTGACGGAGATGGCCGAGCTGCTGCTCAAGAAGGAAGTACTCGGACCACGCGACCTCGTCGAAATCCTCGGCCAGCGCCCGTTTGGGGAGTACGTGTCCGTCAATGGGAAGGGGCCTCCGAGCGAAGAGAGCATCGAGACCGCTACGCCATGACAAGGGGCCCCCGCGCGTCGCGATGTGGGCTTGTCAGGAACCAGCAGAAGGCGATGACGTTCATCCCGGCCGCCGAGCGCGAAAGGGGTGGACGTTTTTGCATTTCTGAGCCTTTCACGCGTTCGACGGATCGGCCAGCTACACGATGGCGACTTTTTCCTTTTGATGGCGTATTGATCGATTGTTTTATATCAATGGGTCAATAAAAGATTCAAAATCCGTTAAAACAGGGCTTTCGGGCCGTTTATTAACGGTATCTTGAAGAAATAAATTGAACAAAGTGCCGCTGTAGAGTATCATACTGGTCTGGAAAAAAATCCGGTGAGTCGACTCGTGACAGCAGTCACGGAGGCTCGTTAACAGTCAGAAGAACGGAAGCGTACGTGCCGACAATTCAGCAATTGGTTCGCAAGGGGCGTCAGAGTAAGGTCCGCAAGACCAAGTCCCCGGCTTTGATGAGCATGCCACAGCGTCGTGGTGTTTGCACCCGTGTCTACACGACGACGCCGAAGAAGCCCAACTCGGCGCTTCGTAAGGTGGCCAAGGTTCGCTTGAGCAATAGTGTGGAGGTCATCGCCTACATCCCGGGCGAAGGGCACAACTTGCAGGAGCACTCGATTGTCCTGGTTCGTGGAGGGCGTGTGAAGGATTTGCCGGGTGTGAAGTATCACATCGTTCGTGGTGCGCTCGACACTTCAGGCGTGGATGATCGTCGGAAGAGTCGTTCCAAGTATGGGGCCAAGCGGCCGAAGCAGAAGAAGTAGTCTCGGGGATTGGCGGGGCGGGTATAGGCCGGCCTCGGGGTCCAGGGAGTCATTCGAGCGGGTGTCATTAGAAGCTTTCCTTTTTAGAATTTACGCTTATGCGCAGAAGAACAGCAGAACGGCGGACGATTACGGCTGACCCGGTCTACAGTGATCAGCTTGTATCGCGATTTGTGAGTAGTGTGATGCGGAGCGGGAAGAAGAGCGTTGCACAGCGCATCGTTTACAAGGCGTTCGATTTTATTGAAGAGCGCACGAATGAGCCGGGCGTGGACGTGTTCAAGAAGGCTGTGAACAATGTGTCGCCACTGGTAGAGGTGCGGAGCCGCCGTGTCGGTGGTGCCACCTACCAGGTGCCTGTTGAGGTTCGGCCGGACCGTCGCGTGGCGCTTGCGTTCCGCTGGATCATCCAGTATGCCTGGACGCGAACGGACAAGAGTATGGCGGTCCGGCTCGCGAAAGAGTTGATGAGCGCTGCCGGCGGCGAGGGTGGGTCGATCAAGAAGAAGGACGACACGCACCGCATGGCCGAAGCGAATAAGGCGTTCGCCCATTTCCGGTTCTAACAACCGGACGTGCCGCTGCCCCCAATACCGTCACCTGTACCGTTACGTTACATCGCAAGAAGCGCCCGGGCGAGGCGAGAGTTCGAGCGGTGTATGTATCTAGCGAATACCAGAAATGGCTGACAATAAAAAGATATCCCTCAAAGACACGCGCAATATCGGCATCATGGCCCATATTGACGCGGGGAAGACGACCACGACCGAGCGCATTCTGTACTACACGGGGCGCCTCCATCGCATGGGCGAAGTCCATGAGGGCGGTGCGACCATGGACTGGATGGAGCAGGAGAAGGAGCGTGGCATCACGATCACCAGCGCCGCTACCACGTGTTTCTGGAACGATCACCGCATCAATATCATCGACACCCCGGGCCACGTCGACTTCACGATTGAAGTCGAGCGCTCGTTGCGTGTACTCGATGGTGCCATTGCGCTGTTCTGCGCGGTAGGCGGCGTCGAGCCCCAGTCGGAGACGGTTTGGCGGCAGGCTGACAAGTACCACGTACCGCGTATCGCGTTTATCAATAAGATGGACCGTACGGGTGCCAACTTCTACAATGCCATTGGCATGATGAAGGATCGCCTGAAGGCCAACCCGGTCCCGGTTCAGATTCCGATCGGCGCCGGCGACATGTTCCGTGGCGTGATCGACCTGGTGAGCGGCAAGGCGATCGTATGGCACGACGAGGCGCTGGGCGCCACGTGGGATGAAATCGAAATCCCTGACGATCTCAAGAAAGACGCACGCCACTGGCGCATCCACCTTCTCGAGTCCATCGCCGAGCACAACGACGAGCTGCTCATGAAGTACCTCGAAGGCGAGGAGATCACGCCCGAGGAAGTCCGCGCAACGGTGCGTAAGGCGGCGATCAGCATGAGTATCACGCCGGTGTTCTGTGGCACCGCGTTTAAGAACAAGGGCGTTCAGCGCCTGCTGGATGGCGTGATCGACTATCTCCCCAGCCCGGTCGATGTGCCGGCCGTTGAGGGTATCCATCCGCATACCGATGAGCAGATCTCGCGCACGGCGGATCCGAAGGGTCCGTTCAGCAGCATCGCGTTTAAGATCATGACCGACCCCTACGTCGGTAAGTTGACGTTCTTCCGGGTCTATAGTGGTAGCCTGCAGAAAGGCGCGGCTGTATATAATGCCTCCAACGGCAAGAAGGAGCGCGTCGGGCGCATCCTGTTCATGCACGCCAACACCCGAGAGGACGTGGATGAAGTCAGCGCTGGCGACATCGCCGCAGCGGTAGGGTTGAAGGATGTTCGCACCGGCGATACGCTGTGCGAGATCGACAACCCGATCCTCCTCGAGCAGATGAACTTCCCCGAGCCCGTCATCCGGATCGCGATCGAGCCGAAGACCAAAGCCGACAGCGATAAGCTCGGCACCGGCCTGCAGAAGCTGGCGGAAGAAGATCCGACGTTCAAGGTATCGGTCGATCACGAGACAGGCCAGACGATCATCGCCGGCATGGGCGAATTGCACCTGGAGATCATCGTTGATCGCCTCCGTCGTGAGTTCAAGGTTGAAGCCAACGTCGGCAAGCCCCAGGTGGCCTACCGCGAGGCCATCCAGACAACGGTGGACGAACGCTACACCCACAAGAAGCAGTCGGGTGGCCGCGGCCAGTTCGCCGAAGTCCACATGGAAATCGGCCCCAACGAGTCCGGCGTCGGCATGGAGTTCGAAAACGCCGTCGTCGGTGGTAACATTCCGCGCGAGTTCATCCCGGCGATTGAAAAGGGGATCCGGAGCGCGTTGCTTCAGGGCCCAATGGCCGGCTACCCGATCGAGGGCATCAAGGCGCGGCTCTACGACGGCAAGTTCCACGCGGTCGACTCGGACCAGATGTCTTTCGAAATCGCCGGCCGGATGGGCTTCCGCGAGGCCGCCCGTAAGGCGAAGCCCGTGCTCAAGGAGCCCATCATGGAGGTGGAGGTTGTTACACCCGATGAGTACATGGGCGATGTGATCGGCGACCTCAACAGCCGTCGCGGCCGCATCGAAAGCCTCGGCCAGCGTAACGACGCCCAGGTGATTCGCGCGCTCGTTCCGCTTTCCGAGATGTTCGGCTACTCGACGGACATGCGCTCCATCACGCAGGGGCGCGCCATTTACAGCATGCAGTTTCATAGCTACGAACCGGTGCCTAAGAGCGTCGCCGACGAGATTGTTGCGGCGTCTACAGGGGTAGCAGCCTGAGGCCGCCCTCTCGATGCCACCGCGTACCATAAAACGAATAAGTTAACTGACACAGCCATGGCGAAAGAGACGTTTCTACGCAATAAGCCTCACGTGAATGTGGGGACGATCGGGCACGTTGACCACGGTAAGACGACGTTGACGGCGGCGATCACGAAGGTGCTGGCCGAGCGTGTTGGCGGCGGTATCGTGGTTCGTTCGTTTGATTCGATCGACAACGCCCCGGAGGAGCGGGAGCGCGGGATCACGATTGCGACGGCGCACGTGGAGTATGAGACGAAGAATCGTCACTACGCGCACGTGGACTGCCCGGGGCACGCGGACTATGTAAAGAACATGGTGACGGGTGCGGCCCAGATG
>JBGSPJ010000627.1:0-1757 GCA_041738655.1 Rhodothermales bacterium | reverse complement strand
AGCGCCAGAGGAGCCGCGCCCGTTGCTGCCGGGCGATGCGGCCGAAGAGGCTGTAGCCGGCGAACAACTCGTCGCCCCCGAGGCCGGAGAGCGCCACGCTGAGGCCGGCTTCTTTAACGGCGCGGGAAACGAGGTACGTGTTGACCCCGTCGCCCGACGGGTGGTCCTGCGCGGCGAGGGCCTGGGGAATCTGCTGGAGGATGTCGACATACGACAGCTTCAGCTCGGTATGGTCGGTCCGGAACTGCCGCGCCATCCGCTGGGCGAAGACGCCGTCTTCGAAGGAGGGCTCGTCGAACCCGATGGTGAACGTGCGGACAGGTGCGTTGCTCAGCCGGCTCATGAGGCCGACGATGATCGACGAGTCGATCCCCCCCGATAAAAAAGCGCCCAGCGGGACGTCGCTGATCAGCCGGCGCTCGACGCTGGCGGTGAGGAGCCGGCGCACCTCGGCGCGCGCCTCCTCCGCCGTGTGGTGCGCGGCGTCCGGGTTGGCATTGCCGAGGACGTTCCAGTACGACTTCTTCTGCTCGCCTTCCGGCGTCACCTCCATCCAGTGCCCCGGTAGCAGCATCTCGATCCCCTCGATGAGGGTGTCGGGCGCCGGCACGGTCTGGTATTTTAGATAGAGGGGGAGGATGCGCCGGTTGAGCTGCGGCGCCACAAGGCCGCTGCTAAGGATGGACCGCATCTCGGAGCTGAACAGCAACGCGCCCTCACGCGATCGGGCGAGGTAGAGGGGTTTGATGCCCAGGCGGTCCCGGGCGATAAAGACCGACCGCCGCTCGCGGTCGTACACGGCGAAGGCAAACATCCCGTTGAACCGCTCGAGGCACGCCGGCCCCCACTCGGCAAAGGCGTAGAGGATGACCTCGGTGTCGGTGTCCGACCGGAAGCTGTACCCGCGGTCCACCAACTGCGCCCGAACCGAACGGTAGTTAAACACCTCGCCGTTAAACACGATGAGGTAACGGCCGCTGGCGCTTTCCATCGGCTGGTGGCCGTTGGCGGAGAGGTCCAGGATGCTGAGCCGCGTCTGGCCGAGCGCGATGTAGTCGTCTACGTAGATGCCGGCGTCATCCGGCCCGCGATGGGCCAGGCTGTCCGTCATCCGCTGGATGGTTTGTGTGGGCGTACGTACGCCGGTGCCGTAGATGCCTGTTATGCCGCACATGGGAAATGCAAAAGGTAAAATGCAAAATGAAAAATGCGGGTGCGATGGGAATCGTTTAAACGTTGAACGTTAAACGTTGAACGTTTTTGGGATCGACCGACGCGTAACACCACCCGTACACCAGCCAGTAATACAGCCCAGCGCCGCCGAACGAGAAGAAGATCATCTCGCCTACGTTGGCGAGCAGGGCGGCGAGAAAGAGGGCTTGCACGGGGGGGGAGCCGTGGCGGTAGACGGGGGCGGCGAGGGTGAAGAGGACGAACCCGAGCAGGATCGCCCCGATCAGCCCGGTTTCTTCAAGGACCGACGATGGCATGAACCCTTTTTCAGCCGTGAAGCCGGTCGGCAGCCCCAGGAAGCCGGTGCTGATGCGCGCCCAGTCGGTCGCGTTGCTCGGGAGGCCAAAACCGATGCCGGTGAGCGGGTTCGCCCGAAAGTTGTCCATCTGCCGTTCGATCATCGACGCCCGGATGTCGATCGACGCCGAGGCACCGGTTTCGACGCGTTTCTGGACAAACGTCATCGCCCGATCCACCAGCGCGTCCCCCTTCGCCACCGCCACGATGCCCAGCGCGATCGCCAG
>JBGSPJ010000612.1:0-1517 GCA_041738655.1 Rhodothermales bacterium | reverse complement strand
GGGGATCGCGCCGGGGATGTCTGGGAGCCGGAAGTTCTCGTGGAGGCGGTCCTGCATCGCGTCCGCGAGGAGGGCTTCGTCGCCGGTTCGGAGGGCCTCGATGGTCAGCATCGCGCGGCCGATGTTGAAGACGGCGTCTTTGTGGGTGACCGTTTTGGGCAAAGCGGCGCGGGCTTGACTGGTGAGATACAGGAAGTCCGGGACGCAGACCACCACCCGGATGGGGGGGATGGCCACGGTGCGGGTCATGAACTCTCGGCCGCTGGTGTAGACGATTTGGAGTCCACCCAGCACGGCGGGGGCGACGTTGTCTCCGTGGCCCTCGACTTCCACGGCCTCTCCGAGGACTTCGGGAAGGCGGTCCATGAGCGCGCCCGCCAGGGTCCCGCCGCCAAGGTCCTGCAGGCTGAGCGCTTTGGCGAAGACGAGGCCCGCCAGGGTGGCGGTGGACGAGGAGCCGAGGCCGCTGGCGCAGGGCACGTCGTTGTGGCTCTGGACTTCCAGGCCGCCGGGGATCTCGCCTAGCTTCTCCCTGATGATCTGGGCGATCAGGTTGGACTCGTCGCTGGGGAGGATGTTTGCGCCTTCGCCAAAGTTCTGGAAGCGGATGGGGGCATTCGTGCCGGTGGCGCGGAGTTCGAAGGTGTTCCAAAGGTCGAGGGCCATGCCCATGCAGTCGAAACCGGCGCCGAGGTTGGCGGTGGTGGCGGGGATCTGGACCTTGATCACGCGATCACCTTGACCAGGGCGTCCATGGTGGCTTCGATCTCCACGCTTTCGTAGGGGGAGGCCACCGCGTTATCCGGGTCTTTCATGCCGTGCCCGGTGAGGATCACCACCACGGATTGGCCGCGCATGTCGAGCCAGCCTTCCCGCACTCCTTTCGCGATTCCGGCCAGGGGAGCGGCGCAGGAGGGCTCGCAGAAGACGCCTTCTAGGCGGGCGACTTGCCGGTACCAGTGGAGGATGTCTTCGTCGGAGACCATCCGGATGAACCCGCCGGATTCGTCGCGGGCGGCTTTGGCTTGGACCCATCGGGCGGGGTTGCCGATGCGGATGGCAGTGGCGACGGTTTCCGGGTTTTCGACGATGTGACCGCGGACGATGGGGGCCGCGCCCTCCGCCTGGATGCCGAGAATTCTAGGGCGGCGGGTACTGAGTCCGGCGGCGAGTTGTTCGTTGTAGCCCTGCCAGTAGGCGGTGATGTTGCCCGCGTTGCCGACGGGAAGGCAGTGCCAGTCCGGGGCGTCTCCCAGGGCCTCGCAGATCTCGAAGGACCCGGTCTTCTGGCCCTCCATGCGCGCGGGGTTTACCGAGTTGACGACGGTGACGGGGGCATGGTTGGGGGCCTCGCGGACGAGGCGGAGGCCGTCGTCGAAGGAGCCTCGAATGGTGACTACCTTTGCGCCGTAGGCGATCGCGCCGGCGAGTTTGCCGAGGGCGACCTTGCCCTCGGGAACGAGGACCACGCAGGTCATTCCCGCGCGGGCGGCGTAGGCGGCGGCGCTGGCAGATCG
>JBGSPJ010000599.1:0-2037 GCA_041738655.1 Rhodothermales bacterium | reverse complement strand
GCCGGCGAGCCGCGCCATCACCTCGGCCTCGCCGGGTTTGGCGACCGTCAGTCCGATCGCGCCGGCCTCCAGCTGGAGCGCCGCGAGATGGAGCGACTTATGCGTTTTGATGTGCGGCCGGAGCCGCAGATCGTTCGCGCGGGCATAGGCCGCCATACTCTCGATATTCTGCTGGACGATGCCGGCATCGATCGCGATGAAAGGGGTAGGTATCGCTGCGTCTGTCACGGTTTGTCCCGTCTGTCAAGCTCGATCCATCAAGCGCTCGTGCCGGCCTCGATCTCCAATCCCAACAGATCGCGCCCCTGATCCACCAGGCGATTCACCTGCTGAAGCCCATCCATCGACTCCTGACACACCCGGCCCAACTCTTCCAGCTTCCCCCGGATGAAGTTCGCCGACCCGATGATCTTCAAGGCTTCCACGATATCGTTTCCGAGGCGAATGCTCGCATCCAGATTGTCGAGGCAACGCTGCGCCTCCTGTGCCTGGACATCGTACGCGCGCTGCGTATCCTCCAGATATCCCAGGGTCTGATCCCGAATAAACGGGTCGTTGATGGCCTGCGCCCGCAAGCGCAGCTGATCCAGCATCGGATAATAGTTGAGATTCAGATCGTCCAGACTCGCACGAAGTTGGACGACCGCTACGTTGGCCTGCTCCCACTTCTCGATAAACGCCAAGGTCTCTTGCTCGTTGAACTGCATCTGCGCGTTAAGCAGAATGTTCTGTTGTGAAGCCGTCGCCTCACCCATCACCTGCAACACCTGGCCCTGCTGGGCCTCGACCCCCTGGATCGCCTGGCTGAACCGCGTCGCGAGCGCGTTTTCGTTATTGGTATTGGTGGCGGTGCATCCCCATTGCACGGCGAGCAGTAAGACGCCGGCCAGCGCCGTGTAGCAGGGACGAAGAACGCGATGGCTCATAAGACCTCCATCGACTGATGGTTCAAGGTTCGAGGTTCGGGGCTCAAGGGAGGCGGAGTAGGCTACCGAACGCGGGACGCTACCTGATGGCATTCTCCAGTCAATTCCTCCCTGAGCCGCAAATTACGCATTACAACGCTGGCCGACCAAAGAAGGTTTGCATCAGTACCCTCGGCGGCGGCGGGGTTCCAAAGGTAAAGCCGACGGCGCACAGCATCGACACGGTAAATCCCCATATAAGCGGATCGAGCCCCGCCGGCCGCCAGGGCTGGAAGGCGCCCGTGAGTACATATCCTATCGCATAGAGCGCCAGGTAAGCCCCAAACCCGCCCAGCATCGCCGCGATCGCGCCGGCTTTGTTGAACCGCGGCCAGTAGAGTCCGAGCGCCACCGGCACCAGAAACGCCGACGCCAGCCCGCCCCCGCCAAAGACGATCAGGTATTGCAACACGTCGGGAGGCCGGAGCGCCCCGATGGTAGCCAGCAGCCCCACCGCCAGCGTGCACCCGTAACTGAGCGTGCGGATGCGGGCGTCCGTCACGGCGGGGTTGAAGTGAGTCTGATACACATCGCGCACCACCGACGAGGCGATCATCAGCATGAAGCTATCGACGGTGGACATGGCCGCCGCGAAGGGAGCGGCGATAAACAGGCCGGCGAGCCACGGCATAGCCGCCGCATCCGCCAGGGTAAACGCCATCAGCGGCATGATCCGGTCGGCCGACTGATCGATGCCCGGCACGAGCAGCCGCGCGCAGACAAAGATGACGACGAGCGGGAGATAGATGAGGGTGAAGTAGATCGAAAGCGCCGCGATGCCCCGCCGCAGCGCGACGGTGCCATCAAACGCCATCAGGCGGACCATATTGCCCGGCTGCCCCGTACCCGACAACGCCCAGAAGACAAAAAAGGAGAAGGTCAGACCGATGGGCAAAAAGCCGTTCGGGCTCGTCGGACTCGGCCCTGGAGGGGTCAGGTACACGCCTTTCTCGCCGGCGCCGTAGGCATAGTCGCGCATGGACCCGGGCACCGCCACCGCCCCGCCGGGCAAAGCCGGCGCTCGATCGCCGAACGACACCCCCACGGCGTCGATCTCCGCCGGCGTCGTAAG
>JBGSPJ010000594.1:0-2074 GCA_041738655.1 Rhodothermales bacterium | reverse complement strand
TGAACGAGCAGAGTATCGACAGACTGTTTCTGGATGTCCAACACATTTTTGAGTGAAAAGAGTGAAAAGAGTGAAAAGACGACGCAGCTTCGTGCAACACCGGCGCCCAAGTCTGCACGGCCTGCGCACCTGCACCGTCATCGGCAGCGTATGCAGCGATGACCAAAAGCACGAGATGCGGGATGGCTAACCCGGCCTACGAGGCCACGGGGCATTTTGCCTTTTCCCTTTTGCCTTATTTCACCCTTCTTTCTCCATCGTCGACCGGGAGATGGCGGTGACGAGTTTGCGGGGCATGAGGCGGAGGAGGAGGTGGAAGGCGAGTTTGTTAAAGATCCCGAACACGGCGACGGTTTTGCCGCGCTTCATGGCCCGATAGCCGTACTCGGCCACGGTGCGGGCGGAGGGGATGAAGAGCATCTTCACGGCGCGCGTCCGGGTGAGGTTGCCGGCTTCGATGAACTCGGTCTGCGTAAAATTCGGGCAGAGCGCCGTGACGCTGACGTTGGTGTCCGACAACTCGTTCGCGAGAGCCTCGGAGAAGGAGATGACGTAGGCCTTGGTAGCGTAATAAACGGCTTGAAGCGGGCCGGGGATGAAGCCGGCCGTTGACGCCACGTTCAGCACATACCCCCGATTTCGTTCGATCATCCCGGGCAAAAACATCCGCGTCAGGGCGGTGAGGACGAGGACATTCAGGTTGATCATCGCCTTGTCCGCCTCCCAGTCCCGCTCGTGGAAGAAACCGTGCCCGCCGAAGCCGGCGTTGTTGATCAGGCACTCCACGTCGATCTTGAGATCCGTCACCTCCTTGTACACCGCGCGCGCGGCCCCCGGGACGGCCAGATCGCGGGGGATGATATGGACCTTGACGCCGTGCGCCTGCTCCAGCTCGGCCTTCAGTTCGCGCAATCGCTCCTCACGGCGCGCGACAAGCACAAGGTCGCCCTTCCGCGCGGCATGGATGCGCGCCAGCTCGCGGCCGATCCCGCTCGATGCGCCCGTGATCAGGGCCACATTGTTCATAGAGTTCGCGACAGAAGGGACGGACGGCTCTGGAGCCGGGGTTTGGACGGTGCTTTCCCTTGAATGCGGACGCCGGGGCGTTGTTTGACGCATTTTGGGTGAAGCGCAAGTGGGGCCCGTAATGTACTAAAAAAGCGCTTTTCCATGCGTGCCGGCACAAGATGCGCAGAGACTTCACGAACTGCCGGCCGGATAGGCCTCCATCGTGCTGTGCATCTTTCTCCGGACACGAGCATATATGGTGCGAGATTTTGTCACCCATCGCTTCGCCTCGGCACCATGATTCAGCTCACCTCCAGCCGCGTCCGGCGGCACGTCCTGTTCGTGCTCCTTTCCCTCGCCACGATTCCGGCCTGTTTTGCACAGTCGGACGCCGGCCGCGTCGCCTCCCCCGCCGCTACTCCCACCGCGCTCGAGAATCCCTCGCTCGTCCAGCAATACCAGGCCACCATCACGGAATCGGACCTCGCGGCGCACCTCTACGTATTTGCGTCGGACTATTTCGAGGGCCGCGAGACGGCCACGCGCGGCCAGAAACTCGCCGCGATGTACCTCGCCGGCCAGTACCGCAAGCTGGGCCTTGACCCCAAAGGCAACCAGGCGACCTCGGATCCGCGCGCGCCTGAAAACTACTTCCAGCCCTTCCCGCTCTACGGCCGGCGGATCAAGCAGGCCGGCCTCGAGATCCGCGCCGGCAACCAGAACATCGCCTCCAGCCACTTCTCCGCCGCGCGGCAGGACGGAGACGCCTACCTCGCCTTCGGAAACGCGGCGAACATAGAGGGCAGCGTCGTGTTCGCCGGCTATGGCATCGAGGACGACGAGCTGGGGTATAACGACTTCAAGGCGATGGAAGCCGCCGGCATCGACGTCGCCGGAAAATGGCTCCTCGTCCTGGGCGATGAGCCTCTCGAGACCGCCGAAAAAAGCCTCCTCCCGACATCGGATGGCGCCCCGTCCAGATGGACGCTGCGCGCCAATACGAAGCGCGGCAACATGATCCGCCGGCAGGGCGGCCGGCCCGCCGGCGTGCTCGTCGTGGGCGACC